>JBFYTF010000036.1:0-112005 GCA_041300865.1 Anaerolineae bacterium
TCTTGCACCTCCTGGGTGAGCTTGCGCGGTCGGCCACTGCGCTCCTCGTCATACAGGCCGGCAGGGCCGTACACATTGAAGCGATGGAGCCACAAACGGACGGTGTTCCGACTAACCCCAAAGACGGTAGCGATGTCGGGCACCGAGTTGCGCCGAACAGACGCCAAAACGATCTGGGCACGTCGGCTCACGCGGCCCACCTCCTGACGGACCATGCGCTGCAATTCCTGATGTTCTGCATCGGTTGGTTGTCGAGCATACAGCATCTTGCACCTCCCAGATTGTTCTACCACAACAGCCGGGAAAGTGCAAGAGACTTTCTGTTACCTACTTAGAACGCGGCGGTGCCGATTTGGCGCTTTTGCTCGCGTAGTCACTCAAAGAAAACGGTAAGCCTGATAACAAGGCGCCTACTCGCATCTGTTACCAAACTTCGAACAGTCACGCGCCGGGGTGCAATCTTGAGGTCACGGCGTGGGCGAAAGCCTGCGATCCATAGTCCCGCTGCCGAGACGCATTATGGCTCTGGATGTCCACGACAAACAACTGGTGATGTGGACAACCTTCCAGGCGCCCGCCTCTGCCCCATACACCTCCGCCGCCCGGCGCAGCTTGCCGGCGGTCTCGGCTCGGAGCCACACCGGCTGCAGGACCTGGCACGCGGGCCTCCACTATCAACCCACCCGGAAGCTGAAAGCGCAAGGAGGGGTTGGACCGTCCGCACGGCGCCGGCCTCGGGCCGGTGCCGGCGCGGCGGCCTGGCCCGCGACGTTCGCCCGACGGGGGACGGCGAGGGCAGAGCCGTGGCGCCGTGGGAAAGCCGAAAAGCATGCTTGACAAGCGGCCTGGTCGGTGCTACAATGTCGGAACTGTGGAATAGCGTTTTGCGTTTGAACAGGGTTACCGAGCCGATCTCGTTCGAGCCAGACGGGAACCGGCGTGATACCCAGGTCACCCTGTGGTGGGTCGTAGGCGGCGAGATGCAGCAGCTATCCCCTGCCTAGGTCGCGCAGCTGTGCGCGTGATCTCTCCTCAGCGGGGTGTGGACGCGGTCAACGGGACAGGACGAGATGACGAGGACCGTCAAACTAGGACATTCGGTGCCACTGTCGGGCGAAGAGGGCGTTCACGGCCGGGCTGCGGACCACGCCGTGGAACTGGCCGTGCAGGAGGCCAACGAGCGGGGGGACCTGCCCTTCTGGATCGAGCGAGTGGCTCTGGACGACGAATGCACCGCCGAGGCCGGGGAAGCCGTCGCCCGGCGCCTGAGCCGGGTCCCGGACGTCCTGGCCGTGGTCGGTCCGTTCAACAGCACTCCTACCCAGGGAGCAGCGCCCGTCTACCATGCCGCCCGGCTGGCGCACATCTGCCCGGCGGCCTCCAATCCGAGCCTCAGCCGCCAGGGATGGGACACCTTCTTCCGGGTGGTGGCCTCGGACGAGGTCCAGGGCCGCGAGGCGGCCCGGTGCGCAGTGCACGTCGTGGGCGTGAGACGGATCGCCGTGCTGCACGACTGCTCGGCCTTTGGGCAGCCGCTGGCCGAGATCGTGGCCGAGGAGGCCCGGCGACAGGGGGCAGAGATTGTCCTGTTTGAGGGCATCCGGCGCGGCCGGCGCCGCTTCCCGGAGGCAGTCCGCCGGGTGCGCGACGCGGCGCCAGACCTGGTCTATTTCGGACTGATCGAAGCGGAGGGGTCGGCCATGGCCCACGAGCTGCGCGCGGCGGGCGTCATGGCCCCCTACTTGGGTGCCGACGGCCTGAAGCCGTCGCGCTACCTGGAGACCCCCGAGGTGCAGGTCGTGGGCCCGTACTACACCAGTGCCTGCATCGACGTCACAGGGCGCCCCAGCGCTGCTGCTTTCCGCGAGGCATATGCCCGGCAATTCCCCAAGTTGGCCGATTACAGCATCTACACGGCGGAGGCGTACGATGCCGCCCGCATTTTGATCGAGGCGCTGCGGCTGACCGGCGCGAGCGACCGCGAGGCGGTGCGGGCCGAGGTGGCGCGGACCCGGGGATTTTCGGGGGCCAGCGGCCCGATCGCCTTCACCGCCGAGGGGGACCGGGCGGAGGCGGAGATCGATTTCTACGTGGTGCGGGGGGGTAGGTTGGTGTACCTGGGGGCGACGGCAAAGGTCGCGCCGGCGGGGGCCTGAGGGCAAGGGACGCAGCCGGTCGGGAGACGGGCCGGAACGGGGGGAACGGGGCGAACGAGGGGGACGAGGAGAGGATGACATGAAGAGGTTGGCAGCGGGACCCAGCGAGACGGCGCACTCCGGCATCCGCGAGGTCGTGAATAAGGCGATTTCCCTGCCGGGGGCCATCCGGCTGGAGGTGGGCCAGCCGGACTTTCCGACGCCGGAGCACATCGTCGAAGCGACGGTCAAGGCGGTGCGGGACGGGCACACCAAGTACACGGCCACAGCCGGGATGCTGTCGCTGCGCGAGCTGCTGGCCGACAAGCTGGAGCAAGTCAACGGCATCCAGGCGGCGCCGGCGCAGATCAACGTGACGGTCGGCGGGGTGGGCGGCATCGCTGCGGCTCTGCTGGCCGTGCTGGAAGAGGGCGACGAGCTGCTGGTGCCCGATCCGGCCTGGCCGAACTACCGGCTGGAGCTGAGCTACTCGCCGGCCAGGATGATCCCCTATCCGCTGCACGCGGCGCAGGGCTTTGTGCCCGACGTCAAGGAGCTCGAGAGCCGGATCACGCCCCGGACCAAGCTGCTGATCATCAACTCACCGTGCAATCCGACCGGGGCCGTCTTTCCGCGTCCGGCGGTGGAGGCGATCGTGCGGCTGTGCCAGAAGCACGACCTGTTCCTTCTGTCAGACGAGTGTTACGACGAGATCGTCTTTGAGGGTGAACACGTGTCGCCCGCTTCATTCTGGAAGGACGGCAACGTCATCTCGGCGTTCACCTTCTCCAAGACCTACGCCATGACCGGCTACCGGGTGGGCTACGTGGTGACCCACTCGGAGCTTGCAGACGTGATCAACAAGGTCCTGGAAGCCACCATGTCGTGCGTGACGAGCTTTGCCCAGAAGGGGGCGGAGGCGGCCTTGCTGGGGCCCCAGGAGGTGGTCAAGCAGATGGTGGCCGCGTACAAACGCCGGCGCGATGTCGTGGACGACCTGCTGCGCGAAACCGGCATGTGGGCCTCCAGGCCGAGTGGCGCGTTCTATGCCATGGCCGATATCTCGCGCAGCGGCATGGATTCGCGGACCTTTGCGTTTGCCCTGTTGGAAAAGGCGCAGGTAGCGGTGGCTCCGGGGACGGCGTTTGGCGACGTGGGCCGGGACCTGGTGCGCATCTCCCTGGCCTCGTCGGAGGATGACCTGCGGGAAGGGATCCGACGGATGGATCAGTTTGTCCAAGAGATGGCAGGGTAGCCGCGGCGGAGTCGCATTGGGTTGCCGGCCGGTGGACCCCGGAGCCGTCCGGCCGAAGGGGGCGCGGAAGGAAAGAACGACAGATCTATGGAGGGTGAGTGCCGGATGAGTGTCCAGTTTGAGCATCTCTTTGAGCCGTTCCAGTTCCGTACCTTTGAAGTGAAGAACCGCATGGTCATGCCGCCAATGGCCATCTATGTCCCCGGCTCTGAGGGGTTCGTCAGGGAGCGCCTGATCGACTACTATCGGGCACGGGCCCGGGGTGGGGTGGGGTACATCGTGGTCAACGCGACGAACGTGAGTGTGCCGAGCGGCAGCTCGCACCCGAACATGACGCGGATCACCGAGGACAAGTATATCCCCGGCTTCAAGAAACTGGTGGACGTAATTCACTCCTACGATGTGCGCTGCACGCTGCAATTCCACCACGCCGGCCGGCAGCGCTACGGCCTGATCGCCGGTCCGCCCACGCTGAGCCCCTCGGGGATCCCCGACCCCGTGCGCAAGGACCCCACCCGGGAGATCACCGTGGACGAGATCCAGAGCCTGGTGGAGGAGTACGGGCAGGCGGCGAGGCGGGCGCAGGAGGCCGGCTTTGACGGAGTGGAGGTGCACTGCGCCCACGGCTACCTGCTTTCCGGGTTCCTGTCGCCATATCAGAACCGGCGCACCGACGGGTACGGCGGCGACGCCTGGGGCCGCACCCGGATCGTGCGCGAAATCCTGGTCCGGATCCGGGAGATCGTCGGGGAGGGGATGCTCCTGCAGGTGCGGATCAACGGCCACGACTATGTGAACGGGGGCAACACGCTGGACGACGCCAAGGAGATCGCCAAGATCCTGGTGGGAGCCGGGGCCGAGGTGATCCACGTCTCGGCCGGCATGGCGCCGAGCGGGCACTTTTCCTTCCTGCCGGCGGCCATGCCCCAGGGCTGCAACGTCTACCTGGCAGAGGGGGTGAAGGAGGCCGTCGGGCCCAGCGTCCCGGTGATCACCGTCGGGGCGATCGAAGACCCGTTTTTCGCCGAGCAGGTCCTGGCGCGCGGCAAGGTGGACCTGGTGGCCATCGGCCGCCCGCTGTTTGCGGACCCGGAGATGCCGAACAAGGC
Organism: Anaerolineae bacterium; assembly: GCA_041300865.1. Classification (GTDB taxonomy): domain Bacteria; phylum Chloroflexota; class Anaerolineae; order JAAYZQ01; family JAAYZQ01; genus JAAYZQ01. The sequence goes on from JBFYTF010000036.1 coordinate 4,500, forward strand.
GCGAGAGGGGCGCCTGGACGAGATCCTGCCCTGCCTGCGCTGCTCCAAGGGGGCGGCGGTGTGGCCGGAGGACATGCGCTGCACGGTCAACCCAGCGGTGGGCAAAGAGGCGATCTATGACGAGGCGCTCAAGCCGGTCGACCAACCGAGGAAGGTGCTCATCGTCGGGGCGGGACCGGCCGGGATGGAGGCGGCGCGCATCGCGGCCCGGCGCGGCCATGCGGTGACGATCATGGAAAAGGGTGGCCAGATCGGGGGCAAGATGTTGTTGGCGATGAAGCCGCCCGACAAGGACCGGCTGACGCAGGCGTGGCTCGACTTTTTTGACAAGGAGCTGCGGCGGCTCGGGGTGAAGGTGCTCCTGAGCTCAGAGGCTACAATGGAGGCCGTGGAGGCATTCGGGCCGGAAGTGACGATCGTGGCCACGGGCGGAGAGCCGCTGATCCCGGCGAGCATCTCGGGCACCGGTCTGCCGGGCGTGGTGACGGCCGACGACGTCCTGTGGGAGACGGTCGAGGTCGGCGAGAACGTGGCGGTCATTGGCGGCAATTCGATGGGCGTGGAGACGGCCGAGTTCCTGCTACACAAGCACCCGGAGAAAAGGGTGCTGGTGGTGGAGATGCTGCACGACATCCTCCTCGACATCAGCCACGATTCTGAGCTGGCGCTCCTGGACAAGCTGGCCAACGTGAGCTTTCGCTACGTGGCCTCGACGCAGGTGGTTGGGATCGAGAAGAGCAACGGCTGCCTGGACCTGCACACCCGGCGGTACGGCCTGGAAGAGCGGCTGACGGGCTTTGACACGATCGTGCTGGCCGTGGGCGTCGCGCCAGACAACGCGCTGGGACTGGCGCTGCAAGCGCGCGGCGGTGAGGTGTACCTGGTGGGCGACTGTGAAGGGGCCGGCGATTACCGCAAGGCCGTGCACGACGCCGCGGCGGTGGCGATCCGGATATAGGGGTCTGGAGCGCGGAAGGGGGAAGGGGTGAGGTTCGCGGGAAAGGTGGCCGTGGTGACGGGGGCGGGGATGGGCATCGGCCGGGCAACAGCGATGCTCTTTGCCCGCGAAGCAGGCCGGGTCGTGGTCGTGGACTGTGACGAGCGCAGCGGGGAGGAGACGGCCGCGCTGATCCGGGACCAGGCCGGCAGCGAAGCCCTTTTCGTCCGGGCCGACGTCTCGGAGCCGGGCGAGGTAGAGGGGATGGTGCTGGCGGCGGTCGGTGCGTACGGCCGGATCGATATTCTACACAACAATGCCGGGATCGACCTGCCCCAGGCGACGGACGTGGTGCGCACGGAGGTCGGGGACTGGAACCGGATTCTCGACGTCAACCTGAAAGGGGTCTTTTTGTGCTGCAAGCATGCCATCCCGGAGATGGTCCGGGGCGGCGGGGGGGCGATCGTCAACACGGCCTCCGTCGCCGGCCTGCGGCCGATGCCCTACGAGGCGGCCTACGGGGCGGCCAAGGCCGGCCTGGTGATGCTCACGCGGCAGATGGCCCGCGACTATGCCGGGCAGAGGATCCGGGTCAATAGCGTGTCGCCGGGACCGATGGACAAGCCCACCCGCCACCGGCTGGAGGTTCTGCAAGGGGACCCGGCCGCATTCGAGAAGAGGCAGGCCTTTGCCCGGCGGATCCCGCTGGGCAGGATGTGCCTGCCGGAAGACATTGCCCACGCGGTGCTGTTCCTCGCGTCGGAGGAAGCGGCCATGATCACCGGGGCCGACCTGGTGGTGGACGGCGGCTTTACCCTGGTATAAAGAGGGGAGCGCATGAGACTCGAAGGAAAAGTGGCCGTCGTCACCGGGGCCGGCGGCGGCATTGGCAAGGGGATCGTCCTGCGCCTGGCCGAGGAGGGCGCCGACGCCGTCCTGGCCGATCTCGACCCGGAGGCTGCTCGCCGCGTCGCCGAGCAGGTGTTGGCGCTCGGCAGGCGGGCATTGGTGGTCGCGACCGACGTGTCCGACTCGGAATCGGTCGCCGGCCTGGTGCGCGGGACGCTTGCCTGGGCCGGCCGGATCGACATCCTGGTCAACAACGCCGGCGTCGAGTTTCTGCGCCCCGTATTCGAGATCAGCGAAGCCGAGTGGGACAAGACGCTCGACGTGAACCTGAAGGGGGCGTGGCTATGCTCGCAGGCCGTCGCCCGGGCAATGGTCGAGGCGGGGGGCCGAGGGAAGATCATCAACATCGGCTCCATCCTGTCCGAGATGCCGGTGCCGGGCGAGCCCCACTATGCCGCCTCCAAGGGAGGCATTTTGATGCTCACCCGGGCGCTGGCGCTGGACCTGGCCCCATACGAGATCAATGTTAATGCCATTGGGCCGGGCGTGATTAGGAACGGCCTGAGCAGCAAGGGCTGCCTGTCGGACCCGGCAAGCGCCGAGAGGGTCAGGGTGGGCATCCCGCTGCGCCGTTTTGGTAGCCCGCGGGACATCGGCCACGCGGTGGTGTTCCTGGCCTCGGAAGAGGCCAGCTATGTCACCGGGGCGATGCTGTACGTGGACGGCGGCGTGATCCTCGCCTCGCCGTGGAGCTGAGGGAAGGAGACGGAAGAGATGAGACTCGCGGGCAAGGTGGCGGTCATCACCGGGGGCGGGAGTGGGATCGGCCAGGCCACGGCCGTGCTGTTCGCCGAGGAGGGCGCGCGGGTGGTGGTGGCCGATTGCGCGCCGGAGGGGGCGCGCGAGACGGTCGAAAGGATCCGGCGCAAGGGCGGCGAGGCGATTTCGGTGCAGACCGACGTCTCGGTGGCGGCCGACGCCGCGCGGATGGTGCAGGCGGCCCTGGCGGCGTATGGTCGAATCGACATCCTGGTCAACAACGCCGCGGTCACCATCCCCGCTTCAGTGGTGGAGGCGAGCGAAGAGGTGTGGGACCGGACGATGGCGATCGATTTGAAGGGGGTCTTTTTGCCCTCGAAGTACGCCATCCCGCACATGATCGCCGGCGGCGGGGGCTCGGTGATCAACCTGGCCTCGATGTGTGCGCTGGTGGCGTCGCGCAACCAGGCGCCGTACAGCGCGGCCAAGGGGGGGGTGGTGGCGCTGACCCGGCAGATGGCCATCGACTATGCCCCGCACAACATCCGGGTGAACGGCATCGCTCCGAGCGAAGTGCGCACGCCCATGTTTCTCGGCTTTATCAACCGGGCCCCGGATCCCGAGCAGAAGATGCAGGAGCTGGTGGCCCGCATCCCCCTGGGCCGCGTCGCCGAGCCGGAGGAGCTGGCGCGAGCGGCGTTGTTCCTGGCCTCGGAGGATTCATCGTACGTCACCGGCGTGACGCTCCCGGTGGACGGGGGATTGACGGCGATGTGAAGTGTCAAGTGGCACGCGTGATTGCGATTTGAGCTTCGGACTCCGGGAGGAAGAATGGCACAGGAAAGGAACATCGGGCCGCTGGCGGGCATTCGGGTGCTGTCGAACGAGGTACAGGTGGCCGGTCCGTATTGCAGCATGACGCTGGGCGACCGGGGGGCGGACGTGATCAAGATCGAGCGCCCCAAGTACGGCGATTCGGCGCGCGAAGGAGCGCCGGTGATCAAGAACGAGGCGGGCGAGCGAGTCAGCGGTTACTTTATGCGGTTCAACCGCAGCAAGCGCAGCCTGACGCTGAATCTAAAGGAGCCGAAGGGCAAAGAGATCTACAAGGAGCTGGCCCGGATATCGGACGTGGTCATCGACAATCTGCGGCCGGGGTCCATGGCCGAGCTGGGGCTGGGCTACGAGGACCTGGCGCCGCTGAACCCGGGGCTGGTGTACGTGTCTATCAGCGGCTTTGGCACGCTGCCGGAGCTGGAAGGGATCTATTCGGCGCGGCCGGCGTACGACATTGTAGCCCAGGCCATGGGCGGGCTGATGTACACCTGCGGGCAGGAGGGCGGTCCGCCCACCTGGCTGGGGATCGCCCTAGGCGACCTGTACTCGGCGGCGCTGGCCGTGCAGGGGACGTTGTTCGCGCTGTACGAGCGCAGCCAGACGGGCCAAGGGCAGTACGTCGATATCTCGATGTACGATGCCATCATCTCGCTGGCGGAACGCTCGATCACGGCCTACTCGCTCACCGGCCGCGTCCTGGAGCGTGGCGTCGAGTCGTTTATCGCCCCGTGGGGGCCGTTCCGAACCCGGGACGGCTGGGTGGCCCTGGTGGTGCCCACGGAGCGTGACTGGTCGCGGTTTTGTGAGGCAATGGAGCGGCCGGACCTGGTGGGCGTGGCCGGCGAGACCGATTCCGGCCCGGCGCGGGCGAGGAACATGCGCAGCGGATTCCTCACACCGATCGTCGAGGGGTGGTTCGCCGGCCAGTCGTCGCAGGAGGTGATTGACAAGCTGCTGGCCCAGGGGCTGCCGATCGGCCCGGTGCAGAACGCCCAAGAGATCGTGGATTGTCCACACGCCGCGGCGCGGGGGGCGCTGGTGGAGGTGGACGATCCGGTGGCCGGCAGGGTCAAACTGGTCGGTCCGCCGATCAAGATGTCGAACCAGAGGCAGGTGATGGCGCGGCCTGCGCCCCGCCTGGGCGAGCACAACGAAGAGATCTTGGGACTGTTGGGCTACGGCCCACAGCAGGTCCGCGAGCTGGCCGAAGCGGGCTTGCTGTAGAGCACGGGGCCACACAAGACTGGGGAAAGCTAGAGGCTGGCATGGAAGAGGTGGTTGTTCTGGGGGTAGCGCGCACGCCGTTTGCCGTCTTTGGCGGCACGCTCAAGGATTTGACCCATCCGGAGCTGGGCGGCATGGCCATCGCCGAGGCCCTGCGCCGGGCGGACGTTCGGCCGGAGGAAGTGGACGAGGTGGTGCTGGGGGTGAACCTGCCGGGCTCGGACCGGTCGATTGCCCGCCAGGCGGCCCTGCGCGCAGGCATGCCGGACGCGGTGCTGGCGGCTACGGTAGACCGGGCGTGCTGCTCGTCGCTGACAGCGATCAACCTGGCTTCGCGGGCGCTGCGCCTGGGCGAAGCGCGGGTCTCGGTCGGCGGCGGGACGGAGAACATGAGCCTGGTGCCCTATTTCGTGCATGCGGCCCGCTGGGGCAACCGGCTGGGAGACATTGTCCTGAAGGATCAACTGGTCATCAGTTGTCCGTGCACCGGCAAGGCGCGAGCCGTGCAGGCCGGAGAGGAGGCCGTGGCCTACAACATTGGCCGCGAAGAGCAGGACCGCTGGGCTGTGCGCAGTCACCTGCGCTGCGCCGCCGCCCAGGAATCGGGCTTTTTTCGGTGGGAGACCGTTCCGGTGGAGCTGCCGCAGCGCAAGGGGCCGCCGATCGTCCTGGACAAGGACGAGGGGGTGCGGCCCGACACGAGCCTGGAGAAACTCGCCCGGCTGCCTACCATCTACAACAGCCCGACCGTCACCGCCGGCAACGCGCCGGGGCTGAGCACGGGTGCGTCGGCGGTGGTGCTGGCCACGGCGGCCGAAGCGCAGCGCCGGGGCATCCGTCCCCTGGCGACGATCAAGACCTGGGCGATGGCCGCCGGCCACCCCGACAAGCTGGCGAGCATCCCGGCCGTGGCGGCTGAGAAGGCCCTGCGCCAGGCGGGCATGACGGTCCAGGAGATGGACCTGATCGAGATCAACGAGGCGTTCGCCGCCATGCCCCTGGTCTCGACCCACATCCTGGGCGGTGGGGACCCCGAGCGAGTCGCGGCCATCCGCGAGAAAACCAACGTAAACGGCGGGGCCATTGCCATCGGCCATCCCACCGGAGCAACGGCGGCCCGCCTGGTGATGACGGTCATCTCGGCCCTGCGCAGCCGCGGCGGAGGGTGGGGACTGGTGTCCATCTGCGGCGGGATCGGGGAAGGGGAATCTGTGATCGTCCACGTGGACGCCTGAATGAACACATCAGCGGAGAGAGCGCCATGAAGACCATACGAATGGGAAACGGGTCGGCCTATTGGGGCGACATGCTCGACCCGGCCGTGGACGTCGCGGCCAAGGGTGAGATCGACTACCTTGGCCTGGACCACCTGGCCGAGCTGACGCTGGCCATCCTGCAGCGATACAAGCAAAAGAACCCGAAACACGGCTTTATCCCGGACCTGATCCACTGGACCGAGACGTTGCTGCCGATCACCCGCGAGAAGGACATCACCATGATCACCAATGCCGGCGGGGCCAACCCGGAGGAGGGGGGGCGCCAGGTGATCGAACTGGCCCGGCGCATGGGCTTCCGGGGCCTGAAGGTGGCAACGATCAGCGGCGACGACGTGTTCGACAGGCTGGGCGAGCTGGAGGCGGAAGGCGTGCCCTTTCGCAACATGGACACGGGGGAGCAGGGCCTGGACCGCATCCGCGGGAGCATCGTGGCCGCCAATGCCTACGTCGGCTCGGAAGGGATCTTGGAGGCGCTGGAGGGGGGAGCCGAGTACATCATCGCCGGGCGAATCTCTGACGGCGCGCCCTTTGTGGGGGCGTTGATGCACGAGTTTGGCTGGCGCTTTGAAGACCGTGATTGGGACAAGATCGGCGCCGGCATCGTCATCGGCCACCTGCTGGAGTGCGCCTGTTTCAGCACGGGCGGCGGCTCGAACCAGTGGCGGGAGGCGGTGGATGCCTGGAAGATCGGATTTCCCATTGCCGAGGTCAACGAGATCCCCGAGGCCGTCATCACCAAGGCGCCCGGGACCGGCGGGGTCGTGAACCAGTGGACGGTGAAAGAGCAGCTCCTGTACGAGGTGCTCGATCCGCACAACTATACCATGCCGGACGGCATCGCCGACCTGGGCGACATCACCGTGCAGGAGGTCGGCGAGAGCCGGGTGCTGGTGAAGGGGTTCCGGGGGAAGCCGCGGCCCGACACGCTCAAGCTGTGCATCGGCTACAGCGACGGCTGGATTGCGGAAGGACTGCTGCTCTTTTCCTGGCCCGATGCCCTGGAAAAGGCGCAGCGGGCCGAGGAGATTGTGCGCAAGCGGCTGAAGCATCGCGTGGGGGTGGAGCCGGAGGAGATCCGGTTCGACTATGTGGGGGTCAACGCCCTGCACGGTCCGACCGCCCCGGCTCTCGACTGTGAGCTGAACGAGGTGGGCCTGCGCGTGGCGGCCAAGATGCGGACGCGGGAGGAGGCCGACCTGGTCCGCCGGGAGGCCACGCACCTGTGGACCCTGGGCGGGATCGGGACGGCCTTTGGGGTGCCGTTCCCCATCCGGCCAGTGGTCTCGTTGTGGCCCACCCTGGTACCGAGGGACGCAGTCAAGACGAAGGTGATGCTGGAAGAGGTGTAGGCCATGAGCGAGAGGGGGCTCGATCCGAGACTTTTGCCCAGCGGGGCCGAGGAGCTGGTCGTGCGCGAGCGGGTGGGGTACGTGCTGTGGCTGACGCTCAACAACCCGGAGAAGCGAAATGCGATGAGCTATGCCCTGGTCGGGGCGTTGGTCGACGCGCTGCGGGAGGCGGACGAGGACCGCGATCTGCGCGCCGTGGTCCTGGCCGGGGCCGGCGAGCACTTTAGCGCGGGCGGCGACCTGGAGGAGTTTGCCGGCGAGCTCAGGCTGCCGGCGGTCCGGCACTGGCAGTCGGCCGACCCGTGGATCGACCTCTTTCGCCTCGTGCGCGGCTTGCGCGTGCCGGCCATCGCGGCGGTGCAGGGCTACGCCCTGGCGGGCGGGTGTGGCCTGGTGGCGGCGTGCGACCTGGCCGTGGCCGCCGCCGACGCCAAGTTGGGGACGACCGAGATCCGGATCGGCCTGTTCCCGATGATTGTCCTGCCGGCGCTGCGCCGCGCTGTGGGCGAGCGCAAGGCGCTGGAGATGGCCCTGACGGGCCGGATCTATAGCGCCGAAGAGGCGTTGGGCATGCGGTTGGTCAACCAGGTGGTGCCGGCCGAGCGGCTGCCCTCCGCGGCGATGGACCTGGCGGCCAGCATCGCCGAGAAGGGGCCCGCGGCGACGAGCATGGGCAAGCACCTGTTTTACGCCACGGCCGACATGGGCTACGACGAGGCGCTCGACTTTGCGCGCAGCATCCGCGCCGTCTACATGGTGGGCGAGGACGTCGCCGAGGGTGTGGACGCCTTTGTCCACAAACGCAAACCAAACTGGGCACGAGGAGATCAAGATGCCGGATCGTTACTTTGACGAGATCGAGATCGGGCAGAGATGGGTGACAAAGGGCCGAACCATTACCGAGGCAGACGTCGTCAACTTTGCCTATCTGAGCGGCGACTGGCATTCGATCCACACCGACCAGGAGTACGCAGCCGGCACCACCTTTGGCCAGCGCATCGCCCATGGCTTCCTGGTGCTGTCGATTGCCACCGGCATGGTGCCGGCCAAACGCGAGACGGTGCTGGCGCTGTACGGACTGGACCGGGTGCGGTTCACCGCGCCGGTGTTCATGGGAGATACGGTCCACCTGCAGATGGAGGCCGTGGAGAAGAAGGAGCGTGACGAAGGCACCGGCGTGGTGACGTTCGACTTCCAGGTGGTCAACCAACACGGCAAGGCGGTCATCGCGTGCTCGTACAAGCTGTGGATGAGCAAGCGGCCGGGCCGGTCGTAGGGGGCGAGAGGAAGCAGATGGGACACCGCGAATTCATCGAGTCGAGCCAGGAAATGGAGCAGATCCTCCGGGAGGAGACGATTGGCTACCTGGGGTTGTCGGTCGACGACCGGCCCTACGTCGTGCCGCTCAACTATGGGTACCTGGAGGGCAGGATCCTGTTTCATTGCGCGCTCACGGGCAAGAAGCTGGAGCACATCCGGGCCAACCCACACGTCTGTTTCAGCGTGGGAAGGCAGCAAGGCCAGGTCCAGCGACACGCCGGCGGCAACCCGTGCCACGTGGATAGCGACAGCGTCATCTGCTACGGCACGGCGCGGATCCTGGACGACGTCGCCGAGCGCCAGGCCGCGCTGAATGCGTTCAACCGCTGTTTCCGTCCCGACGCCGCGGTCATTTCTGTGGAGGAAGCATCCCGCTGCGGGGTTGTGGAGATCCAGATCTCCGAGATGACCGGGCGGCAGGAGCGCCAGGAGGATCGCCGGCGCACCTACTGGCGTCACACCTTTTGAGGCGAGTGCGTACCTCCACGCGTCTTTTTTGAAACAAGCCCGAAAGCAAGACCAAGCGACTTCAGAAGTCGTATCTAACACTGTCGAGGTACTATGAGCAGCAAACAGCTTCGTGAATTGGCCTTTGCCCGGTCCGGGGACAAGGGTGACGTGTGCAACGTCGGTCTGCTGGCGTTTGACGATCGATGCTACGAGATCCTCGTCCGCGAAGTCACGGCGGAGCGGATCAAGGCCCATTTTGGCGAGATGGTCAAAGGGCAGGTGGAGATCTATCCGCTGCCCAAGGTCAATGCGCTGGAGATTGTGCTCCGCAATGCGTTGGGCGGGGGGGCGACGCGCACGCTGCTCTTTGACCAGACTGGGAAGTCGATGTCCACCTCGCTGCTGCGAATGAGGGTCCCCGTGCCGGAGGAGTAGAGGGCTCACACAGAGACCTTCGCCCAGCAGGGGAGCTCAGCAGGTGCAGTGGGAGGGATAGAAGCTAATGTTTCGTAAAGTGTTGATCGCCAACCGCGGAGAGATTGCGGTCCGGATCGTGCGCGCCTGCCGGGAGCTGGGGGTGCAGACCGTGGCCGTCTACTCCGAAGCCGACCGGGGCGCGCTGCACGTGCGCTACGCGGATGAGGCCCGGCCCATTGGGCCGGCCCCGTCGCGCGACAGCTACCTGCGCATTGACCGGATCCTCGAGGCAGCACAGGAAAGCGGCGCCGAGGCCATTCACCCCGGCTATGGCTTCCTGGCCGAGAACCCCCGATTCGCCGCTGCCTGCGGAGGAGCCGGGATTGCCTTCATCGGCCCGCCGGCAAGCGCCATGGCGGCCATGGGCGACAAGGTGATGGCGCGGCGGCTGATGCAGCAAGCGGGGGTGCCGGTGATCCCGGGCACGGAGCACGGCCTGGACGATCCCGCGCTGTTGAGCGACGCGGCCCGGATCGGTTTTCCGCTGTTCATCAAGGCGGCCGCCGGCGGCGGGGGTCGAGGGATGCGCCTCGTGCGGGACCCGGGCGAGCTGCTCAGCTCATTGGGGTCGGCCCGCGGCGAGGCGCTGAGCGCGTTCGGGGACGACCGGGTTTACCTGGAGAAGGCGATCGAGCGCCCGCACCACATCGAGGTCCAGATCCTGGCGGACCGGCATGGCCACACGATTCACCTGGGGGAGCGGGAATGCTCGGTCCAGCGCCGGCACCAGAAGCTGATCGAAGAATCTCCTTCGCCGACCGTGAGCGGCGAGCTGCGGCAGCGCATGGGCGAGATCGCCGTGCGGGCGGCGGCGGCGGCCGGGTACGTCAACGCCGGGACGGTCGAGTTCCTGGTGGACCAGGAAGGGGGGTTCTACTTCCTGGAGATGAACGCGCGGCTGCAGGTGGAGCACCCGGTCACCGAGAGCGTGACCGGGATGGACATCGTGGTCGAGCAACTGCGGATCGCCGCGGGAGAGCCGCTGCGCTACCGGCAGGACGAGATCCGGCCGCGCGGGTGGGCGATCGAGTGCCGGATCACGGCGGAGGATCCGGCGAACGACTTTGTGCCGCACAGCGGCCAAATCACCGGGCTCGTCCAGCCCGGTGGGCCGGGGGTGCGGGTGGACAGCGGGCTGTATGAGGGCTGTGCCGTTTCGCCGCATTATGACTCGCTCCTGGCCAAGCTGATCACCTGGGGGGAGACGCGAGACGAGGCGATCCGGCGGATGCGCCGGGCGCTGGGGGAGTACCGGATCATCGGCGTTCCGACCTCGCTCCCGTTTCACCGGCAGGTGATGGAGGCGCCCAGTTTTGTCGAGGGCCGGTACGACACGTCCTTCCTGGACCGATTTGTGATGGGCGGGGAGGAGAACCAGGAACGCGAGGAAGCGGCCGTCCTGGCGGCCGCGCTGGTGCATCACCGGCAGGGTGCCGGGCGCTCATCGCCCGGCGGCGATGGGAAGGCCGGCCTGCAGGCGAGCCCGGCCGCGCAACGGCCAGGCCAGACGCCGGAGCCCAAGCCCGTGCCGCGCGGCGAGAGCAAGCGGGAAGACGGCCGGGCCCTGCCCCCGCAGCACGTCGAGCTGCTGGAGCGGATCGAGAAGCTCAAGAAGGGGGGAGCCGAGAAGTACCACGAGCGGCTGGCCCAGGAGGGCAAGTGGTTTGCCCGGGACCGGATCGACTATATGCTCGATCCCGGCTCGTTCGTGGAGGACGGCCTGTTCGCCCGTTTTAGCGAAGACCAGCCGGCCGACGCGATGATTGTCGGCATCGGCTCGATCGAGGGCCGGAAGGTGGCGGTCATCGCCAACGACTACACAGTCAAGGCGGGGACCTGGGGGCGGCTGGGCTACAAGAAGATGACTTACATGCAGCGCAAGGCCGACGAGCTGGGGATCCCGCTGCTGTACCTGATCGACTCGGCCGGCGCCCGGATCGACGACCAACACCACTGCTATGCCGGGCGGGACGCCTGGGGCAACATCTTTTACAACCAGATCATCTTTTCGGGGCGCATCCCGCAGATCTGCATTCTGTTTGGCCCTTCGCCGGCGGGATCGGCCTACGTACCGGCGCTGTGTGACGTGACGATCATGGTGGACAAGAACGCCACGGTGTACATGGGCTCGCCGCGCATGGCCGAGATGGCCATCGGCGAGAAGGTGACGCTGGAGGAGATGGGCGGCGCCCGGATGCACTGCGAGGTCAGCGGCCTGGGCGACATGCTGGTGTTTGACGACCAAGAGGCGATGGACGCGGCGCTCAAGTACCTGTCCTTCTTCCCGCAGAACTGGCGGGACAAGCCGCCCGCCTGCGAGGCCGTGGACCCGGTGCTGGGCAGGCCGATCGAGGAAATAGTGCCTGCGCGGGAGAGCATCCCGTTCGACATGGTCGAGTTCATCGAGGCGCTGATCGACGAAGGAAGCTGGTGGGAGTACAAGAAGCTCTTTGCGCCCGAGATGATCACCGGCCTGGCCCGGCTAGGGGGGCGGCCGGTGGGGATACTGGCCAACCAGTCGCTGGTCAAGGCGGGGGTCATCTTTCCCGACTCGTCCGACAAGGCGGCACGCTTCATCTGGATGTGCAATGCCTTCAACATCCCGCTGTTGTTCCTGAACGACATCGCCGGCTTTATGATCGGCACCCAGGTGGAGCGGCAGGGGATCATCCGCCATGGGGCCAAGTTCCTGTACGCGATCTCGGAATCGAACGTGCCGCGGATCTGCGTCATCGTGCGCAAGGCCTACGGGGGTGGGTACCTGGCCATGTCGGGCGCGCCGATCAACCCCGATGCTGTCCTCGCCCTGCCGACGGCCAAGCCAGCGCTGATGGGGCCGGCGGCGGCGATCAACGCCATCTACTACAACAAGATCATGGAGCTCCCACCCGAAGAGCGCCCCGCCTACATCCAGGCCAAGCAGGATGAATACGAGGACAAGATCGATCCGTATGCCATGGCCAGCGAGTTTTTCTTCGAGGCGGTGATCCCCGCGACACAACTACGGGAAGAGCTGATCGCGCGCTTTGAGAACTATGCTCTGCGCGAGGCCAAGGGGATCGAGCGGCGCTGTGGCATCATCCCCGGATAAGGCGAGGCCGGCGGAAGGACAATGAGGGATAGAGCAATGGCAGTTGGCTCCACGAGCAAGGTCGAATCCACGTACCTCGTCGCGCACGGCGAGAGGGAGTACCGCGTGGGCGTCGGACCCGACGGCGCGGTCACGCTGAACCAGGTGGCCTGCGAGGTGCACCTGGAGAGCATTGACGGCGCAAGCCTTTTCTCCTTGCTGGTCGGCGGTAAATCGTACGAGGCTTTTGTGGAAGCCGAGGAGGGCAAGTACTCGGTCACGGTCGAAGGCGAGCGCTACCGGCTCCGGGTGGCGGCCGAGCCGGGTACCGGGCGCGGCGGCCCCGCTGCCCGGGATCGCGCGGAGGCCAGGATGCCCATGGGAGCCGGCCCCCCGGCCGGCGGCCTGGCCGCCGGGGCGGCGATCAGCCCCATGACCGGGGTGTTGGTGGAGCTGCTCGTCGCCGAAGGGCAGCCGGTCAAGGCCGGCGATGGGGTGGCGATCCTGGAAGCGATGAAGACGAGGAACGTGATCCGTGCCCCGCGAGACGGCGTGGTGCGGAAGGTGCAGGTGACCGTCGGCCAGACGATCCGCATGGACCATGTTATCCTGTACGTCGATGCCCCCGCAGACTGACCGGCCCGGGCTCGAACACAGGGAAAGGGTGACGATGCTCATTCGACTAGAAGACCGGCCGGAAATCCGGGAAGAAGGCTACCCACTGGTGATGAAGACGGCGATCAACCGGGCAGAGCACAGCCAGGATATCAGCATCACCTGGGTCAAGATCTGGGGCCATCATCAACGGATGGTGTGCGACGTGAGCGACCGCCCGTACTATATCATCGAGGGGGAGGGCACGTTCCAGGTGGGCGAGGGCGAGCCGTTTGCGGTCGCCGGCGGCGACCTGGTCTACATCCCGCGGGGCGTGCCGTACGAGTTCAGCGGGCACATGAGCTACCTGGTGATGAACGGCCCGGCTTTTCTGCCGGGCTCTGACCAGGTCATCGAAGAGAGGCGGCTGCCGCAGCCATGAGACTGCAGGATCGGGCCGCGATCGTAACCGGGGGAGGCCAGGGGATTGGGCACGCCCTGGCCCTGGGCCTGGCCCGGGAAGGCGCCCACGTGGTGGTGGCCGACATCCAGGAAGAGAAGGCGCTCGAGACGGCCGGCGAGATCCAACGCTTGGGCAGGCGGGGCCTGGGCCTGAAGGTGGACGTGTCCGATCTGCGAGAGATCTCCAGGATGGTGGAGAGGACCCTGGAGGAGCTCGGCCGGATCGACATCCTGGTCAACAATGCCGGGATCGCACTGCCTACTCCGTTCCTGGAGACGACGGAAGCGGATTGGGACCGGATCATGGACGTCAACCTGAAGGCGGCGTTCTTTTGCAGCCAGATGGTTGCTCGGGCCATGATCCAACAGGGGAGTGGCAAGATCGTCAACCTGGCCTCCACGTCTTCGTTTGTGGCCGGGCGCCAGGAGGTGCCGTACGCCATCTCGAAGGCCGGGGTGTGGATGTTGACGGCAGCCGCCTCGGCCGAGCTGGCGCCCTACGGGATCAATGTGAACGCCATCGCCCCGGGGTTGATCAAGACGCCGCTGACCGAGAAGCACTTTCCCAGCCTGGAAGCCTTGGAAGCCAGGGTGAAGGCCAAGGCGCCCATGGGGCGGGCCGGAAGTCCGCAGGACCTGGTGGGCGCCGTGGTTTTTTTGTGCAGCGAAGAGGCGGACTATGTCACGGGGCACACGTTGGTCGTGGACGGCGGCTGGCTGACCCAATGACGGGGAGCGGCAGCGTCCCGCCCGGCCAATGCCCCAACGAGATTAGCGACTCCAGGAGATGACGGTGAGCAAGGAATTCGCAAGGTTGTTCAGCCCGATCCAGATCGGGCCGATGGAGGTGAAGAACCGGATCGCCCTGGCGCCCATGGCCAACTATATGTCGGACGAGCGGGGCAGCATGACCCAGCCGCAGATCGACTTTATGGAGGCGCGGGCGCGGGGGGGAGCCGGGCTGTTGATCATGGGCTCGATCTATGTGCAGCATCCCCTGGCCCGCTTTGGGGTGGGACAGCTGGGCCTGTACGACGACAGCCTTCTGCCGGGGTACGAGCGCCTGGTGCAGGCGGTGCACCGCCACGGGGCCAAGATCGCGGCGCAGATCCACCACGCCGGCCGCCAGACCACGCGGGCGGCCATCGAGGGGCAGCAGCCGGTGGCTCCTTCGCCCATCGCCCGGGGAGGCAGATACAGCGACCCACCGAAAGAACTGTCGGTCGCCGAGATCGGCGAGATCATCGAAGCCTATGCCCGCACGACAGAGCGCTGCCTGCGGGCCGGCTTTGACGCCATCGAGATCCACGGTGCCCATGGCTACCTGCCGTGCGAGTTCATGTCGCCCTTTTCCAACAAGCGGAGTGACGGTTATGGCGGCGACGTGCAAGGGAGGATGCGCTTCCCGCTGGAGCTGCTGCAACGGGTAAAGGAAACGGCCGGCGACGGTGTCCCGGTGTGGTACCGGATCATCGGCAGCGAGCTGGTGGAAGGCGGACTGACCATCGACGACATGACGGCCATCGCCAGGATGCTCGTCGGCGCCGGTTCGGCCGCGATCAGCGTCTCGCGGGGCATTGCGCCTTACTACTGGACGGTGTCCAACTATTACCACGAGGTCGGACACAGCGTTCCCTATGCCGAAGCGATCAAGGCCGGCGTGGATGTGCCGGTGATGGTGGCCGGCCGGATCACAAGCCCCGACTATGCCGAGGAGGTTCTGCGCGAGGGCAAGGCCGACATTATCAACCTGGGCCGGGCGCTGATCACCGATCCAGAGTGGCCGGCGAAGGTGGCCGGCGGGCGGGTGGACGACATCATGCCGTGCATTAGCTGCAACAAGGGCTGCCACGACCCGACCAAAAAGATCCGGCACACGATCTGCCTGGTCAATGCCGAGGCAGGCCGGGAAGGTACCTTCGGCGTGGCGCCCGCCGAGGAAAAGCGAAAGGTGATGATCGTGGGCGGTGGCCCGGCCGGCCTGGAAGCCGCCCGGGTGGCCGCGCTGCGCGGGCACGAGGTGACCGTCTACGAGAAGCAGGAACACCTGGGAGGGCGCTGGTACCTGGGCAGCCAGGTGCCGTGCAAAGAGCACTTCCTGGGGGTGATCGACTATTTCCGCGACCAGGCGGTCAAGCACGGAGCCCGGATCGTGCTGGGTCGAGCGGTCGGGGCCGAAGATGTGAGGGCGCTCAAGCCGGACGTGGTTATCGTGGCCACCGGATCCAGCCCGATCATCCCGCCCATCCCCGGCGCCGACCGGGAGCTCGTCGTGACGTCGGACGACGTGCTGGCCGGCCGCGTGGCGGTCGGGGAGAAGGTGGTGATCGTGGGCGGGGGCTCGTGCGGGGCAGAGACGGCCGATTTCCTGGCCGCGCGCGGCAAGAAAGCGATCGTGGTCGAGATGCTGGACGTCCTGTGCCAGGATATGCTGCCCGATGCACGGCATTTCTTGTTGGAGCGGCTCGACCAGGCCGGCGTGCGCATCCTGACTTCGACCACGGTCAAAGCGATCGAGGATCGGCGTGTAGTGGTGGCCAAGGTGGAGCCGGGCCTGAGCCTGGAATGGACGGCAACGCTGGAGAACGTGGACACGGTCGTCCTGGCGGTGGGCGCCCGCTCGAACCGGGAGCTGGCCGAACAGCTCCAGGCCCTGGAGATACCCGTCCACGCCATCGGAGACTGCGTGCAGCCCGGGTTCGCCGTCGACGCCATCTACCAGGGAGCCAAGATCGCCAGGGAGATCTAACCGGTTCTCGAGGCGGTGCCGAGGAGTCGGCCTATGGATGAACGGAGGGAGGGCGTCGTGCCGGGAGATTGGCAAGAGTACGAACAGGCGGTTGCCGCCGCACCGAGGCGGCAGGAGATCTTTGCTACGGACTCGGGCCTGGCGTTGGACCCGGCCTACACGGCGGCGAGCCTGGAAGGGCAGGGCTTCGATCCGGAGAAAGACCTGGGCCATCCTGGCTTTTTCCCTTACACGCGCGGCATCCACCCGGCCATGTATCGCAAGGAGCTCTGGATCATGGGCCAGTACTCCGGCTTTGGATCGGCCGAGGAGGCCAACGAGCGCTACAAGACCCTGCTGGCCCACGGCCAGACGGGCTTTTCGATCGCCCTCGACCTGCCCACCCAGATCGGCTATGACGCCGACAACCCCCTGGTTTTGGGCGAGGTGGGCAAGGTCGGCGTGCACCTGGGGTCCTTGGCCGACGTAGAGCGCCTGTTCGACGGCATCCCACTGGAACAAGTGCGCCAGATCCGGACGACGGCCAATTCGATCGGGCCGGTGTTCCTGGCTCTGTGCATTGCCGCTTTCGAAAAGCAGGGCATCCCGCCGGCCAACGTGCGGCTCTTTATCCAGAACGACGTGCTGAAGGAGTATATCGGGCGGGGGACGTACATCTACCCGCCCGGCCCTTCGGTCAAGCTGTCGACGGACGTGATCGAGTACTGCGCCAGGCACTTGCCCGGCTGGGTGCCGCTGGCGATGAGCGGCTATCACATCCGGGACAGCGGGGCGACGGCGGCCCAGGAGCTGGCCTTTACCTTTGCCAATGCCCTGGCCTACATCGAGAGTGCGTTGGGTCGGGGTCTCACGATCGACGACTTTGCGCCGCAGCTCTTTGCCTTCCTGTCGTCGAGCATGGACCTGCTCGAGGAGGTGGCGAAATTCCGGGCGGCGCGGCGGTTCTGGGCCCGGCTAATGCGCGATCGGTTCGGCGCAAGAGATCCCGAGTCGACGAAGTTGCGCATCTTTGCCTATACGCTGGGAGGGAACCTGCTCGCCCCGGAGCCGCTCAACAACATCGTGCGGGTGACCGTCGAGACGTTGGCGGCCGTCCTGGGCGGGGTGCAGACGATCGCCACCTCGTCGTTCGACGAGGCGTACTGCCTTCCTTCGCAAGAGGCGGCGACCGTGGCCCTGCGCACGCAGCAGATCGTCGCTCACGAGACTGGAGTGACGAGCGTGGTCGATGCGCTCGGCGGGTCGTATGCGCTGGAGCACCTGACGGCGCGGATCGAAGGTGAGGTCCGGCGGATTGTCGAGCAGATCGAGGCGCTAGGCGGCGCGGCGGCGTGCATTGAGCAGGGCTACTACCAGCGCGAGCTGGCCAATGCCGCCTTTCGCAGGCAAAAAGCGATCGAGAAAGGCGACAAGGTGCTGGTCGGACTCAACCGGTATCGCGATGAGCGGGAAGAGGTAAACATCCCGGTGTTCAGGGTCGACCCGGAATCGGAGCGACGCCAGGTGCAGCGGCTGCACGAGCTGCGCGCGACGCGCGATGCGGAGGCCGTCGGGCGAGCCCTGGCTGCCGTGGAGGACGCGGCCCGGCGGCAGGAGAACGTCATCCCGGCCACGATCGAGGCGGTGAAGGCGTACTCCACGTTGGGCGAGATGTGCGATGCGCTGCGAAGCGTCTACGGCAGTTACGTGCCGAGCACCGTGATCTGAGGAGAGGGAGGGCAGCGGGAGATGGCAGAAGCGGTCATCATCGAAGCAGTGCGCACCCCGTCGGGCCGCCGCAACGGCAGCCTGGCGGCCTACCATCCTACGGAGCTGGCGGCGCTGGTGCTCAACGAGGTGCTGCGCAGAGCGGGGATCGAGCCGGCGATGGTGGACGACGTGGTGATGGGCTGCGTGCTACCGGCTGGCGACCAGGGACTCAATATTGCCCGCAACTCGGCCCTGCTGGCCGGGTTGCCGGTGGAGGTGCCGGGGACCACGGTGGACCGCCAGTGCGGCTCGGGCCAGCAGGCGATCCACTTTGCGGCCAACCTGATCGCGACCGGGGTATGCGACGTAGTGGTTGCCGGGGGAGTGGAGAGCATGAACCGTGTCCCCATGGGCAGCACGCGCCGGATCGACGGCAAGGGGTACCCCTTCACCGACGAGCTGCTGGCCCGGTATCCGATCACCAGCATGGGCCTTGCGGCCGAGATGATCGCCGAGCGATGGGGCCTGACGCGGGCAGAATTGGACGCGTTCAGCGCCCGCAGCCACGAGCTGGCCAGCCGGGCGACGGACGAAGGCCGCTTCCGGCGCGAGCTCCTGCCACTGGAGGTGACAGTCGACGGTGTGACGCGGACCCTGGCCGGCGACGAGACCATCCGGCCCGGGACCAGCACCGACAAGCTGGCAGGCTTGAAGCCGGCCTTCAAGGAAGATGGGTTGGTGACGGCCGGCAGCTCCAGCCCGATCACCGACGGCGCGGCGGCGCTGCTGTTGACCTCGTGGGAAAAGGCCCGGGCGCTGGGTCTGAGGCCCCGGGCGCGGCTGGCTGCTCAGACGGTCGTGGGCGTGGATCCGGTCATTGCCCTGACCGGCCCGATCCCCGCCACCCGGCGAGTCCTGGAGCGGGCCGGGATGAGCCTGGGCGACATCGATCTGTTCGAGGTGAACGAGGCGTTCGCGCCGGTGGTCCTGGCCTGGGAGCGAGAGATCCGGCCCGACGTGGACAAGGTCAACGTGAACGGCGGGGCGATTGCCGTCGGCCACCCGCTGGGAGCCAGCGGGGCGCGGATCATGACCACGCTCTTGCACGAGCTCGAGCGGCGCGATGCGACGTTGGGGCTGCAGACCATGTGCTGCTTCGGCGGGTTGGGGATTGCGACCATTATCGAGCGGGTCGGATAGCGGGGACATAAGCGAAAGGATGTGACGTCATGCACAGGATCGAGCGCAACGTGAGCCATCTCTTCCAACCCTTCACGGTACATGGAATGACGGTCCGCAACCGGATCGTCGTGCCGCCGATGGACACAGGGTACGGCTCGGACGAGCACCAGGTGACGGACCAGTTGATCGCCTACCATCGGCGGCGGGCCGAAGGGGGCATGGGGCTGATCATCGTCGAGTACACCTCGGTTGATCCGGGCGGGCGCTGCACGGCCACGCAGCTAGGCATCTACGAGGACCGGCTGATTCCCGGCTTCCGGCGGCTCACCACGGCGGCCCACGAGCACGGAGCCAAGATTGCGCTCCAGATCCATCACGGCGGGGTGAGGGCCAAGCCCGAGCATTCGGGTGGGGCGATCGTGGCGCCGTCGCCGCTGCCGGATCTGAATGTGGGCGTCGTGCCCAGGGAGCTGACGATCCCGGAGATCGAGGCCCTGGTGGAGGCGTTTGGACAGGCTGCCCGGCGGGCCAGGGAGGCCGGCTTTGACGCGGTCGAGATCCACGGCGCGCACGGCTATCTGATCAACCAGTTCCTTTCCCCGTGGTTCAACCGCCGGGAAGACGCCTACGGCGGCAACCCGGAGCGGCGCATGCGCTTTGCGTTGGAGGTGGTCCAGCGCGTGCGCGAGCGGGTGGGGCCCGATTTCCCGGTGGGGTTTCGCTTGGTCGGCGAGGAGATGCCCCTCGGCAGCGGCCTGATGCTGAAGGACAGCGCGGACATCGCCAGGCGCCTGGCCGGGGCCGGGATCGACATGCTGCACGTCTCGGTGGGAAACGTAGGACCCTCGTTGGGCCTGGTAGTGGCGCCCATGGCCATGGAGCCGGGCTTTAACGTGTATGCGGCGGCGGCGATCAAGCGGGCGGTCGACATCCCGGTCATCGCGGTGGGCCGGATCACCGACGTGCACCTGGCCGATCAGATCGTGCGCGACGGACATGCCGACCTGGTCGCTATGGGCCGGGCCTCGCTGGCCGATCCCGA
Organism: Anaerolineae bacterium; assembly: GCA_041300865.1. GTDB lineage: Bacteria > Chloroflexota > Anaerolineae > JAAYZQ01 > JAAYZQ01 > JAAYZQ01. The sequence goes on from JBFYTF010000036.1 coordinate 24,767, forward strand.
GTTCCCCAAGAAAGCGATGGAGGGTTGCTTTGACGAGATTCGCAGGTGCTTTGGCTGCGCCGATGCCTGCACACGGGCGTACCGCCACTGCAACAACAACCCGGAGCTGGGCCGGGAGCTAGGCTGGAAGGTGCAGCCGGCCGACCGACCGAAAACCGTATGGGTGGTGGGGGGAGGTGTGGCCGGCATGGAGGCGGCAGCCCTGGCGGCCCAGCGCGGGCACCGGGTGACACTGTTCGAGCAGGAGGCCGAGCTGGGCGGGCAGATCCACGCGGCGGCTGCGCCCCCGCACAAGGGGGAGCTGCTGAATGCGATCGCCAACCGGATGCCCTTGCTGGAAAAGCACGGGGTAGAGGTCCGTCTGCGGACCCGGGTGACGGCCGAGATGGTGCAACGGGACACACCGGATGCGGTAATCCTGGCTTCAGGCTCTGTGCCGCAAAGCCTGCCGATCCCTGGCATCGACCGGCCCGAGGTGGTGCAGGCCAGGGATGTGCTGACCGGCAAGGCCTTTGTCGGGCCCAAGGTCGCCGTGCTGGGCGGTGGGATGGTGGGAGCCGAGACGGCGGAGTACCTGGCCGACTACCGCCGCGACGTGACTCTCATCGAGATGCTGGACACGATCGCCGGCGATATGCCCAAGGGTCCGCGCACGTACCTGTTGAGCCGATTGGCGCAATTGGGGGTCAAGACCATCACCGGGGCCAAGGTGGAGGCGATCACAGACCTTGGGGTGCTGCTGAGCTTCGGCAGCCAGTTCCAGGTGGTGGAGGGGTTCAGCAGCATCGTCCTGGCCACCGGCAGCCGGCCGGCAGACGAGCTGGCCGCAGAGCTGGTAGGGGTAACCGCCGTAGGGGACGCCAGGCAGGTGGGTCGCATCGCCGACGCGACGGCGCAGGCTGCCGCGGCGGCCATGCAGGTGTAGGGGCCTCGTTCACGAGTGCCGGACTGGGGAGAACCATGGTCGAGAGGGAAGAGAGCAAGAGCCTTCGGCACAGACTGGCTGCCGGGGAGTTCGTATTCGGTCCGTTCCTGAAAATACCCGCTTCGGTGTCGGCGGAGATTGCCGGCTATGCCGGGTTCGACTTTTGCGTGATCGATCTCGAGCACAGTCCGTTCAGTCTTGAGCGGGCTGAAGAGATGGTCCGGGTCGCCCAGGCGGCCCGGGTGGTACCCATCATTCGCACCTTTGACGGCCGGCCCTCTACGCTGGTGCGTGCGCTGGACACGGGTTGCGACGGGATCCTGGTGCCAAACATCCAGTCCCGAGCCGAAGTGGAGGGGGTCGTGCGGGCCGCGCGATTCCACCCGGGAGGGGAGCGAGGCATGGACCCCTATGCCCGCTCGGCGCGGTATGGCGCGATTCCCAAGGAGGTCTATTTCGAGCGGGCCAATGAGCGAACACTGCTGGGCGTGCAGATCGAGGGCATGCAGGCAGTGCAGTGCCTGGACGAAATCCTGGACGTGCAGGGCCCGGACCTGATCTTTGTGGGGCCGTACGATCTGTCGCAGTCCTTGGGTATTCCCGGGCAGACGAATGCAGAGCCGGTGCTGGCGAGGGTTCAAGAGATCGTAGACGCAGCGAGGGCCAGGGGCAAGTCGGTCGGCATCTACGCGGACGACGTCGAAGAGGCACGCCGCTGGCGCGCGCTCGGGATTCAGTTCCTGGCCGTCAGCGTGGACGTGAGGCTGTATTGGGGTGCCTGTCGAGGCGTCGTGGACGCACTGCGCATCTGACAGGGAAGGGATGATGGCAGGGTGCGGGTTGATTTGACAGGGGAGGGAGCAATGGGAAGACAAGCGAAAGAGAGCCAAAGACGCGGTGAATCGACCTACCACACCCAGGCGGTGAGCCGGGCGCTCAAGATCCTGACCTGCTTCTCGGTCAAAAAGTTTGAGCTGTCAGTGGCCGACCTGCACGCGCAGCTCGGGATCCACAAGAGCACGCTGGTCCGGCTTCTCCAAGGCCTGGCAGAAGAGGGATTCATCGAGCAGAACCCGGTAACGGGCGGCTACCGGCTGGGCATCAAGACCTTTGAGATCGGCAGCATCTGCCATCGCACCCGGATCATGAACATTGGCCCCGTGTCTCGACCGGCTATGCAGCAGTTGGTGTCCAAGTACAATCTGTCGGCAAACCTGGCCATCCGAGCCGGCAGCGAGATCGTGTACGTGGAGACGGTCGAGCCCGTCGGCCCACCCCTGCGCATCGCCTATTCAGTGGGCGATCGTTTTGGGGTGCACCACACATCCCTCGGCAAGGCCCTGCTCGCGTTTCTCCCGCCGGAGGAACTTGAGGAGGTGCTGGCCGGGATCCACCTGGCTCGCTTGACCCCGCGCACTGTGACTACGGTCGAGCAACTGGTGGAGGAGCTGGCCCAGGTCCGGGAGTGCGGGTATGCCGTCGACGACGAGGAGTCGCTGCCGGGCCAGCGCTGCATTGGGGCTCCCATCTGGGACAACTCGCGGGTGGTGGCCGCGGTGAGTGCGTCGGGATCCACGCTGCTGGTCACCGAGGAGCAAATCGGGGAGATTGGCGCGGCGGTGATCGAGGTGGCCAATGCCGTGTCGGCCCAGCTTGGGGGGCCACCGACGGGCAGGGCGATCTAGATACTATGCATGCGGGCTGCCGGGCTTGAAAAAGCGGGCCGTTTTTGGTAGGCTCCTTGTGGATAAGCAATTCCCTAAAAAAGGAGGAACCTACCGTGAAGCAAACGACCCGCGAAGAAGAGCATACCACAGAATCGAGTTTGTATCTAGCGTTCGAGCTGGGGAAGGAGAAATGGAAGCTGGGCTTCAGTACCGGGTTAGGCCAGAAGCCTCGGCTGCGGACCATTGAGGCAGGAGATCTAGCAGCTTTCGGAGACGAGGTCCAGCAGGCGAAGAGGCGTTTCCAGTTGCCGGAATCAGCCAGTGTCAAGAGCTGTTACGAAGCTGGCCGGGATGGATTCTGGCTGCATCGCTGTCTCCTTGAAAAGCAAGTTCAGAACCTGATCGTTGACTCCTCCAGTATCGAGGTAAACCGGCGAGCCAAGCGAGCCAAGACGGATCGGCTGGATGCGACCAAGTTGGTTACGATGCTCATTCGCTACTACGGCGGCGATAAGCGAGTATGGAGTGTCGTGCAGGTGCCCAGCGTCGAAGACGAGGATATGCGCCATCTACAACGGCAGTTGTCCGCTCTGCAAGTCGCTCGGACGCGACACATTGGCCGCATTGGAGGGCTGCTGGCCACGCAGGGAGTGAGCATTCCCATCCGTGCCGATTTCCTGGAAACATTGCCAGGGGTGCGGTTGTGGGATGGGAGCCCGTTACCGCCTGGCTTGTGCACTCGAATCGAACGGGAATATGCCGCTTTGCAGTTTGTCCACCAGCAGATCAAAGAGCTGGTGGCCAAGCGCAAGATACTGACGGAGACCTCGGATCACCCAAGTGTCGTGAAAGTGCGGCAGTTGATGAAACTGAAGGCCATTGGGCCCAATAGCGCCTGGCTGTTCGTGACGGAGTTTTTTGCTTGGCGTCAGTTTCGCAATCGGCGGGAGGTGGGGAGCCTGGCCGGGTTGACCCCTACGCCGTATCAAAGTGGAGGGGAATCGCGAGAACAAGGGATCAGCAAGGCAGGGAATCGTTCGGTGCGTGCCATGGCCATCGAAATAGCTTGGTGTTGGCTACGCTATCAACCAGATAGCGAACTGACCTGGTGGTATCGCGACCGCTTTGGCTCTGGCAGCAAGCGAATGCGCAAAGTTGGCATCGTCGCCCTGGCGCGCAAGCTCCTGGTGGCGCTGTGGCGCTATCTGGACACCGGCGAGATCCCTGCAGGGGTTACGATTTGGCGCGACCTGGTCGAACCCTCCTGGTACGCATCGAATCGCTCATAGGGAATGAGCACTGCCTGCAGCCCGTCGTAGGTGCACACGATGACCGGCTCCTGCTCACGTCGCACGCGGTCGAGCACCTCCCGCACCCGCCGTCGTCGTTCGGTAGTCCGGATGGTTACCGTCAGAAGCCACCCCCAAAGTAGCACAACCTATATGGTTGTCTTGTGCTATTGTCGCGGACATTGGCCGAGTTGTCCAGGTGTGAGATTGCCTCGTGGGGGGGAGTAACCGGTCTCCCGGACGGAGAATTCGTGACAGACAGCCCTGCCCCCGAAAAGGCCCTGAGATTTCCCTCTTGGGCAGAACGAGGGCTTGACACCCTGGCGGAGTCTGGTATAATGTGACCTGTAGAGGATACTGAGGATCGAGATGGAAAGACCATTGACCGCCCAAGAGGCGGCACAGCAGTTGGGTTATCATGTCAGGCACCTTTACCGGCTGCTGGAAAAGGGGACGATCAATGGCGATCGCTTTAATCAGGTGTGGATGATATCCCGTCAAGAGGTAGAGCGCGTCAAGGCCCTGCAAGGGCCAGGTGGCAGACTGCCTAAATCAGTACCTGAACAAAAGAACGCCTAGCTTCCCCAGGAAGCAAAGCGTGGCGAGATAGGGTGGTTGGTGGGTCCCTGGTAGTTCACCCCCGTCATCCACCCTGGAGTTATGTAAGAGGGCCTGCCCGGCACAGGTCCTCTTTTCTATATGGACAAAATCTCCAGTTGCGTGTACAATCAAGCGTGGAGGTGAGAAGCGCAAGAGCGATGAGCAACTGATGCGACGGATTGACCAGGACCCCCGGGTCATGACCGGCAAGCCGGTGATCCGGGGCACTCGGCTGACCGTCGAGTACATCGTGAATCTGCTGGCCCACGGCGCCCGCGAGCAAGAGATCCTGGACGAGTACGAAGGGCTGACACCCGAGGACATCCAGGCGTGTTTGCTGTTCGCTGCCCAATGCTTGAGGAGCACGTTTGTCATGCCCCTCCGGACAGAGCCGGCCTGATTGAGCTTCCTCTGGCGTCGCGGCCGTGTTATCACTCGGACAAGTGCTGCGCAGGTTGTAGTAGCCTACCAAGGCCGGAGTCGTCGGTCGCAGAGGGGCAACCTGTCGTCTAAGGCGTAGGACAAGAAGGTTATGGTGCCACCTTGTGGCAATGGACGGGGCCAGACACGGCCCCCTACTTTGGTAGCAGTCAGCCGAAGGACATGGACGTAAACACAAGCGTAGGCGTGTCCTCACCCTCAAGATAGGTCACCTCAAGGCAGACTGCAGCTCCTCGTTCGATGCGCCAGCCACGCCATCCCAGAGTACGCGTCAAAAAGCTGTCGGTGCGTTTCGTGACAAGGACTTCCACCCCACAGACGTCCCGGGGCAGACCAGAGCCAACCACATCGCCGCGGTTGCTCCCCACAGTGAGGTAGTAGGCCACGAGCTCGTCTCCCTCGGCAAGCCCATTGCGGGCCGCAAAATCCAGCACCTCGGCTTTGATCTAGGCTTCGGCCAGGGTTGAGTCGCTGAGGAGACGCTCGAAATCCTGCGCATTCTTTGCTCCGTTGATTGCATGCGCGAGGCGCATGGCACCCGCCACTGCGGCGGCATCGGCAGAGAATTGCGCTCCACGACGGGCCATATGGACAGAAAGGGCTTCATCGGCTGCCAGGGCCACCAGCCCGGCGCAGAGGAGAATCAGGATAGCCAGCCCGATTCGCTGGCCGTGTCGACTGGACTTCGAATAGTCGTTCATGGCGGCCTTCTCCCTGGCGGAACTGAGGACCTGTACCTTACCTGTTCCACCGAATTATAGCAGAAGGGCCGGCACGCGTCAATCAGCCAAGCCCTCGGCTGGAGCGGGGTCGATGTCGCCGTCCCTCCCCCTGCTGCTCGCGGCGGACAAAAAGCCGCCGCTCCGGACGCCGGACTGTCCATGCTTTCCAAGCGAGAATGCAGCAGCTACGCCATTGCCCAGGGTGATGGCCGCAGCAGCGATCTCGTTAGGCACAGGCGCAACTGCCATGTAGGCCAGGCTGACAGACTGTCGGCCTGTTACCGCTCAGCCGGACAGCCCGAACTACAAGCGCTCCAGTGCCTTAGGGCTCGTGAATGCCCGCGTCCTGGCCAAGGCCCCTTAATCCATGCTACCCAGAATCCTGAAGTGTACCCGCGGCCGTCTTGCTGCTTTTGCCGAGCTTGACAGGTCATTGCTGTCGGGATATATGAGCTAGACGGAGGTTGGCCGATGGAACTGGCTCAAGAAACGATCCATGTCGTGGTCGATGTGCAAGGTCGACCAACGGCAGTGAAGATAGACTGGGAAACTTGGCAACGGATCGTGGACGCGTTGGAAGACGCTAAAGACATTAGCCTGGCACGGGCAGCCCTCGCGGAGCTTGAGGCAGCAGGAGGAAGTCCGGAGAAAGCGGGCTGGCTGCGACTGGAAGATCTGGAAGAAGCCTGAGATCTGGAATGAGCCGCCCCAGTCGGAACAAAAGCACACGATGGCTTCCTCTGGAAGCAGAGTATGACAAGATAAGCGTGTGGTGGAAATCGGGTAGTTCACCCCCCGTCATCCACCCCTTAACCACCACAGGGCAGAGAGCCCGGGCCTCAGGCCCGTCGCACGACGGGCCTTTTTCTTTATCCTCGCCCGATTCCAGCGGCACACAAAACGGTCGGGCACGGTGAGATCTCCTGTTCTCCGGCGGCTTGGCCTACCTGATCTGGTAGCTGATACTCGGGATCTTTGTCAAAAGCGGGCCCGATAACCCAACTTGGTACACTCACTCACTCACTCCGCTTTGACTCACGAGTAAATGTTACCGAAAGCAATTCGCACTCTTGACAAATATAACAGTACGTGCTATAATCGAGGCTGTCCCGGTGCACATTAACAAGATACCCTTGGAGGGCTATATGGTCATGTGCCTAGAGTCCAACCTGGCCGCTCGCGGCCAGTTTCGGTCAAGAGTGTCGCTCGTAGAGGCTGGATGAGCGAACCAGGTCAGTGGCAAGTCATACTGTATGAACTACCGAACGGGAGAAGTCCTGTAGTTGAGTTCATCGAAGAGCAGTCCAAGCGTACTCAGGCGATAATCTTCGCCGAGCTGGATGACTTGGCGGAGTTCGGATTGATGCCTCGAGGAGACAAGTTACAGCGCCTTGAGGGTAAGCTTTGGGAGCTGCGCTTTCGCGGCGAAGGCCTGCACTTCCGCTTCATCTACTTTGTCCATACCGGCAGGCAGATAGTTGTGTTGCATGGCTTCTGCAAGAAGACCAGCAAAACACCGAAGAGGGAGTTGAGCACCGGCCGTCGCAGACAGAAAGACTATCTGGACAGACAAAGCCAGTAGCTTATCCGTGTGCACCGGGACAAAACCAAAAGAAAGGGAGAATCGGTCTTATCTCATGGACTACCGAGAATATCGTGATCGGCGTATGCGCCAAGATCCCGAACTCGCGCATGCCTATGAGCAAGAGAACCTGAAACGAGAGATCGCCAGGGAGATTCTGCGTTTGCGGCTACTTCGAGGATGGACTCAGGCTGAGCTCGCAGATGCACTGGATACGAAGCAATCAGCTGTGTCACGTATGGAAAGCGGTTCGCACCGTCCTTCGCTTGGCACCTTGAACAAGATCAGTGAAGTTCTCGAGGCACGGTTGGAAGTACGCTTGACGCCTAAGGAGCTGACGACGAAGGGGTAGAACCCGGTCTGACTGGAAGGCCATTAGGCAAGGGAAGACAGCAGGCCTGAGGCGCATAGCGCCGCGGGGGAACAGGGCGGGAGACTGCCCAAGTCGGAACCTAAACAACAGAACACCTAGCTTCCCCTGGGAGCAAGGCATGACAAGATAAGTGTGTGGTGCAAATCGGGTACTTCACCCCCGTCATCCACCGAGTCCCCCAAAAAGGCCCGCAAGTGCGGGCCTTCGTATTGCTCTCTGGTGATGCCATGTGGTACAATCGAGATATCAGTTTAGGAGGCAGTGAAATGGGCTTGCACACCATTCGGCTGTACCTCGAGCCCAATCCCGGTGGCATCTACACCGTCACCAGTCCCGACGTCCCGGGCCTGGTCACCGAGGGCAGCGCGCCAGATGAGATCCAGGCCAACGTCCAGGAAGCCCTGGATCTGCTCGTCGAGGCGTGGACCGACATGGGACGAGACCTACCTCCAGCACTCCGGCCCGTGTTGGTCGATCGCCCCCAAACCGTCGAAGCGCTGGTCACAGCCTGATGCGGTACCGTGAACTCGCGGAACGTCCGCGAGAGATGAACTGCGTAGAGCTGCATGAGGGAAAAGGCAGCCATCGAGTCTGGCACAATCCGGCGACAGGGCTGATCGCTTCTATCCGGACTGGGCAGGTAAGACCTGGCTCCCGGTACGGTACCTGCGGTGATTCGCGAGTTGGGTGTCAGCCGGAAGGAATTTGGGCCGCAGAGATTCCATTCGGCCTTTTTCGGTTTCCTCGCCCGATTCCAGCGGAAGCCAAAAGGGTCGGGCACGGTGAGATCCCCATGCCCGACCTTTTTCGTTGCTGGATGGCGACAGATAGGCTCCGGTCAAAAAGAGCCAAGCCTGACGTCGCCGTCCCTTTTGTAGGAGGCAACGATCACGCCGCTCGGCGATACCGTTGATTCCGTCAGTTTGAAGGCTGCGGGCATCGTTCCCTCGCCAAATAGCCGCTTGCCCTTACCAAGCGTTACAGGGAACACCTTTAACCACAGCTCGTCGACCAGATCATTGGCCAATAGAGTCTGAATCAGCTTGCTGCTCCCATGTACTTGCAGCATGGGGCCGTCTTGCTGCTTCAGCTTCTCTATCTCCGCAACTACATCGCCCTTGATTTGAATCGTCTCTTCCCACTCTGTTTGGATGGGCCGACTCGAGACGACGTATTTCCTGGATTCTCTAAACGGGTCGTCACTCCCTTGTTGGGGCCAATACGAGGCAAAGATATCATAGGTCTTTCTGCCCAGCACCAAGTCGAAAGGCTGACTCATCTGTTTCGTCATTTCGTCGCCCATCGCTTCGTCAAAGTAGTGCACCGTCCAGCCCTCAAGATCAAACCCGCCTGAAGGGTCCTCACCCTGGCCCCCAGGAGCTTGCATCACGCCGTCAAGGGATACAAACGTTAACACGACTAGTTTTCTCATGCGGATATTATACACTAGTTTCATCTTTATTGCAATAAGCGAATACCTGGACCAAAAGCGGCTGCAGGTGACGGTAAACATCTTTGCCACCGATATCGACGGCCGGGCCATCAACAAGGCGCGGCGTGGCATCTATTCCCCTACGATTGCCGCCCAGGTCTCGCCCGAACGCCTCGAACGCTTTTTCGTCCCCCTGGACGGCGACTACCAGGTGAACGAGGCCGTGCGCCAGATGGTCGTCTTTGCCGTTCAGAGTGTCGTCAAGGACCCGCCCTTCTCCCACCTCGACCTGGTCAGCTGCCGCAACTTCTTGATCTACCTCGAGCCAGAGCTGCAACGTGCAGTCCTGGCCGTACTGGCCTATGGCCTCAAGCCCGGCGGGTACTTGTTGCTGGGCGTATCCGAGACCCCGATGCAGTCGCCACCTCATTTCGAGGTGGTGGACCGCAAGTGGCGGATCTTTCGCCGCCTCCAGGGGCGGGCCGATCTTGACGCCGTGCCGTTAGTGCCCGGCGCCGGCCGAGCCCCAACAGGCTTGTCGCCCAGGTCCGATGCCGCGCGACAGGAGGTCGCCCACCGGTCAATAGAGCGTTTCCTCCTGGAACACCACCTGCCGCCCTGCCTCGTCGTTGATCGGGAGGGCCACATCCTGTTCACCTATGGCCCCACCGGCCGCTACCTTGAGCCTGCGGCCGGCCAGGCCGGCGTCTGGCACGTGGTGCGCCTGATGCGCCATGCGCTACGCATGCCCCTGGCGACCGCCATCCGCCGCGCCGCGGCCGAGGGACGGCCGGTGCGCGTCGAGGACCTTCGCTTTGAGCTGGAAGGCCGCCACGAGACCACGGACATCAGCGTCATACCCCTCTATCAGGCCACCGCCTTGCGCGGCCTGTTCCTGGTCCTGTTCGAAAAACCGCGCCCACCGCGGGAAGTCGAGGCCGCTCCGCCCACCCCTGCAACCAAGGGCGCCGGCCGCCGGCGAGAAGCCGAGTTGGAGAGAGATCTCCAGGACACCTCTGAATCTCTCCAGACGACCGTCGAGGAGCTGCAGAGCGCCAACGAGGAGCTGGTCACGGCCCAGGAAGAAGCCCAGTCGGTCAACGAGGAGCTCGTCACCCTCAACACGGAATTGAACACCAGGGTGGACGAGCTGCGGGTGGCGAACGCCGATCTGACCAACCTCCTCGCCGCGGCGGACGTCGGCATCCTCTTCCTCGATCGGGAGTTCCACGTGCGCCGCTTCAACCGGGCAGCTGCCGACGTCGTCAACCTCATTGCCTCTGACGTCGGCCGGCCCATCAGCCATATTTCGTCCCGGCTGCCGCAGCTGGATTGGCTCACCGCCGCCAAAGGCGTGCTCCAAAACATGCTCCCCTCTACACTCGAGGCGTCAAGAGACGATGGGCGGCACTACTCGATACACATCAAGGCCTATGAAACCGGCGAAGGTGCCGTCAATGGTATCGTTGTCACCTTTACCGATATTACGCTGTTCAAGCGGATGGAACAGGAACTGCGCCGGTCTCAGATCGGCGAGTTGGTGGAAACCGTACACGAGCCCCTTCTGGTGCTTGAAGCTGACCTACGGGTGTGGCGGGCCAACCGGGCCTTCTACCGAGCGTTCCACGTCACGCCCCAGGAGACGGAACGGCAACTGCTCTACGAGTTGGGCAACCACCAGTGGGACATTCCCCGCCTGCGGGAGCTGCTGGAAACAATCATTCCTCGGGACGCGGCCTTTGAGGGGTTCGAAGTGGACCACGAGTTCGAAGGAATTGGTCGCCGGCACATGGTCTTGAACGCCCGCCGGCTCGACACCAGGGATAAGGGACCGGACCTCATCCTCCTGGCCATGCAAGAGAGAGCGACAGGCGGAAAGCGATGAAACAGGGCACGTCCTCCCAGACGTGCCCTGTTTCCCGAAAGGTGTCTACAGCCCCGGACACATGCTGTCGACCGCGCCGTCGACTCTATCTCCCCAGGCAAGCTTCCGTCAACGGGGCACCAGGGCAATGCACTCCGCGGGGCAGACATCGGGGCACAGGCCGCAGCCGTAGCACTTTTCCGTGTCCACCGTCGGATAGCCGTCCGCGTCCATGACGTAGGCCCGGTGCCCGCCGTCGTCGCACGAGATCACGCAGCGGCCGCACTTGGTGCAGCGGCCCTTGTCCACCAGGGCCACGGCGTGCTTCACCGGCCTCAGGGCCGAGTGCGGCACGATGTTGGGCAGCGCCCTGCCCACGAGCTCCGCGGGTGATCTCATACCCTTTGACTCCAGGTAATAGCTCAGTCCCTCCTTGAGGTCCGCCACAATATCGTAACCATACAGCATGACCGCCGTGCAGAACTGGACAAGCGTCGCACCCGCGGCCATGTACTCGGCGGCATCGTGCCACGTGGTTGCGCCGCCACTGGCTGCCACCTTCAGATCCTGCCCGGTGCCCAGTTCGGCCAGATTGCGCAGCTCAAAGGGTTTCAGGTGCGCGCCCACCATGCCGGCGAACGTCCCCTTGCTGTCGATGGTCGGCAGCGGCGCGAACGTGTCAAGGTCGATGCCGATCAGCCCGTGGCGGGAGTCGCAGGCACACAGGGCCATGGCCCCTGCTTCCTTGACGGCCCTGGCGATGCTGACGATGTGGGTGACGTCGCCTGTCAGTTTCGGGACCACGGGAAAGCCGTCCGCCGCTTCGACGATCCAGCTCACGATCCGGTGGGCTTCTTCCGGGATCTGGCCGATCATGAAGTGCAGCCCTTCGACCGGCGAGTCTGTCGGGCACGACATGGACACCTCCAGGTAGTCGGCCCCCACGTCAATGGACCGGCGCGTCAGGGTCTGCCACGACTCTTTGGTGGTGCCCCAGATGCTGGTGGCCACAATCTTTTCCGGGAACTCGGCCTTGAGGAGCCGGATGGCCCGCTCCATCTCGTCCATGTGGAACTCGGATATGTTGTCGATGTTGCCCAGGCCCATGAGCTGCCCCGCGGACCGCGTGCCGGCGATGCACGGGTAGGCAATGTCCACGACATAGTCCTCCATGGACGTCGTCTTGAGCACGGCGCCGGCCCAGCCGGCCCGAAACGCATCGCGCACCATCTCGTACGTGTCTGAAGGCGGCGCCGAGGCCAGGATGAACGGATTCTCGAACCGCAAACCGCAATATTCGACCGACAGATCAACGTCCGGAACCTGATAAATCGCCATGTTTCCTCCTTGCCCTGCTACCCGCACAAGTATTTGTGTATCGCCAGGGCTACCTGCTTTCCCTCAGCGATGGATTGCACCGCGGTGCGCTGCTTCTGCCCGGCCAGGATGTCGCCCGCGGCATAGATGCCCGGCTCCGACGTCCTGCCTGTCTCGGGATCGACCAGGACGCAGCCATTGCGGGCCGTCTCCAGGCCCGCCACACAGCGCAAGAATCCCTCGTCCGGCCGCTGGCCGATGGCGATGACGACCGTGTCGGCCGGCATGACCAGCGTGGACCCGGGCACGTCGACGACGTTGCCCCGCTCCCACGAGCCCGGCACCTTCCACGCGACGCGCACGCCCTCCAGGGCCACGACGTGCCCGTCCTTGCCCAGGATGCGGCTCGGCCGCACCCGCGAGTTGATCTGCACCCCCTCTTCGAGCGCCTGCCGCTTGTCGTTCTCGAAGGCATCCATCTCGGCGGGTGTTCGCCGGCTGGTGACGTTGACCGTTTCGGCCCCCAGCCGCAGCGCGCAGCAGGCCGAGTTCAGCGCCGCGCTGCCGCCGCCGACGACGATCACGTTCTTGCCCACTTTTACTTTGCTGGCGGTGTCGAGCCCCCGGGCAGCGCGCAGGATGTCCAGCGCCGTGTAGACCCCGGCCAGGTCCTCGCCCTCGATGCCCAGCGAGTATGAAGCCTGCAGGCCCACGGTCAGAAGCACGGCGCCAAAGCCCTGCTCCAGAAGGTCAGCCGGGATGAGGCTCTCGTTGACCGGCGTGCCGAGCCTGAGCTCGACGCCCAGATCGCGCACGAGCTGCACTTCGTATTCAACCACCTCGCGCGGCAGCTTGAACGGCGGGATGACGCTGATGAGAGCACCGCCGGCCTGCTCCTCCTGCTCCAGGACCGTAACCGCGTGGCCCAACTCCCTGAGCTTGACCGCCGCAGCCAGCCCTGCCGGGCCTGCGCCGACAACCGCCACCGGCGGCGCCGTGATGGGCTGCACGGCCAGGGGCCGGGCGCCGGCTACCATCTCCCAGTCTGTAAGAAAGCGCTGCAGCGCGCCAATGCGGATCGGATCGGTCAGAGCCTGGCTGCGACAGCGCTCCTCGCACAGGAACTCGGTCGGGCACACCCGGCCGCACACGCCGGCCAGGATGTTCTCCTCTCGCAGCAGCCGGACCCCGCCGCGGTAATCGCCAAAGCGGATGCGCCGGATAAAGCCCCGGACGTCGATGCCGGCCGGACAGCCCTTGGTGCACGGCGCTTCGGCGCACATCAGGCACCGGTTCGCCTCGAAGGCGGCCTGAGTCCGGTCATAGCCTCGATAGACCTCATCGAAACCCTTCACTCGCTCGGACACGTCTACCAGAGTGGCTTTCATCGCTACGCTCATTGCCCTATGCTCCCTTTCTGTCGTCAGTCTCCGTTCGGACTCGCCGGTTCCTGCCACTTCCCCCAGCCGGCCGCGCCCAGGTCGGGGCTGCCGCCGGCAACCACCTCGCGACCTCGCACGAGGGTGGAAACGATTCTGCCCTTCAGCCGCAGGCCGGCGTACGCGGTCAAGTCGCTGCGCCCGTGGCGCGGCAGGCCGGCAACCTCCTCGTGGTCCGGGTCAAGCAGGACCAGGTCGGCGTCGCTGCCCACCTGGACCGCTCCCTTGCGCGGGTACAGGCCCAGCACGCGCGCCGGGCCGGAGCTCAGCAGCCGGCACAGGTCCGCCCAGGAGATTCTGCCCGGCTCCACGCCGTAGGCCACCACCAGGCGCAGCATCGTCTCCAGGCCCGGAAAACCGGGCAGCCCGTGCTCGTCCTTTTCCTGGCGCGTGTAGGAACAGTGATCGGTGCCGATGGTCTGGATCCGGCCCGCTCTGATCTCGGGCCAGAGGTCGGCCGCTTCGATGGGCGGGTTCACGTTGCAGCCCGGCCGGCCCCTGGTCAGCTCCCAGAGAAGATACTGGGGGCAGGTCTCCAGCGTCACGCGCCCGGCGCCCAGCCCGGACACCACCTGGCTAAAACGCTGGTGGGGCACGTGCAAGATGTGCACCTGCCCGGAACCCTGCGTGCAGGCGTGGGCCGCGATGGCGGCGTAATCATCCATCTTTTCCACGTGCACGAGCACCTGGTGCCCGCGGGCCATCGCCCGCTTGACCAGGTCCAGGCCGTCGCCCGCCCGGGCACCCAGTCCGGAGGCGGCCATAAAGACCTTGACCGTCCTGGTCGTGGCTGCCGCCAGCTGCTCGGTGGAGCGCACCACGGTGTGCACCACGAAATCGCACAGCGACTGCTGCTCCAGGGCCGCGACCTTTTCCTCGAGCTCGACCTCGAAGCGGGTGCCCGCCGGATAGGCAAAATCGCCCAGGGTGGTGACCCCGCCCGCCACGGCGGCGGCCGACTCGCCCTCGAACAGGCCGGCCGTGCCCAGCGAGGAGCGCAGGTGGGTGTGCAGGTCGATCGCTCCCGGCAGCACGATGGCATTCCCGGCCTCCAATATGCGCCTGGCTGCCAGCGGCAGATGGTCGGCCAGGGCCGCGATCCTGCCCGCCTCGACGGCCACGTCCATGGGCAAGAGCGCCCCATCAGGCACCACAACCCGGCCGCCCTTGATCAGCAGATCTACCACAGGGTTCATCTCCGCGGCGGTCACACTGCGGGCCGGGCGTGCAGGTCGCAGCTCCGCCCGGCCTTGATCACCTGGCCGGGAAAGTCCATGTTCAGGACCTTTTCCGCCCGGCGGACGGCCTCCAGCAGCGCCGGCAGGTCGATCCCGGTGTCGATGTCCATCTCGCTCAGCATGTGCACCATGTCTTCAGTGGCCACGTTGCCGGCAGCGCCGGGCGCAAAGGGGCAGCCGCCAAGCCCACCGAACGAGGCCTCGAAGCGGCCGATGCCTGCCTGCAGCGCGGCCAACAGGTTGGCGGCACCAATCCCCCGCGTGTTGTGAAAGTGCATGACGACGTGCTCCGCGCCCAGCGCCTGGCGCGTCTCGCAGGCCACGTACGCCACCTGCCTGGGATTGGCCATCCCGGTCGTGTCGCACAGGTTCAGCTCGACACAGCCCATCTCCAAGAGCCGGCGGCCGATCTCCAGGACGCGGGCCACGGGGACGTCCCCTTCGAAAGGGCAGCCAAAGACGGTCGACATACTGGCCCGGACGTGCACACCCGCCTCGCGGGCCACGGCCAGGACCGGCCCGAAGCCTGCCAGCGAATCGGCGATGGACATGCGCACATTGCTCTGGTTGTGCGACTCGCTGGCGGACACAATGAGGTTCAGCATGCCGATGCCGGCCTCGATGGCGCGCTCCGCCCCCCTCAGGTTGGGCACCATGGCAAAGCAGGCACAGCGATCCTTGTCGACGCCCTGGACCACCTCCGTCGCGTCGCGCATCTGTGGCACCGCTTTAGGGTGCACGAAGGAGGTCACCTCCATGCGCCGGATACCGGCAGCGATCAGCGAGTTGATGATCTGCACCTTGTCTGCTGTCTCGATCCAGCCCGGGAGGATCTGAAACCCGTCCCGCGGGCCCACCTCGATGATCTCGACGCTCTGCGGCAGCGTGTCTTCCCAACCGGGCATGATCGTCCCCACTTCTTACAGCCGTGACCGGCCCAGGATCTCGCAGGCGACCCGGCCGATGTCGCCAAAGTGCTCCACCACCCGCACGCCCGCCTCCCGCAGGGCAGCACGCTTGGCCTGGGCGCTGCCCAGGCCGCGGTAAATCATCGCGCCGGCATGTCCAAAGCGGACGTTGGGCCGGGAGTGGACGCCGGCCACGTAGGCGACCATCGGCTTGGTGAAGCCGCCGCCCTTGATAAACTCCGCGGCCTCCTCCTCCATGGTCGTGCCGATCTCGCCGAAGAAGGCGACCATTTCTGTCTCTGGATCCTTTTCGAACAGGGCCAGAAAATCGCGCAGGGTCGTGCCGACGAACGTATCGCCGCCCATGCCGACGGCCGTGGTCTGGCCCAGGCCTGCCTCGTTGATATAGTAGGCCAGGGTCGTGGTGTTGCCCCCGCTGCGGGACAGAACACCCACCGGTCCCGGGCGAAAGAACTCCCGCGCCGACTTCGAGTTGCCGCCGATCATGCCGACGAGGGCCTTGCCGGGGCTGATGAGTCCAATGGAGTTGGGCCCGATCACGTAGGCGCTGTACCGGCGCGCATAGGCGATCACCTCCAGCATGTCCTGCTGCGGCACGCGCTCGGGGTGCAGGCCGATCACCCCGATCCCGGCATCCAGGGCCTCGATGGCTGCCAGCCTGGCTGCCTGCGCCGGCACAAAGATGGCCGAAGTGTTGAGCTCCGGATGCCGGTCTTTGGCTTCGAGAACGGTGTCATAGATCGGCACACCGTCGACCACCTGCCCGCCTTTGCCCGGCGTGACACCGGCCAGCACGCGGGTGCCATAGCTCGACATCAACCGGATGCGCAGGAGGGCCTCGCGACCGGTAGCTCCCTGGACGACGACGCGGGTGTCGCTATCGACAAGTATGGACACGTTTCACCTCTCGTAAACCACGGGGTCGGCCAACAGGTGCAGGTACCGGTCAAGCCCCTCCAGGGGCAGCAGGATCGAAATCGCTTTCTGTCCGAACAGCTCGCAGTCGAGCTCGCAGCCCAGGCATTCGACACAGCCCCCGCGCTCGATCTCGGCGAGCGACCAGCGCAGGCCTGGCACGAGGCGCGCCTCGTCGAGGACCAACGGGCCGCCCTGCACCTCGCACACCTGCAGGCAGGGCCTCGATTCGCACCCGGCACAGAAGTCCAGGTCGATGCACACCACGCCACCGGAACGGACTTTGAATTCGAGCTTTTCGCCAATCACGACATGCCTCCTACGCTGGCCTGCCATTCTCCGTGCAGCGTGTGAAAGGCGTGGGCCACGTCCCGTTCCGTGGCGTCGCGCCCCAGGACGCGGACCCACTTGCCGGCACTGATGCCGTGCTCGCCCAGGAGCCGGATAGCATCGCCGTCCCAGGCGCCGCGGAAGGCGAGCACGGTCGGAATGCTGGGCTGGCCTCCCGTGCCGGGATACAGCTCCTTCAGAGCCTTGATGATCCCCCGCGCGGTGTTGTCCAGCTGCTGGCTGGAGACGCAGGATTCAAAGACGTAGCCCTGGATTCCGGGCTGGGAGAAGATGACCTTGGTGATGCGGTACAGCTTGGACGCCACCGGGTTGCCCGAGCTGTCGCAGAAATTGACGGGGTAGTAGCCCAGCGGCACCAGCTCGTCCATGAGGGTGAGGCTCACCCCCGCGCCGACGCAGTCAAAGCCGATGGGCACGTAGTGCTGCTCCTGGCAGAAGGAGAGATCGGGATCGATCTGCACAAAGTGCACCGTGCCCCGGTGGTCCCCGGCGTCGATCGTGCCCGCAATGCGCTCGAGGAGCGTCGAGCTGCGGTCGCCGGCGTCCTCTGCAATCTCGATGCCCAGGCCGGCCTGCCGGCTCAAGGCATCGCCGTCGATGTCCACGCGCGCGTCGAGAGCAACCGCGCCCGTGGGCGTCAGAGCCAGCGGGTTAATCTCGAGGAGCTTGCAGTCGTAGCGGCGGTAGACCTCGTACATCTGGCACAGAATGCGCGCCACGTCGAGCTTTTGCTTGGAAGTGATCTGGCTCAGCGAACGCAGCAGGTTCAGGGCGTCGTAGAGCTGGATCCCGCGCAGGATGTCTACGGGCCACTTGTGCAGGGCATCCGGCCGGCTGGCAACAACCTCCTCAATGTCCATTCCTCCCGACTCGCAGACCATGATGGCCGGTGCCCTGGCAGCGGGATCGGCTGCTACCCCAACGTAGAGCTCCTGCTCGATCTGCAACCGCTGTTCCAGGAGCAGAGCGCCCGGCTTGTGACCTTGTATCGAGCGCGAGAACATGTCCGCCGCGACCTGGAGCAGTTCTGCCTCACACTCGGCGGATTGAATGCCGCCCGCCTTGCCCCGCTTGCCGGCGTAAATCTGCGCTTTGACCATGACCGGATAGCCCAGCTCGGCGGCGGCGGCGCGGGCCTCTTGCAGGTCGTGAACCACGCGGCCGGCAGGCGTGGCGATGCCGGCCCTGCGCAAGAGATCCTTGCCATGATGTTCCAGTAGTTTAGCCACGGACAAACCCCTCCCCCACGAAAGTTCGAAGCGCGTCACGATCTAGCGGAGAGTACTCCACGGGACAAGGGCGTAGCCCTCCATCAGGCGCCGCGCTGTGCGCCCGAGGGCCGCCTGCGTAAGCCGGAGCGACCCGTCCTGGGCCTCCACGCAGGCGTCCACTTCGATGACGCCTGCCGGATGCCCAATGCGGACCACCGGCTGGTCGTGCTTCTCGGCCCTGGAGACCTGGTGCACCAGGGTGCCGGGGATCTTGGCTGCCGCCCCGGTACACACCGTCCCGGTGACGGGATATGCCTTGTGCATGCGCAGCATGAACAGCAGCCTGGAAACCAGATCCACGCCGTCGGCCTTGATGGTGTTGCCTGTGGTAAAGTCCAGGTAGTCGGCAGGCGGGCTGACCATAGCAAAGAAGGGCAGGTAAGGGCTCTTCTGGGCGGCATCCTGCCAGTGGTCGACGATACCCACCGCCGCGGCTGCCGTGCCGCGGATACGCTCGATCCGGTCGTTCAGATCGCGGTCGGCATCGATGGCCGCCGGCACTTCGGTGCCGCCGAGGCCCATATCCGCGGCGAGGACAAAGACGCAGGGAGTGCCGGCGTCGACGATCGAGACCTCAACGCAGCCCACCCCGGGCACCTCCAGCGCGTCGACGGCATTCCCCGTCGGCAGGAGCTTGCCGGTGATGGCGCCCGCGGTGTCTGCAAAGTCCAGGGCAATCCGGGCGCCCGTCCCCGGCACGCCGTCGATGTGATAGTCCCCCTCGACCGCGGCCTTGCCGTTCTTGACCGGCACGTCGGCAACGAGGATGCAGCGCGTGTTGGTCTGGTGGATGCGCACCCTGGTCACCGGCTCCACGGCATCCACCAGCCCCTCGTCGATGGCGTACGGTCCCACGGCCGACGAGATGTTGCCGCAATTGCCGGCATAGTCGACAAAGGGCTGGGTGATGCTTACCTGGCCGAACGTATAGTCCACGTCCGCGTCGGCCCGCGTCGACCGCCCGATGATCGCCAGCTTGCTGGTCAGGGCGTCGGCGCCGCCCAGGCCATCGATCTGCCGCACGTCGGGGCTGCCATACAGCTTCAGGATGACGGCGTCGCGCCGCCGCACGTCGGCGGGCAGCTCACTGCGCATGATGAACAGGGCCCGGCTGGTGCCGCCGCGCATGATCACCGTCCGCACTCGTTTCTGCTCTTCCTGGATCGTCATGATTATCCCCCTTCGTTCCGAGCCCGGCGGCGCGTTTGCTCTCGCACGTAGGCCGTCATCCCCCCGGCGTCCACGATCTCGACCAGGAAGTCGGGCAGAGGCGAGAAAGCAGCCTCAAACGGGCGGCTGAGGTCCTGGATCCGGCCACTGGCCAGGTCGACTCGCACCCGGTCCCCATCCTGGATGGCGTCGATGGCCTGCGGGCAAGTGAGCGCCGGCAATCCGAGGTTGATGGCATTCCGGAAAAAGATGCGCGCGAAGGAATGGGCCACGAGGCACGAGATGCCCAGCGCCTTGAGTGCGAGGGGCGCGTGTTCTCGCGAGCTGCCGCAGCCCATGTTCTCCCCGGCAACGAGAATGTCCCCCGGTTGGACCTCCTTGCTGAAAGCCGGGCGCACATCTTCGAGGCAATGCGCGGCCAACTCGCGAGGATCGGTCAAGCTCAGATAGCGCCCTGGCAACAACTGGTCGGTGTCGACGTTGTCGCCAAGCTTCCAGACGCGTCCTTCAATGATCATACGCTCCACCTAGCCCAGGTCGTCGGGGTGGGCGATACGCCCCACCACGGCCGAAGCCGCGGCCACTGCCGGCGAGGAGAGGTAGACCTCGCTCTTGGGGTGGCCCATGCGACCCACAAAGTTGCGGTTCGAGGTCGAGATCACCCGCTCACCGGCGGCCAACAGGCCCATGTGGCCACCAAAGCACGGGCCGCAGGTGGGCGTGCTGACGGCCGCGCCGGCGCGGGCAAGGATCTCCAGCAGGCCCTCGCCCAAGGCCTGCAAAAAGATGTTTTGGGTGGCCGGGATGACGATGAGGCGCACGCTGCTGGACACCCGGCGCCCCGCCAGGATCTGGGCCGCCACCCGCAGGTCTTCGATGCGCCCGTTTGTGCAGGAGCCGATAAAGACGGCGTCCAGGGACGTGCCTGCCACCTCGCAGAGCGGCCGGACGTTGTCCGGGGACGACGGGCAGGCCACCTGGGGCTCCATGCCGCTCACGTCGATGGTGGTCACCGAGGCATAGCGCGCCCCGGCATCGCCGGCCAGCGGCAGCCACTCGTCGATCCCCAACGCCTGGAGGTAGCGCCGCGTCTCCTCGTCGGGCGGGATGATCGTGTTCTTGGCCCCAGCCTCCACGCCCATGTTGCACAGGGTCAGGCGCTGGTCGGTGCTGAAACCCTCGATCACTGGGCCCGTCAGCTCCATGCAGCGGTACAGGGCGCCGGCGACCCCGATCCGGCCGATGGTGTGCAGAATCAGGTCCTTGGCCCCGACCCAGGGCTCGAGCCGGCCCTCGTAGATAAAGCGCATCGTCTCCGGTACCCGCAGCCAGATGGTGCCGAGGGCCATGGCGGCTGCCACGTCGGTGCTGCCAAAGCCGGACGCAAACGCTCCCAGCGCGCCAAACGAGGTGGTGTGCGAATCGGCGCCCACCACCACGCTGCCGGGCCGGATCAAGCCCTCCTCGGGAAGAAGGGCGTGCTCGATGCCAAAGTTCCCACCCCTGCCTGCCTCGTAGTAGTGGTCCAGGCCCTGCTCCCGGGCAAAGTCGCGCAGCATCTTTGTTTTTTCGGCGCCCTCGAGCGTGGCGTTGGGGACAAAGTGATCGCACACGATGGCCACCTTGTGCTGGTCAAAGACCCGGCCCACTTCCATGCGGCGCAGCTCGAGGACGGCCAGCGGCATCGTCGTGTCCTGGCCAAAGACCAGGTCCACGCCGGCCTGCACGATGTCACCGGCCCGCACCTGATCCTGGCCCGACGCCCGGGCCAGGATCTTTTCGGTCAGCGTCATTTCCATGGTCGCTTTACCCTCCGGCCGGGCCGCGTTACAGCAGCAGTGACAGGACGGCCTTCTGCGCGTGCAGCCTGTTCTCGAGCTGGTCGTAGACGATAGCCCGCGGCCCGTCCATGACGCTGTCGGTGACCTCCAGGTTGCGGTCGGCGGGCAGCGGGTGCATGAACTTCACGTTGCGGTCGCCCAGGTCGAGGAGCTCGTCGCTGACGATCCACTGCTTCAGCTCCTCGTCGCGCCGGGCAACTTCCTCGGCAGGCAGGGTCAGGCTGCCCCACGACTTGGCGTAAAAGATGTGCGCGTCGCGTGCTGCCTCTTGGATGTCGTGGACGACGTTGAACTCGGCCCCGCTCTCCTCGGCAAAGGCGGCGGCCCGGGCCGTGTACTCGGGGTCCATGTCGAACCCTTCGGGATAGGCGACGGTCAGGTCGATGCCCAGGGTCGCAGCCGCCAACAGCCAACCCTGCGGCACGCCGGGCGACTTGGCGCGGGGCGAATAGGCCCAGCTGACCACGATCTTCTTGTCGTCGAACGTGCGCAGCTTCTCGCGAACCGTCATCACGTCGGCCAGCACCTGGCACGGATGCTCGCCGTCGTCCAGCATGTTGATGATCGGGATGCGCGCGGCGTCGGCCATGGTGGTCAGGATCCGCCGCGACTCGCCGTAGGGCTCGATGTTGTACATCCGGATGGCGATGCCGTCCAGGTAGCGGTCCATGGCCCGCGCCGTATCCACCCAGGTCTCCTTGTGTGCCAGCTGCAGGTCGTCGGCGGTGTAGAACTGGGCGTGGCCACCCAGCTGCGTCATGCCCGTTTCGAAGGAGATGCGCGTGCGCGTCGATGGCTTGCCAAAGAGCATGCCCAGGCTCTTGCCTTCCAGGACGTGGTGCGGCGCCCGCCGTGCCTGGGCGCGTTTCAGCTCGGCGGCGGTGTCGAGGAGGAAGTAGAGGTCCTCCCGATCATAGTCTCCCAGGGTGATAAAGTCGCGCCCTCGGAAGTTTGCTCGGTTCGCTAGCGATAGATCCATGTTCGTCCTTCCTCTTCCTGTCTGCTACTAGCCGGTCAGGGCAAAGAGCGCGCTGACGTCGTCTGCCTGTTCGATGTTGGTCACAAAAGCAACGATCTTGGCGACGCGGTCCTCGTCCAGTTCCCGCCGCGCCAGCTTCGCGAACTTGGCCTGGATGTCCTCGGGGGTCACCGGGTTGCGGTAGTCGCCTTTTGGGTCGTCGACGGTGGACACGTACTCGCTGCCGTCCTGCATCGTGACGGTGACCGAGCAGGAATAGTGCTCCGGATAGCGGCGCTCGAACTCCTCGTCGACCACCCACTCTACCCTGGTCATCAGCTCGCGCACGTCGGGACGGAAGATGTTCTGTTCCGTGAAGGTGTCGACGTCGATCTTGCCGTCGATGAGCGCGATGGCGGCCTGCCAGGGCATGCTGAACTGCGTGTCGACGACGTTCTGCGGGTCGCGCTTGCGCGGCATGGCCAGCAGCCGGATGGTATAGTCGGACGAACGGATAAAGATGCTCTTGATCTCTTGCCAGTTGGGCCGGTGCCGCTGGACGATGTCCAGGCAGGCATCGAGGTGGCCGGCCGAGTAGCGGCAGCAGGGATAGACCTTGATGCTCGAATCGGCAAAGGTCCACTCGGTCCCCAGGCCTTCGGTGATCCACTTGGTGTCGTACTGCAGCTGGTAAGAGTAGGCCTGCATGAAGCCGTCGCGGCCCTCGATGATCTCGGGTGGCCCGTTGAATCCCTTCTGGGCCATGAGGGCGGACATGATGCCGACCATCGCCGGGTGCCCGGCCTGGAGCCGCTTGGTGTACGACCCGGACGTGTTCCAGGCCATCAGCCCACCGACCTGGCTGCCGGCGATGCCCTGGGCGTAGACCGTCTGCTGGACGTCGAGCCCCAACAGCTTCGCCGCCGAGATCGTCGCCCCAAACGTCCCGCACGTGCTGGACGGGTGGAAGCCCTGGTAGTAGGTCTTGCCCAGGAAGGCCGAGCCCAGGCGGCAGACGATCTCGTTGCCCAGGGCAACGGCCTCGATGACCTGCTTGCCCGTGGCGTGCAGCTTCTCGCCCAGCGCCAGGCTCACCGGAATGCTGGCCACGCTGGGGTGCGCGTTCGATTCGTTGTGGTCGTCGGCAAAGTCAAAGGCATAGCCCTGCATGGCGTTGGCAAAGGCCGCATGCGGAGCAGCGACCTTGCGGCCGTGGCCGATGACCGTGCTCTCCGGGGGCCCGCCCAGCTCCAGGGCCAGCTCGGTCGCGATCCGGCTCGAGTCGAGCCGCTTCGAACCGATCATTGAACCCAAAAGATCGAGGACCAGGTAGGCCGCGCGCTTGCGTGCCTTCTCGGGCAGATCCTCGTAGCGGAGACTGACTGTCAACTCGGCAATGAGCTCCGCAATGGGTTTGTTCCTGCTGTCAGTCATGATGCTTCCTCACTCCTTGTGTTCTTCCGCACCCTAGGCCAGGACCTGGACGCTGATGGAATTCTTCGGGCAATAGTTGACGCAGAAGGTGCACTGAATGCACTCCCCCTGCACGATATAGTTGTAGCCCTCGGCCTGGCGGATGGCCTGCACGGGGCAGACGGTCCGGCAGATGTCACATTGGTCGCAGCTTTCAGGGTCGATGGTCACCCGCAGCGCCTGGAGGGCCATCTCGTTCACCTGGCGCATGCCCTCTAGCCCGGTCCCCCGCATCTCGTCCATGGTGCAACCCTGCTCGTCGAGCCACCTGCCCAGACCTTTCACCAGCTTCGGAAAGATCTTCGGCCCCTCAACCATGGCTGCGGTGCACACACCCACGCCGGTGGCGCCGCCGATGATCATCTCCGCGGCATCCTCCCAGTTCGTGACACCGCCGATGCCGATGATCGGTAGCTTGGTCCGGCGGTAGATCTCGACCACGTAACCGATGGCGTTCTCCTTGATGGCGCGCCCGGAGAGCTCGGGCATCCAGTTGCCGATGGTGCGCGCCACCTTGGGGCGGCGCGTGGTCACGTCGAAGGAAATCGCCGGGAAAATGGTGTCGCGGGAGGCGATGGCGTCGGCGCCACCCTCTTCGACGGCCCTGACCAGGTCGATCAGGTTCGACGGTTCGGGCAGCAGCTTGCCAATGACCGGCACCCGGACGGCCTTCTTTGCCGCCTGGATGACCTCGTACGTCCGCTTTGCAGACTGAACGGCACCAATACCCGACCCCTCGACGACGTTGGGCGCCGAGCCAAAGGCCGACAGCTCGAGCGCATCGGCGCCCGCTTCAACGGCCATGGGTGCCATGCGCGCAATGTCTTCGATGGGCGTGTGGGTGACGGCCTGGAGGCTGACAATGACCGGCACGCCCCCCTCTTTGGCGATGGCAATCTCACGTTCGCACCATTCTTCGAAAGAATGAGCCGACCAGGGATCGGTTAGCACCAGGCTGAAGCGGTCCTTCTTCTTGTGCGACAGGCTGATCTTCTGGCCCCCCGACGGCACGACGCCAATCGACTTGGTCACGACGGCACCGGGACGGCCACTGGCCATCCGCTTCAGGGAGGCACCGGTCACGCCAGGAGGTCCGGCAGCGACGATGAACGGATTCTCCAGTTCCAACTCACCGATCCGAATGCTCAGGTCCATGAGCCTATTTCCTTTCGTACGAATCAGATGCCTGCGGCGCAGGCTGGTAAAGATCTGGGCGATTGTACCGCCAAAGCCCTGGGATGGTCTTGTAGAGCTTTGGAAAAGCCAGGCTTTCCTCTTCCTGACGCAGGTAACACAGCCGGTCGAGGTCCAGGTCGGCGACCAGGACCCCCTCCTTGCTGCTGGCGGCAAGCTCCCCTTCCGGCCCGCAGATGAAGGCAAAGCCGTCTTCCACGCCAAAGAGGTTGACACACGAGGCCGTGTAGATCAGGTTCTCGGTGGCACGCGCCTGGATGAGGGTGCCCCACACCGCCGCGAGGTGGTAGAGCATGCCGCCTGTGGGAAAGAGAACCAGGTCGGCGCCCTGCATGGCCAGGGTCCGGCACAGCTCCGGGAACCAGGCCTCCCAGCAGATGAGGAGCCCGACCCTGCCCCACGGCGTCTCGGCCAGGGCAAAGCAGTTGCCGGGCACCGTCTCTTTGCCCGAGAGCTGGTCGTCGACGGGCGAAGGGATCATCTTGGCGTACGTGGCCGCCACCGATCCATCGGGGCCCAGCAGCTGGTAGACGTTGTGATAGACCTGAGTGCCGGGCACCGGCTCCATGAAACCGTAGGCCACGTGCATGCCGAACTCCCGGGCCACGGCCTTCAGGGCATCGCCGGCGGCATAGTCCGTGGGCCCGCTGTAAGGTCCGGGGTAACACTCGGGAAAGGCGACGATCTGCGCGCCGGCCTCGCCGGCCTGCCGGGCATAGGCCACGGCGCGCTCGACGTTCGCGCTCTCCTCGGGCCGGATGGTGCGGGGCTGAACGACAGCCAGGCGAACCTTACCCATGGCTAGCCCTCCATCCATTCCTTGAACTTGTCCAGGGACACCCGCCAACAGAAGAACATGTCCTGCAGGGTCTCGTCCTCGAGCTCTTGGCTGCCGGCAGCGGTGCAGTCCTTGACGACGATGGGCCGGTAGCGCAGGTTGTAGGCCGAGACGACGGTGTGGCGCAGGTCGACGTTGGTCGGCCCGCCGGCGATGGCCAGGCGGGTAATGCCCTGCTCGCGGAGCCAGGGGTCGAGGCCGGTCTCGAAGAAAGCGTCATAGCCCCGCTTGTAGAACACCGCGTCGCCGGGCAGGGGTGCCAGCTCGTCCGCAACCTGGGCCCCTTCCGAACCGGCGATGCCATGAGGCAGCCGCAGGCGGAACTCCCAGTCACCGGGCACATGCGCATCCATAGCATAGATGACCGGCAATCCCATCTTCCTGGCGGAGCACAGCAAATCGGCGATGGTTTCCAGCCGGGCGGCCAGGCGCGTGCCGTATTCGGGCACATGGTTGGCCACCAGGTCCTTGTTGACATTCACCACCAATACTGCCGGACGCTCCACCTTGCTGCCGCCTGCGGCTGCTGGCGAGGGAGGTGGTACGGCCAGGAACTCCCGGGCAGGCATCACCGGGCCGAGCGTGGCGGCGAATTCGGCCATGGCCCGCTCGTGCATCTCGCCCGTCTTGGAGTAGAGGCAGTCCGAGATGGCGACCACCTCGTAGCGCCGCATGAAGCCATCGGCTGCGGAATAGAGGGCACAGACGTTGCTAGGCCGGCCGACGATCGCCAGCCGCCGGATGCCCTCCTCGCGCAGGTAAAGGTCCAGATCGGTGCCAAAAAAGGCGCTGAATCGCCGTTTGCCCACGGCATAGTCTTTGGCACCCAGGGGTAGGAGCTGTGACACCAACTGCGCCCCTTCGCTCCCCCGGACGGCATGGGGCTGCCCGACAGTGAAGTCGGTGAACTCCTTGTCGTCGGGCCGATGCTGGTCCTGGATAAAGACGATGGGATAGCCCGCTTCCCGCGCGGCGTTGATGAACGCCACGGTCCGCGCCAACACCTGGCCGTATTCCGGTGGCATCGGGAAGGGCTTGCTCCGCTCGATCATGTCCACCAGCAGGTTGATGACCACGATGGCCGTATCTTGTTCCAAGCCAGATCTCGGTGTGTCTGTCATGTCTCCACTCCGTGCCACGCACACCAGGTCCATGTGCGCGTGGCACCGATGTCTCTGCCCTCGGACGTCTACTGTTGCTTGTCGAGTGCCTTCAGGGCCTGTCCAAAGATGTCGAGCGCCTGCACTACCTGCTCGCGGCTGATCACCAGCGGCGGTGAGACGCGCACGGTCGTGCCCGAGTTGACGGTCCAGCACACGACGGCGCCCAGCTCGTTCACCTTGCCGACGAACGTTGGCGTGTCCTCTTCGCGCTGCATCTCCATGGCCGTCAGAAGGCCGCGGCCCCGCGCCTCTTTCACCAGGTGCGGGTACTGGTCGCGCAGCGCATTCATCCCGGCCAACAGCTCGGCACCCCGGTCGCGGGCGTTTTGCAGCAGGTTTTCCTCTTCGATGACCTTGATGGTAGCCACCGCGGCGGCACAGCAGACGGGGTTGCCGCCGAAGGTGGTGCAGTGCACCAGGGGTGGATCGGAGAACTCGCACATCAGATCCCGCGAGGCAACCACGCCTCCCAGGGGCATGCCCGAAGCGATGCCTTTGGCCACGGGCATGATGTCCGGGACGACGCCATAGTACTCCGAGGCGAACCACTGGCCGGTGCGCCCAAACCCGGTCTGGATCTCGTCAACGATGAGGAGCGCGCCGAACTCGTGGGCGAGGTCGCGAAGGGCCGGCAAGAAGTCGTCGGTGCAGGCGCGGATGCCGCCCTCGCCCTGGATGGGCTCGACCAGGATGGCCGCGACGTCGTCGTCCATCGCGGCGCGGGTGGCGTCGATGTCGTTGAAGGGCACCTCTACCGCCCAGGGATAGAGGGGCTCGAAGGGATCTTTGTACAGGCGCTTGGAGCTCACCGACAGGGTCATGTAGGTCCGGCCGTGAAACGCCCGCTGGAAAAAGACGAGCTTTTTCCGGCGCGTGGCCTTCATCGCCAGCTTGATGGAGCCTTCCGCGGCCTCGGCGCCGCTGTTGGTAAAGAAGGTGCTCTCCAGGTTGCCGGGTGCCCGCTCGGCGATGAGCTGCGCCAGTTCCGCCTGGATGGGATAGATAAAGTTGCCAAAGGCGTTGCCGTGGATGATCTGGCTCGCCTGTTGGCAGATGGCCTCCACGACCTTGGGGTGCGAATGGCCCGTCGCCGTGACGGCGATGCCGCCGATGAGGTCCAGGTACTCCCTGCCCTCGCCCGTCTTGAGGATGGCGCCTCTGCCTTCGACGGCCAGAATGCTCTTGGCGGTGGGAAAGAGCTGCGCGACGTACTTGCTGTCAATCTCACGTATCTTTTGCAGATCTTGAGGCATTGCTTCTCTCCTTTTCTATGGTTCCACGGTCCAATGTCGCTTGGAGCGTGCCTTGCTGCCGCTCCCTACTGTTTCTTCTGCAACAGCCCGAGGAGCACTTTGTCTCTCGTCGCCGGCAGCGAAGTGATGCGCACGCCAATGGCGTTGTCGATAGCATTGATCACCGCGGGGGCGGTGGGCATGTAGGCTCCCTCGCCCACCCCCTTGGCCCCGAATGGGCCGCGGGGATGGGGATCCTGAACGATGATGGCCGTCACCTCCGCCGGGTTGGTGCTGCGCGGGATGGCAAGCTTGTGCAGGCTGTCGGTGAGGATCCGGCCGTCGACTTGCAGGAATTCCTCGCCGAGGGCATAGCCCAAGCCCATGACCACGCCGCCCTCGATCTGTCCTTCGACCGACGTCGGGCGGATAGGCGCCCCCGTGTCGTGGGCGGCAATGACCTTCAGCACGTCCACCTGGCCCGTTTTCTCGTCCACTTCGACGACCGCCACCTGGCAGCCATAGCAGAAGGCGGGATAGTTGGCATAGTCGTCGTCGCTGAGGCCCTTTTCCTGGCGCTGCTGAAGCGACAAGATGCGATAGGTAGGCGCGGGCACGTAGTGGTGGGCCACCTGGACCTGTTCACCGCGTTCGCGCGCCGCAGCTGCCAGGTCCGCCAGGTCTCCCAGCCGCTCCTCCCGCTCCAGGTCGATCAGCTCTCCGTCCGCGGTGAGCTTGATGCGGGCAGCATCGGCGTTGTACACCTGGGCCGCGTACTGGAGCAGCTGGGCGTGGAACATGGTGCTCACCTCAAACGTGGCCTGGCCCGTAATGTGGGTCTGGCGCGACGCCGCGGTGATACCGCCATCCCTTCCTTCGCGCGTATCGCCGGTCACAAAATGCACCCGGTCGTAGTGGATGCCCATCACCCGGGCCGCGATCTCGCACATGGCCGAGTTGGATCCCTGGCCCAGGTCTATGGCTCCGTGGCGCAGCATGAGGCTGCCGTCCTCTTGCAGCTCCAGGGAGACGTGGACGCTGTCGTCGTTGCCGATGCCCAGGCCCACGTTCTTCATGCCGGCCGCCACGCCGATGCCCAGGCGTTTGCCGGGTTTCTGCTCGGGCAGCCGCCAGCGCCGGAGCTCTGCCTCTGCCGCTTCCAGCACCAGCTTGGCACCGACGCTTTGCTTCAGGGTCTGTCCCGTAACGAGCGTCGAGCCCTCCTGGTACATGTTCATGCGCCGCACGTCAAAGGGATCCAAGCCCAGCACCTGGGCGAGGCGGTCGACCTGCGACTCCATGGCGAACGTGATCTGCTGCGCGCCAAAGCCACGCATCGCCCCGCAGGGCACGTTGTTGGTCCGCACCGAGACGCCGGTCACCCGGACGTTGGGGATCTCGTAGGGACCTGAGGAAAAGACCGTGGCCTGCTCGAGCACGTCGTCGGAGGTGGACCGGTAGGCACCACCATCGGCCACTAGCTGGGCCTGCAGGGCAACGATCTTGCCCTGGCGCGTCGCGCCGAGCTTGTAGTGCATCCAGAAGGGGTGCCGCTTGACGTGCATGCGGATCGATTCCGTCCGGTCCAGGACCAGTTTCACAGGCCGGCCCGTCAGGTAGGTGCCCAGGGCCAGGAACGGCTGGACCGTCAGGTCCATCTTGCCGCCAAAGGCGCCGCCCACGGGCGTCTGGACCATGCGCACCCTTTCTATTGGCAGGCCAAGGATATCGGCCAGCTGCATCCGGTCGCCCGGCGGCCATTGGGTCGCTTGATAGACGGTGACACAGTCGCCGTCCATGACGCCGATGCCGCCCTCGGTCTCGAGGAATGCGTGCTCGATGGCTTGCGTGCGATAGTCATCCTCGATGACGATCTCGGCCTGGGCAAAGCCGGCCTCGACGTCGCCCTTTTCCACCAGGGTGCGGTGAAACACGTTGTTTTCGCCCTTGAGCACCGGCGCCCCGGGCTCCAGGGACCGCTGCGGGGTGAACAGGCCAGGCAGGGGATGATAATCTACCTTGACCCGGGCGGCCGCCGCTGCCGCCGCCTCTTCCGTCTCGGCGTACACCGCAGCCACCGGCTCGCCGACGAACAGCACCCTGTTTTCGGCCAGGACGGGCTGGTCGTAGCCCATGGAGCCAAAGATGTTCTGGCCGGGAACGTCCTTGTGGGTGATGACCTTGACCACGCCCGGCACGGCCTCGGCCGCGGTGGTGTCGATGCCCAGGATCTGGGCATGGGGGTGCTCGCTCCACACGATCTTGCCGTAGAGCATGCCCTCCAGCTGCATGTCGCCGGCGTACACCTCGCGCCCCGTCACCTGAGCAAGGGCGTCCTTGCGCGGCAGGGCTCGCCGGGTCAGCTCTTTTTTGTCGCCGCGCATCACGGCCGCGGCGTCCTGGATGGCCTCGATGATTTTGACATAACCCGTACAGCGGCAGTAGTTGTTGCCCAACCCTTCCTTGATCTCTTGCTCGGTCGGGTCGGGGATATCGCGCAGCAGGGTAAGGGCGGCGAGGACCATGCCCGGGGTGCAATAGCCGCATTGGACGGCATCGTGGACCATGAACGCCTGCTGCACGGGGTGCAGGTTGTCCGGGTTTGCCACACCCTCGATGGTCAACACCTCGCGACCGTGGGCCTTGGCAGCGGGAAAGAGGCAGGAGACCACCGGCTGGCCATCGACCAGGACGGTGCAGGCGCCGCACTCTCCCTCGTCGCAGCCGATCTTGGTGCCGGTGAGGCCCAGGTCTTCGCGGAGGAGATGTCCCAGCGTGGCACTCGCCCCTCCTTCGACCGTGCGGATCTCACCGTTGAGACGGAACGTGATGGTGCCGCCCGCGGCGGGCTCGCTTGCCGCGCCCGACCAGGCCCGGTCCCAGGCAAAACGGCCGGCGATGGTCTGCTGCTCGCCCGACCTGGCAGCCTGGACGGCGCGCTGGATGGCACGCTGGATGAGGACCTGCAGCACCACCTCGCGGTACTCGGCGGTGGCACGCAGCGCACTGGTGCGCACCGTGCACACCAGGGCCGCTTCGTCGGCGGCGATGGCATAGTTCTCGTCGGTGCACGCTTCGCCTGCCAGCCAGTCCTCGGCGCACGTAGCGCGGAAGGGAGTGTCGGCCACGGGTCCCAGCGAAATGCGGATCCAGGCCAAGTGGTCGAGGTCCTCCGTCAGCTCCAGGTCCACCGCGCAGCAGGCAATGGGCAGCGACATGACCTCCCGCTTGGCCAACCGCTCGTAGGCCGAGGCCTGCCGGGGCTTGCGCCTGCGCCAGCGAAAGCGGGTGATCATCTCCCGGCTGGCATCGAGGTGCGAGCGCCCAGGCCCGGCAAAGAGGCTCGAAACGGGCAGCCACTGCCGGCCACCTTTGCCCGCCACCTCGGCCTCGGCGTCCAGCGCCAGGAGGGCGATGCTGCCGTCACCCGCCGGCTGGGCGGTCACGACGTTTCCGGCCAACGTGCCGACGTTCTGGACTGACCAGGCACCGACGTGGTGCGCCGCCTCGGCCAGGACGTACGCCTCGCAATTGACCAGGGGCGAGGTCCACAGCTGGTGATACGTGGCGTTCGCCCCCACGACGACATAGTCCCCCTCGTAGCCGATGGCATCGATGCCGGGGATGCGCGTCGTGTCGACCAGGCACTGGGGCGCGAACTTGCCCTGTCGCACATCGAGAACCAGGTCGGTGCCGCCGGCAATGAGCCGCGCCTTGCCCTGCCACTGCTCCAACGCCGACAGCGCGTCGTCTACGGAAGTGGCCAGGTAATATTTCTCCCACATGCTGCCTCGTGCCTCCTAATCTAGTGCTGGCGCCCGTTTCGCGCGCCTTGCCACAGCCGGGCAATGGTCGCCATTGCCTGCTCTCGTAGCTCCTCTTCGTCTGCGGTCTGGACCTGGCCATCGGCCACCACCACCCGGCCATCGACGATCACGTGGCTCACGTCGCCTCCCGCCGCGCCCACCACCAAGTGATAGACGGCGTTTTCGGGCAGCAGCGGCGACGGTGCCGAGTTGCGCAGCAGGACCATGTCGGCCAGGGCGCCGGGCCTCAAGGCGCCGGCATCGAGGTGGAGCGCGCGCGCCGCCCGCGTGGTGTGCAGGCTCAGGACGTCCTCTGCCGAGACCTCGCCGGGAGTCTGCAGCGAGTGCAGCAGCAACGTCGTGCTGAGGTTGACAAAGGGGTCAAAGGCCCGCACAAAACCATCGTCACCCAGGCTGGCATTGACCCCGGCTTTGAGCATCTTGCTCAACGGAGCGGCTCCGGTGCCAATCTCCATGTTCGACACCGGGTTGTGGGACACCTGCGTGCCCGTCTCGGCCAGCACGCCGATCTCCTCGTCGTCGAGGTGAACGCACTGCGATGCGATCGTATCCTGGTCGAGAACTCCGAGCTCGTGCAGGTAGTGCACCGGTCGCTTGCCAAATCGCTGCAGCGTATCCTGCACGTGGTAGGTGCCCTCGGAGACGTGGAGCTGGAAGAGGGCGTTGTGACGGCAGGCGATCTCTTTTGCCTGGCGAATGTAGGGACCACTGCACGAGAACGTGGTGTGCACGCTCATCACGCCGCGCACGCGCCCCCGCAGCGACAAGATCCGCTCGTTTTCCTCGAGCAGTTTCTGGGCGATCTCTTCTCCTGCACGTTGGGTGGCCTCGTTGGAGACAAAGGCCCGGGCGCCGGTTTTCGCTACGGCTTCCGCCTCGGCGAGCATGAAGCCCGGTGCCGCGTAAGGGGACTCCATGACGTCGCAAAAGCAGGTAAAGCCGCTCTTGAGGTGCAGCAGCGAGGCATAAGCGGCGAGGCTGGCCACGTCCTCGGCGCTAAGCATGTCTTCGACAAAGGGCCACCAGTACTCTTTCAGGAAGGGCCAGAACCCCGCCGGTGCCGGTACCGGGTGGCCGTAGGCCACCAGGCCGTGCAAATGGGTGTGGGTGCTGATCAGCCCCGGCATCAAGATGCCGTCGACGTACAGATCGGTCTCCTGGTCTCTCGCGCCGGCCAGGACACTAACGATCTTGTCGCCCTCGATCTCGACCACAGGATCGCGGATCACGCCCTGTTCGGTCATCGTCACCGCCAGCCGCGCACCAACCTTCATAGTTTCCCTCCTTTCTCTCCCTGTGCCCGCTCTCGGCTCACGCCGGCTGGAACAGGCGAGCCAGGTCCAGCTGGGCGAGTTTTTCTGA
Source organism: Anaerolineae bacterium (assembly GCA_041300865.1). GTDB lineage: Bacteria > Chloroflexota > Anaerolineae > JAAYZQ01 > JAAYZQ01 > JAAYZQ01. Next base: position 58,180 of record JBFYTF010000036.1, read on the forward strand.
GCAGGGACGGCCCTGCTCATCCCAGCCCCGGATGCGGTAATAGGCGGCCATCCCCTCGCGGTAGACGTCCGGCTTGAGCATGCCGTCCATGATGCGACGGGGCAGGGTGTCGTGCGAGGCGTCGACGCCGCGCTTGACGTTGAGCAGGCGCTCCAGGTTGTAGATCCGCTCGCCGGCTACATCAAGCTCCTCGTCACTGAACTCGGTGCCCAGGACGGCGCTCAGCGCGGAGGCGTAGAACGGGCGCAGCGTTCCGGCGAGGAACGTGCAGACGATGAGCGAGTCGCGGACGCAGCCGGCATCGTGGTAGTTCGCGACCATTTGGGCCAACTCTACCCCGGAGAACTCGGTCCCCGACAGCTCGTCGGCGACCGTCCAGGCCCGGCTGTGACAGCCGCCGCGGTTGGCCGTGCTGTAGGAGATGGCCATGCCCGTGAGCTTGCGCGGGTCGTAGGCGGCCAGCTCCAGCCCCTTCACCTGCATGGCGTAATCCACTCCCAGGCTGCGGGCCGCAGCCCGAGTGCCCTGGCCCAGGAGGTCGCCCTCAGCCTGCCGGTAGCCGATCTTGTGCACCAGGTCCAGGATGTTGGAAGGATCGTCCAGGGTGCCGGTGTATTCCCGGTAGAAGGCCACCGCGTTGCCGGTAGAGATGGTGTCGACACCCAGATCGTTGCAGAGGTTGTTCGCCCGGGCGATGAGGGCATAGTCGTCGACGCGGTTGTCACCGCCAAAGGCCCACACCGTTTCGTATTCGGCCGCTTCCAGCTCCAGGCCATCGACCCGGACGTGGAGACGACAGCGGACGGGACAGGAGGGGCAGGTCGTGCGCTTGTAGACAAACTCCTCGACGATGCGCTCGCCGTAGAGGTTCGCAGCCCCGGCGAAATAGCGCTCCCGGTGATTCCCCGTGGGGAAGGCGTGGAACTCGTTGACGGGCGCCACCAGGTTCGGGGTGCTGATGGGGCCTTGCACCTCCATCAAGAAGCTCGACTCGCGGATGGCGCGCAGTGCATCACGGCTGACGACCTTCAGGCGGTCCGGATCGGCGACAGGGATCTCGCTGTTGCCTCGCGCGACGATGGCCTTGACGTTCTTGCTGCCCAGGATGGCGCCCATCCCGCACCGGCCGGCTGAATGGCTCTCGTCGCCGCGCACGTTGGCCATGGCCACCAGCCTCTCGCCGGCCGGGCCGATGACCACTGCTCGCAGGTTGCCCTTTTCCTCCCGCTCAAGGATGGTCCGTGCCTGGGAGACCGTCAGGCCCCACAGGTCAGGACGCGGAAGGACCTCGACCTTGTTCTCGTCGATATAGACAACCGAGGGCTGCGGGGCCTGTCCTTGGAGCACGAGAGCGAGGGTATCGGTGCGGGCCAGGGCCGGGCCAAAGTCACCGCCAAGCCAGCTGCCGGCGCACAGCCCCGTGAGGGGAGATACGCCAAAGAAGCACGCGCGGTTGGCTCCGGGGAAGCCGGTGGCGGTGAGGCCGCCGGTGGCGATGATCAGCGGCAGATCCGGGTCCAGGGCCGGCAGGGCCAGGTCGGCGCCGGCCATGAGGCGTGCTCCCAGGCCGAGGCCGCCCAGGTACTGCCCTTGCATGGTTGGATCCACGGCTTGGCTCTGAGGCGACCCAGAACAGAGATCCAGACAGCGAATGTGCATAACCGTTCCCCCTTGATCTACGCTACTCATCTTCGAGCTTGAGCACGGACTGGGAAAGACGCTTGCGGGCCGGGAACAGACCTATGGGCCAAAGAGCGTTGCACGCATGGCTGACAAGCCGGCACCGGGCAGACATTGTATATTCTACAATATATACTGGCTGCTGTCAAAGTCTGTCCTGCTCCTGGGATAAGGTAGAGCCGTGTAATCCTCCTGCTCCTCCGATCAACGTTTGCCTTTGTTATACGGGAAGCCCAGTGCTGCTGGCGGCCGTGTGCGGCCGGTCAAACCGACGAACGTCAGGAAGGTCAACAAGTACGGAATCATCAGAACCAACTCGTACGGTATCTGGACGTCCAGCGCCTGCAGCCGGAGTGTAGAGGCATCCGCCGCACCAAAAAAGGCACACGCTAGCGCGACGCGCCAGGGATCCCATCTACCAAAGATGACAGCAGCGAGTGCAATAAATCCGCGCCCGGCGCTCATGCCCTCCAAAAACATGTTTGACTGTCCCAAAGACAGGAAAGCCCCTCCAGCTGCCGCCAGTGCGCCGCACAGGATTGTGAATGCATAGCGCCAAAAAGCGACGTTGACACCCACCGTGTCGGCTGCCAGAGGCTGCTCGCCTACTGCCCGAATTTTCAAGCCCCACGTGGTCTTGTATAGGATGAACGCGCTGACAGGAACCAGGACATATGCAACATAGACGAGGGGCACGTGCTGGAAAAAGATCTCGCCGACGACCGGGATACTGCTGAGATAAGGTACCTCCCACACCTCGAAGGACTCGACGGTGACCCGCTGACCGAGCTCGAAAAAGCTGCGAGACAAGAAGGTCGTCAAGCCTGCAACGGCTATGTTGATGGCCGCCCCACTGACCACCTGGTCCCCCCTCACCGTCACAGCGACAAAGGCGTGAACAAGGGCCACCAGGCCACCACAAACCATCGCCACCAGCAGACCCAGCCAGGCATTGCCGAACAAGTAGGCACCCAAGACTCCGCCGAAAGCACCGCTCAACATCATGCCTTCAAGGCCGATATTGAGAATTCCGGTGCGTTCGCTGAAAACCTCACCGACGGCGGCAAAGATCAGAGGTACTGCAAACCGTACAGCCGCGGCCCAGAAGGCGACTGCGAACAAATTGCTCAGCAGGCCCACAGCTTCAGTCACATTTCCTCGCTTCTTCGCGCCAAAGCATGCCAAGCTGTATTGCCCCGGCTATCGCCACAAAGAGTATAGCGACTCCCTGGATGAAGGCCGCGACTGAAGAAGGGACCCCCATCGTTCGCTGCATCATATTCGAGCCGGCCCGCAACGCGCCAAAGAAAATCGCGGCCGCAACAACGCCAAATGGGTGTCCTCGGGCCAGAAGGGCAATTGCGATAGCATCGTACCCATAACCGGGTGAGAAAAAGTCACTGAGCCGGTGCTGGACTCCTAGCACCTCCATGATGCCCGCCATGCCAGCCAGACCGCCACTGACCAGCATGGAAACCGTGATGCTGCGAGTAGGCGAGATGCCGGCGTGCCGAGCAGCGCGCGAACCAAAACCCACGGCACGTATCCGGAAGCCCAACGTCGTATGATATAGCACGACATACATAATGACGGCAGCCGCCAACGCAATCGGCAACCCGACGTGAAGGCGTCCTGCTTTCCAGATAATGGGCAGTTGCGATGTGACGGGGACGATCTCTGTCTGTGGGTAGTAAGCACCCGGTTCCTGGATTGGGCCATGCACCATGTAGCTCACGAACCAGAAAGCAACATAGTTCAGCATGATGGTCATAATGATCTCGCTGAGCCCACGTTTCGCCCGCAAATAACCGGGGATGCCTCCCCAAATGGCGCCGCCAACAAAGCTGCCCAGTACGCAGAGCGGGATGTGCAACCAGGCGGGCAGACCCACCGCAAAGAGGGCAACAAGCGTTCCCACCAGAGCCCCAACATACAGCTGCCCCTCGGCCCCGATATTAAACAGAGAGCAGTGCAGGGCAAACGCCACTCCAAGGCCTGCCAGGATGAGCGGTACCGACTTTTGGAGAGTGAGGCCTACCTCCTGCCAACCGCCCATCGTGCCCTTGAGCATAGCCCCGTAAGCCGCTAACGGATCAACCCCAGCAACCAGGAGAGCCGCCGCCCCAACTAACAGGGCCAAGAGCACTGCCCAGATCGGACCAAACGTTCGCAAGGACCAAAGTGCTCCCCTCAAGAGCTGGTCCGCTAAGGACCGGTGAGTACCCAATCGTTCTGCTTCTGCTGCCATAGCTCTCTGTCTCTGGCTCCAGCTCTTTACAGAGCTGTCGATAGTCCCAGCGATGTGCCGGCCATCATCAGCCCAAGCTGTTCTATATCTGCATCCTTGTTCTCGATGATGCCCATGATCCTCCCCTCGTAGATGACCGCAATTCGATCGGCGAGCATCAGAATCTCTTCCAGCTCAGTGGAGATGAGCAGGATTGCGGCTCCCCGATCACGCTGCTCCAACAGACAGCGATAAACGTACTCGGTTGCGCCCACATCAAGACCACGCGTGGGCTGAAACGCCAGAACGAAGGAAGGGGTGCGGCTCAGTTCTCGAGCCAAAACGATCTTTTGCTGGTTCCCGCCGGACAGCGACCGGGTGACCATCTCCGGTCGATTGGGACGGATGTCGTACTCTTCTCCGAGAGCGAGCGCCTGCTTGCGCACGGCCCTTCGATTCAGAAACGAAAACCGCGAGTTGGGTCTTCGGTCAACGGAATCGAGGATCAAATTCTCTCCGATGGTAAAGTCCATGATCAGGCCAAGTTCGTGACGATCTTCAGGAATACGCGCAACGCCCAGCGATACGAGCTGCTTGGGTCCCAAGTGGGTCACATCTTGTCCCTTGACCTTCACGCTTCCCGTCGAAGCCTTTTGCAGGCCTGACACAATGGCCGCCAGTTCCTGTTGACCATTGCCGTCCACACCCGCTACGGCAAGGATCTCACCCTCACACACCTGAAACGATACGCCGGAGAGCAGCGGCTTGTCTCCGTGGTTGTGCAGTGTCAGGTCGCCCACCTCCAGGACAGGGTGACGCGACCCGTGAACGCTGTTTCTTGAGACCTGAAACACAACTTCGCGCCCGACCATCATACGGGCCAGTTGAGCCTTGTCCGTCTTGTCGCGCTCAACGGTGTCGACCACCCGGCCGTCTCTCAGCACCGTGATCCGGTCACTGATCTCCATGACCTCGTTTAGCTTATGAGAGATAAAGATCACCGATTTTCCCTGTGCCGTGAAACTCCGCAAGATATCGAACAAGTCTCGGACTTCACCGGGCGTGAGTACAGCCGTTGGTTCGTCCAGAATCAGTAGCTTGGCATCGCGGTAGAGTGCCTTCATGATTTCGACTCGCTGGCGCACGCCCACCGGCAGGTCGCCAATGACTGCGCACGGGTCCACCGAGAGCCCATACCGCTCCGAGAGTTCCCGGACCGCTGTCTCAACCTTGTTCAGATCAAGGAGAGGCTCCTTGGGCAGGCGCGTTCCCAGTACAATGTTTTCCGCCACTGTGAAGGCCGGGATGAGCATGAAGTGCTGGTGCACCATGCCGATTCCGCAGGCGATTGCAGCGCTAGGCGACGATATACTGACGCGCTTGCCATGCATGTACACCGAACCGCTGTCTGCCTCATAGAGTCCATAAAGGACATTCATGAGTGTCGTTTTGCCTGCCCCATTTTCACCGAGCAAAGCGTGCACTTCGCCACTCTCAACCTCAAGGGAAACGCAGTCGTTGGCGTTGACACCGGGAAATCGTTTGGTTATTCTCTCCATGGACAGCAGAGCAGGCATCCGTTCTCCCGAGCTTGATGACTTTGGAGAGCGATTGACCAGGCGAGCGTTCAGCCTGGTCAACCGCATCTCAGTTCATATCTAATCCTGGGGCGGGACGTCGATCCGTGGCACTTCTGCCTTGCCGGAAATGATGTCCTGCCGGACCTGTTCTACTTGAGCGGCGACGTCGTCAGGCACGGTACCGTGATAGGGCGCGATGTCAACAGCGCCAACTTCCAGGCCGTACATCTGAATCTCTCCAGCAAAGTCACCCGCCAAGATACGCTTGACGCCCTCAACCATGAGCGTGCCATAGTCCACAATGAAGCTAGTAAGAACAGTCTCGGGTGCGAGCGAGTTCTGATCGAAGCCAAAACCGATGGCATACACCCCCTTTTCCTGGCAGCCATCGATGACGCCGACTCCAGCTTCGTTGGCGATGTGAAAAATGACGTCTACGTCAGTGCTGATCTGGGCCAAAGCGGCTTCCTTTGCCCTGGCTACATCATCCAAGGTGCCAATATAGGCAGTAGTTGCTTCTGCGTCCGAATTGACGTATTGGGCGCCAGCTCCAAAAGCCTCAATGCCGCGGACGATGATCGGGAACTCCATGCCGCCCACAGCACCGACCCTGTTCGTCTTGGTCATCAGGCCGGCCACAGCACCGACAAGGAACCCGGCTTCCTCAAAGACCGGCTCAAGGGACGCGACATTCGGTCCGGAAACGTTGCCGTTGTTGACGAGGTAGTAGATGTCGGGGTATTCTGGTGCAATCTTGGCTGCTGGTTCTCCGAACTCGAAGCCATGGCCAATAATGATGTCATAGCCCTCGTCGCTGAAGCTGCGATAGGTTTCGTCGAACTCTGCCGGAGGAACCGATTCGGCAAAGGCGACTTCGAGACCCAACTCGCTCTCGATTCTCTTCAAGCCCTCATAGGCCATCGCATTGAAGCTTTGATCGCTGATGGGGCCGATAAGTACCAATGCCACTCGGGGCTTTTCCTCGGTAGCCTCCGCTGCTGTTGGCGCGGCTGCCGGAGCTACTGTTGGCTCCGGCTCCGGCGTGGAACCGCAAGCAGCGATCATTGCCAGCAGCATTGCCAGAACAAGTACAAGACTAGCACCCTTGGTCCGTTTCACTTTCTCTCTCCTTTTTGTTTCAAGCGTTCTTTTCGAACCAGCGGACGGCTGCGAAAAACGCACATGGACTTTTGCGCCGACCCCCATGGATGTGTCGGGCACAGCGTCTCATCCCGCAATCCCCTTATCAGACTCTTGTTGGGCTACGCCTCCTTCTCTGGTGCTAAGCAAAGACCCGCACCCCACTTTGCGTCCGAGCCTCGCTCCAGCCGCCTTACTGGCCCCGCATTTCCCGCCATACCCGTTCCGGCGTGGCTGGCAGGTTCGGGATACGGACGCCTACTGCGTCGTAGATGGCATTGAGAACAGCCGGGGCAGTGGTCACGAGAGTGATCTCACCCAATCCTTTAGCCCCAAAGGGCCCGGTTGGATCAGGCACCTCAACAATGCGGCTGTCCAGCTCCAGGGGCATGTCGCGAACAGTCGGAACATAGTACTCACTCAGCCGGCCTGTGCGAACCTGGCCGTCCTCCTGGATGAACTCCTCCATGAGGGCATATCCAACTCCCATGTGAACGCCGCCGGCAACCTGTCCAAAGGTGGTTTGCGGGTTGAAGACATGTCCGGCATCCGTGGCTGCCCACACCTTCAGGATCTGCACCTCACCTGTCTCGCTATCCACTTCCAGGAGAACGACCTGCGTACCGAAGGAGTAGCTATAATAGGGGTTACACTGGCCCGTCTCGGGATCGAAACTTGTTGTAGGCCGCTCTCTGAGGGGATGATGCGTGTAGGTGGCAGTGATAACGTCTTGCCCAGTTTCTTGGCGTAGAACGTCCTCCCACTGTTGTTGTGCTTGGGCACAGGCCCGAAGAAGAGCATTGCCGGCGATGTAGGTCAGACGAGAGGCTGATGCCGAACCCCCGTCGGGAACGTGGGCGGTGTCGACCACGCTGATCTGTACCTGATCCAGTTGCAGGTGCAAGGCCCCGGCGGCGATTTGCTGCAGGATCGTGTGTACGCCCTGGCCCATCTCCACTGCGCCCACACTGACTTGTGCCTTGAAGATGTGACCCGACTCGTCAAGGCGCAGTTCGACATCCACCGTGCACTTGTCGTCGAACCCAAAGGGAAACCCTACGTTCTTTTGCGCACTGGCAACGCCGATACCGCGCCGCCGGTTCGGGGCTGAGGGCGTTCCAATGTCCGGGCGGACCCAACGGTCGCCGTCTCGCGGTGACCACCCGGCGGCGAGAGCAGCCTCCCGCAAGGTCTGTTTTATCCCCGTTCCGGCCGGCATCGGATGCCCCAACACGGTCTCGCTGCCGGCTTCGACCATGTTCTTCAGGCGGAACTCGACGACATCCATGCCCAACGCTTCAGCCAGCCGATCCATGTGCTGCTCGCAGGCAACGGGTGCTTGGGCCGTGCCGAACCCGCGCATCGCCATCGCCACCGCGTTGTTTGTGTGGACGGTATAGGCGTCGATCTTGACGTTTGGCGTGACATAGGGGCCGGCCAACGCACAGACAGCACAGCCCAGCACCAAGCCGCTGGTGGACGCATACGCTCCCGCATCAGAAATCGCCTCAATGTCCATGGCAAGGAGCCGGCCATCGCGCGCGGCACCGACCTTATAGCGGAAGAAGAAGCGATGGCGCTTACCTGTGCAGCGCATCGTCTCTTCTCGCGAGAAGGTCATCTTTACCGGCATCCGCAGAACGTAGGCGCAGAGGGCCAGGAGGTGCTGGATATACATGTCCTCGCGTCCACCGAATGCCCCACCAATGGCGGGAACGATCTCGCGCAACTGATCCTTGTCGAGATGGAGCATGTGCGAGATTTGACCCAGATCGTCGTGAGGCCACTGAGCAGCAGCGATCACCGCGATCCGACCTTCGTTGTCAACATACCCTATCCCGGCCTCTGGCTGAAGATATCCGTGCTCGATTGCTTGTGTGCTGTACGTACTCTCGATGACCACGTCGCACTCGGCAAACGCCGCTTCGACGTTGCCCTTCCGCACCGGAATGTGAGCAAAGACATTCGTGCCCATTGCTTCGTGCACCAAGGGAGCGCCTGGCTGCATTGCGTCTCGTGGGTCAGTGAGAACTGGGAGCACTTCATAGTCCACCCGGACCAAGTCCGCGGCTTGACGGGCAATTCGTTCTGTTGTGGCGACGACAATTGCGATGCGATCCCCGAGCCACCGTACCTTGTCGCCTTCGGCGATGAGGACGGGTTGATCCTTCACAAATATCCCGTAGACGTTGACGGGAACGTCACAGTAGGTGATGACTCGGGCTACGCCAGGCACAGATTCCGCGGCGCTGGTATCGATCTTGAGGACCTTTGCATGGGGATGCCTGCTCCACACGACCGCTCCATACAGCTGGCCGGGCATGTTATGGTCTTGGGGATACTTGTTCGCTCCTTGAACTTTGCCACGGGCGTCAACGCGTTCAACCGATTTACCGAGGACAGAGCTGCTCATGCGGCCTCCTTTGCCCTGACTTCTCAAGACGACAACGTTCCGGGTGCCTTAGGACCCCGCATGGTCTGCCAACTCGGTCGCCGCAGCCTTCACCGCATCGATGATCTGATAGTATCCGGTGCACCGGCAGAGATTGCCGGACAACCCGTCCATGATCTCCTGATGGCTTGGCCTTGGCTTTTCTGCTAACAGCGCCACCGTTGACATTACGAAGCCGGGCGTGCAGTAGCCACACTGAATTGCAGAGTGCTCCACAAAGGCTTTTTGCACAGGATGAAGCTGCCCTTCCGGAGCAAGCCCTTCAACGGTGCTAACCGAACGCCCGTGGGCCTTGAGTGCGGGATAGATACAACTCAGGACGGGTTCGCCATCTACCAACACAGTACAGGCTCCGCACTCGCCCTCCTCGCATCCAACCTTGGTGCCTGTTAGGCCAAGCCTATCACGCAAGACCTGAGCCAGCATCTCTCCCGGATCGATCTCGACGGCTGCAACCCTGTTGTTGATATTCATCTCGAGAAGGGTCATGGCTTACTCCTCCGTCGTTCTTGTCCGCGGCCACTGCGCGGAGCAACTAACCTTCAGTCAGACATCGAGATGGCTGAGACCATATCGCAATCCGATGGCTTCCGTAATACCGGATCTCAGGCGCTGGGTGTCGCATCGGCCAGGGCTTGGCTCAAGGCACGGCGCACCAAGACTTCGACCATCTGCTTGCGATAATCGGCAGACCCGCGCAAGAGACTGTCTCGAGGTGCGGCGGTTTCAAATGCCTTCTTCGCAGCTGCAGCGATAACCTGCTCGCTTACCGGAGCATTCAGCAGCACATCCTCGGCCTCGCGGGCCCGAAATGGAACCGGCGCCACAGGCCCAACCGAGATCCTGGCGTCCGCGAAATGACTATCCTCGACCCTCACGACAACGGCGACGCATACGCTGGGCAGGATCAGGGCCTGACGGCGCGCCAGCCGCTGGAAGGACCAGCTCGTGGACCCTGGCAGAGGCCGGAAGCGGAGGGCCGTTACTATTTCCTGGCAAGGATCCACGGTACACTTACCGACACCGGTGTAAAAGCTACTGATTGGCACCCATCGCCGGCCACACCGGTCTAGTATCTCTACATCTGCGTCAAGGGCAAAAAGCGCTACGGCTCCATCGGCAGCGGGCAGAGCGTTTACTACGTTGCCGACTAGGGTAGCCACGCGTCGAATTTGAGGACCGCCAATGGCCGCACACGCGCGGGCTAATATGCCCGCCTTGGCCTGAATGAGAGAGGAAGCCGCCACTTGGGCATGTGTTACCTGTGGACCTATCAGGATCCAGCCGTCTTGTTCTTCAAGGAAGCCCAAACCTGGAACACGTGTGATGTCGACCATCACCTGGCTGTCGCACTGGCCGCGCTGAGCCTGGAGCACAAGATCCGTGCCGCCAGCGATGATGCGAGCTCGGCCATTATGGTGCTGTAACATTTCCAGGGTTTCGCTCAGGGTTGCGGGGAAGAGGTACTCGGTCCAGAATGCAGGTTTCCGGTTCTCATTCTCTATCACAGGACTCATTGTGCACTCCCTCGTACAGAAGTGGCCCTCGGAAACAGAGCGATGCTGCTGTTCGGCCCAACCTGCTTGGCCGATCCGCTTGCCGTTCCAATTACGAACGGCTCTAGCGAACGGTGGTTTTGTATATAATATAGTATATCATATGTCGCACAAGTTGTCAAGATCTCGGTAGTCGCCATGAACAAAGACCTTCTCAGAGCACTCCAGCGCGCCGCACCAGCTTGAAGGCCGAATTTCGAGCCTGGCGTAGCACCTCCTCGTAGTCTGGGATGGTCAGCATCTGGCCATCCTCCATGACAAGTCTCCCGTCGATCATCACCGTGCGCACGCACTCACTGGAAGCGGCGTAGACTAGCGTAGCCACGGGGTCGTAACTCGGGACCCCCGAGATATGGTGCTCAAAATCGCACACGAAGAGGTCTGCCCGCTTCCCAACTTCCAGGGATCCGAGTTCATCTGCCTTGCCGATGGCCGCGGCGGCTTGAATGGTCGCCATATCCAGAACCTGATAGGCGTTGATGATCCTTGGATTCTCAGTATGCGCTTTGTGAAGCAGGGACGCGAATTTTAGGTCCTTGATATAATCGACGCTATTGTTGCTGGCAGCGCCGTCAGTCGCCAAGCCGACGGTAAGCCCGGCGGCCATCATCTGCGGAATGGGCGCTACCCCGTGAGCCAGGTACATATTGGACACTGGATTGTGGGAAACATTGACCCCGTGCCGGGCCATGATCTCGATATCGTCTTCCGTGACCTTGATGCAGTGCACGGCCAAAACGTCAGGCCCGAGGAAACCAGTGGTCGCGAGATACGCCATTTCAGAACAAGAGAAGTGCGTGTGCGCCCAATCGACTTCGTAGGGGACCTCCGACAGATGAACCGTGATCCGGGCCCCGTGCTTGTCCGCCAGTTCCCGCACGCCACGGAACGCCTCTGGAGTGGCCAGGGTAATGGTGCAGGGGGCCATCCAGATATCGAGGAGATCGACACCCCGATACTCGCGTATTAGTCGCTCACAATCTTCGAGGGCGACCTTTGTGGGTTGGACCCAGCTCCGCTGGAACGCAGCCTCCGGCGCATTGTCGGTGATCCCCCGCGCCATAATTCCCCGCACCCCCACCTGTTGAAAGCCACGGATCACAGCATCTGCGAGGTGCGGCCGCGGGTGCGCATACATAAAGTCGACAAAGGTCGTAGTCCCAGATTTGATTCCTTCCAGGCACCCGAGCAGGGTTCCTTGATAGCAGTCGTCTTCTGTCAGTTCGTCGGCACTCGGCGCGATCATGGAACTAAGCCAGTCATACAGCTGGCGATCTGCGCCGAGTCCTTTGAGCAGGCTCTGGAACAGGTGCATGTGGGTGTTGATCAAGCCGGGGAACACCACTTTCCCATGTCCTTCGATGACCTTCTCGTCGGAGCCTGGAGTAATCTTGCCTTTGCCTACCTCACAGATTCTGCCGCCAGCAATCCGAAGATAACCATCATCGACGACACGGCCCAAAGGCCCGGCAGACACCAGAGTCGCGTTTCTGACTAGAACCTTCATCGTTGATCCTCCTGTTCGAGATACGACGGCCGGTTCGCCTTCTCGCCCCACCGGCCCCTCCTGATTAGGTAGGCCAGCGCCCCCTGAAGCTCCCGTTGCCACGCCTCCGCCGCCTCGGCAGTCCAGTCGTAGAACCCCTTGCCCGTCTTGACCCCTAGCTCCCGCCTGTCAACCTTGTCCACGAGCAGGGGCGACGGCGACGCATTCGCGGCCAGGTGGGGCAGGAGGTGTTTCTGGATCTGGAGCTCCAGGTCCCAGCCGATCGGCTCGGCGATCTCGAACGGCCCGGCAAAGGCCAGGCGCCGCCCGAAGCCGTCTTTCACCGCAATGTCCACGTCCTCGGCGCTGGCGATCCCTTGCTCCACCAGGTACAACGCCTCCCGCTGCAGAGCAAATTGGAGCCGGTTGGCGACAAAACCAAAGCACTCCTTCCGCACCACGATCGGCTGCTTGCCCATGCCGCGCAGCAGCCCGCAGGCCGTGTTGACGGTCGCGCCGGACGTAGCCGGGCCGGCAACGATCTCGACCAGGGGCAGGAGCGACGGTGGGTAGAAAAAGTGCATCCCCACGACCCGGTCCGGCCGGCCTGTCGCCGCGGCCAGCAGGCTGGGCATAAAGGTCGAGGTGTTGCTGGCCAGAATGGTCCGCGCGGGGCAGAGCCGGTCCAGCTCGCCAAAGACCTCCCTCTTGAGCGCCAAGTCTTCGTACACGGCCTCCACGACCAGGTCCACCTCTTGCGCCGCCTCGGGCAGCACGGTGGTCGTGCTTATCCTCGCCATGGCTGCCGCCGGGGCATCGGCCGGGACAATCCCCCACCCGGCGAGCTGGGCCAGGTTCGCACCAATCCGCTGCACCGCGTGCTCCAAGGCCAGCTGGCCTACGTCGTGAAGCACGACCTCATGTCCGGCCAGGGCGAACTCCTGGCCGATGCCGTGCCCCATGAAGCCTGCGCCTACGACGGCGACGCGCTGGATGCTCCCGGTGCTCATGGCCGTCTGTTCCATGCCTGCACCTACTCCCGAATGTAGGGCTGGGCGAGCGCTGCCGGCGGCCGGGCCTGGCCCACCAGCCCGGCATAAACCAACAGGGTCACCAGGTAGGGCAGGGCCAGTAGCAGATGGTAGGGCAAGCCGATGTTGAGTGCCTGCGCTCGCAGGGCGACGGCGTCGAGCATGCCGAACAAGAGCGACACGAGGGCCAGTCGCCAGGGTTGCCACTTGCCCACGATGACCACCGCCAGGGCAATAAAGCCACGCCCGCCGGTCATGCCCTCGACGAACTGGTTCAGCTGGACCAGGGAAAAGAAACAGCCCGCCAAGCCGGCAAAGGCACCGCACAGCAGCACCCCGCTGTAGCGCATGCGCACCACCGAAATCCCCAGGCTGTCTGCCGCTTCAGGGTGCTCGCCGACGGCTCTCAAGTTCAGTCCCCACTTGGTCCGGGTGATGACCAGGGCCACCACTGGGATCAATAGGTAGGTCAGGTAGACCAGGGCGCTATGGTTGAACAGGGCATCGCCCACCAACGGAATCTGGCCGAGGATCGGCAGCCGCACAGGGGTGAAGCCGCTCACCTGGTTGCTTTCTGTCAGCGAGAACACCGAGCGAGAGATGAAGGTCGTGACGCCCAGGCTAAAGATGTTGAGGGCGATGCCCACGACGACCTGGTTAACTGCCAGGGTGATGCTGAAAAAGCCCTGGAGCGTGGCAACCAGGACGCCCGCCAAAATGCCGGACACGACACCGAGCCAGGGGTTGCCCGTATAATACACGCCCAGGGCGCCACCCAGTGCTCCACACAACATCATGCCTTCCAGGCTGACATTCACCATGCCGCCCCGTTCCGACAGGGCTTCGCCCATCGAGGCGCCAAGCAACGGCGTCGAAAACCGGATCGTGGCCTGCAAAAAGTCAATCGACAAGAACAGCCGGACTAAGGTCTCCAGCATGTGTTCGTCTCCTTCTCCTCAGCTTGCGGCGGAGAACCACCGAGTTGCTGCCGATGATCAAAAGCAGGGTCAGTGACTGGATGATGAGCGAGATGGACGATTGCATGTCTGTCGAGCGCGCAGCGCTCTCGGCCCCATTGCGCAGGGCCCCGAAAAAGAGCCCCATGATCACCACGCCAAAGGGGTTAGCCTGCCCGGCCATAGCCACCACAATGGCGTCCCAGCCATAACCTGGCGAAAAGAAATCGCTCAGGCGGAATTGGACGCCCATGATCTCGACCAGGCCGCCCAGCCCTGCCAGCGCACCACCAATGGCAAAGGTCAAGATCGTCGTTCGCTTGGGGTTGATCCCGGCCAGGCGGGCGGCCTGGGCTCCCGCTCCCACGGCCCGCATTTCAAAGCCGAAGGCGGTCTTCCACAAGAGCACGTGGGAGGCCACGGCCGCCACCAGGGCAATGACAATCCCCAGGTTGATGCGGAACTTGGGCAGGATGATGGGCAGCCTGGCAGAGCCGGGAACCTGCACACTCCACGGATAGCCTCCGCCGGCCGGGTCCTTCATCGGCTCGTGGACCAGGTAACTGACGATCCAGAAGGCAATGTAGCCCAGCATGATCGTCGTGATCAGCTCGTTGAGCTGCAGGCGGGCCTTCAGCCAGCCGGGAATGGCGCCCCACAGCGCACCGCCCGCCGCACCGCCCAGAAGCACCAGGGGCAGGTGCACGTAGAGCGGCAGGCCTTGAAAGCCGAGGGCAGCCAGCGTGGCGAACAGTGCGCCAATATAGACCTGTCCCTCGCCGCCGAGATTGATCAGGCCACAGCGCAAAGGGAGCGCAACGCCGAGGCCGGCCAGGATCAGAGGCGTCGCCTTGGTCACCGTGACGCCGATGCGCGCCGGTCCGCCGAACGCTCCTCGCCACAGGGCGCGATAGCCCTCAATGGGGCTGACGCCGCTCAACGCCATGACGACTCCCCCCAGGGCTATGGCCACGACGATGGCCAGCAGGGGCATGACGAACGCTTGGCCGGCCGTCAGCCCTGGGACGAGCAGTCGACGAAGAAGCTCCTCGGCTTGAGCTCGGCGGGCAGATCTTCCAGCCTTGTGCCGGCCATCATCAGCCCGAGCTGCGTCTCCTGGGCCTCCTCCGTCGGTATCACGCCCATGATCTCGCCCTTGTGGATTACTGCGATCCGATCGCTGAGACAAAGTACCTCCTCCAGATCCGTGGAAAACAAGAGAACGGCAACGCCTCGATCGCGGGCAGCCAGGAGCTGCCCGTAGACGAACTCTGTGGCGCCAACGTCCAGGCCGCGGGTGGGATCAGCGGCGACCACGGCCAACGGCAGGCGGTGCATCACCCGCGCCAGGATGACCTTCTGCTGGTTGCCCCCCGATAGGGTGCTCGCCGGCACCTGAGCCGAGGGCATGCGGATGTCGTACTCGCTCCCCAGGCGCTTGGCCAATTGCGTAATCGAATTCTGCTTCAAGAAGCCTGCCCGGCAGTATTGCTCGTCATGAAAGACCTCGAGGGCAAGGTTCTCGCGCACGGAA
The DNA here is from genome assembly GCA_041300865.1 of Anaerolineae bacterium. Lineage (GTDB taxonomy): Bacteria > Chloroflexota > Anaerolineae > JAAYZQ01 > JAAYZQ01 > JAAYZQ01. The sequence goes on from JBFYTF010000036.1 coordinate 73,822, forward strand.
AGGGGCATGGCCAGGCCCATCGTCTGCCGGTCCTCGGGAATCCGCGCCAGGTTCATGCGCACCAGGTCCCTGGGCCCGCAGTCCCGGACGTCCCGGCCCAAGACCGAGATCTGCCCCGAAGTCACACCACGCAGCCCAAAGAGAGCTTCGATCAACGAGCGCTGCCCGTTGCCTGCCACGCCGGTCAGGGCCACGATCTCGCCGGCCCTCACCGACAAGGACACGTCGTGGACCTGGTGGCGATTGTCTGCGGTCGTGACGTTGACGCGGTCCAGGTTGATGACGCTGTCGCCCGGTTCGTGCGGCCGGCGTTCGACGCGCAACACCACAGGTCGCCCGACCATCAAGGTCGCGAGCTTTTCCTTGGTCGTGTCGCACGTCGGTACCGTGGCGACGACGCATCCCCGGCGCAGCACGGTCACCCGGTTGCTGATGCGCATCACCTCGTCCAGCTTGTGCGAGATAAAGATCACCGCGTGGCCTTGGGCTCTTAGCGTATCGAGGACGGCAAAGAGATCGTCCGCCTCACCCGGCGTCAACACCGCGGTGGGTTCGTCGAGAATGAACAGGTGCGCGCCCCGGTAGAGGGCTTTGACGATTTCGACCCGCTGGCGCTCGCCTGTGGAGAGATCTTTGACCATGGCCCAGGGCTCAACGTGTAAGCCATAGCGGGTGGACAGCTCCTCCAGCTGCCGGGCTGCGCCCTGCAGGTCCAGCAGCGGGGAGCGACCGGTGCGCAAGCCGAGCACGACGTTTTCGATGACACTGAACTCCGGGATCAGCATGAAGTGCTGGTGGACCATGCCGATGCCGAGCTCAATGGCTGTGTGGCTCGACGAGATGTGAACGGGCCGTCCACGCCAGTAGAGAGTGCCGGTGTCGGGTGTCGACATGCCATACAGGATGCGCATCAGGGTCGTCTTGCCGGCACCGTTTTCGCCCAGCAGAGCATGGATTTCGCCTTCCACGACCTCGAAGGAGATGCAATCGTTGGCGAGGACGCCCGGGTAGGTCTTCGTGATGCTCTCCATCCTCAAAAGCGTATTCGCGGCCATTGCCTGCCTTTCCTGCTACTTTTCCAGGTCTCCGAACAAGAGCGCCTTGCCTGGGCGCAGCGCACGCGCTGCGCCCAGGCGATCACAGGTCGACTGCTAGTCGGTTGACTCCTCGATGTAAGGGACCTCCAGCGTTCCGTCGATGATCTGCTGCCGAGCCTCGGCGACAATCGCCGCGACATCCTCAGGCACGAGCCCGTGATAGTCCGCGATGTCCACGATGCCGGTGTCGATCCCGTACACCCGCACCCCTCCCGTCCAGGTGCCGTCTGCGACCAGCTCGACGTCCTTGATCAGGAGTCCGCCGCTGTTGGTCAGCGAGCTCGAGAGTACATTCTCCGGCGCCAGGTGGTTCTGGTCGGCGCCCCAGCCGATCACCCAGATGTCCGACTCCACGGCCCCGTCGATGACGCCGATCCCGGCCGCGTCCGCGATGTGAAAGATCACGTCCACGCCGGCACTCGCCTGGGCCAACGCGGCTTCCTTGCCCTTGGCAACGTCCTCCATTGTCCCAATGTAGACGATGGTGGTCTCGATATCCGGGTTCACGGCCTTGGCACCCAGCTTGTAGGCTTCCATCTGGGAGACGATGTTGGGAAAGTCATAGCCGGCGATGCCGCCGATTTTGCCGGTCTCGCTCATCTGCGCCGCCAGCATCCCCAGAAGGTAGGCAGGCTGCCACGCAGCGGCGGCAATCCCGGCGACGTTCTCAGCCTGGACTATAGAGTTGTTGGTAACGATGAACTTGACTTCCGGATAGTCGGGGGCGACCTCCAGGGCAACGTCGCCGAACTGGAAGCCATGCCCCACGATGACGTTGTAGCCGTCCTCGGCAAAGTCGCGAAAGACCTGCACAAAGTCGGCGACAGGGGTTTTCTCCGAGTAAGCGATCTCGGCCCCCATCTCTTCTTCGATCTGGAGCAGGCCCTCGTAGACAACCTGGTTAAAGCCCTGGTCGTTGATCGAGCCCGGGAAGACGACCGCCACGCGCAGGTCTTCGGCGGCTGCCGGTTCCTCGCCCTCCGGCAGCTCCGTTCCCTCGCCCCCGACCGTGGTGATGTACGGCACCTCGATCTCGCCGGAGATGATCTGTTGCCTGGCCTCTTCGACCTGGTCGGCGACGTCCTGGGGTACCAGGCCGTGATAGTCGGCGATGCCCACCACACCGGTGTCCAGTCCATAGAGGCGGACCTCTCCCGTCCAGGTGCCATCGACCACCTTCTGGACGTCCTGTACCAGCAGCTGGTCGCCGCTGAACAACAGGCTGGAGATCACGTTTTCGGGTGCCAGGTGGTTCTGGTCCAAGCCCCAGCCGATGCCCCAGATGCCCGTTTCCTCGACGGCCTGGAGGATACCGACGCCGGCCGCGTCGGCGATGTGAAAGACCACGTCCGCCCCGGCACTGGCCTGGGCCAGGGTGGCCTCCTTGGCCTTGGCCACGTCCTCAAAAGAGCCGATGTAGACCGTGTTCACCTCTACGTCGGGCCGCACCGACTCCGCGCCCAGCCGGTAGGCCTCCATCTGGGACACGAGGATGGGAAAGTCAAAGCCGGCGATGCCGCCGATTTTGCCCGTCTCGGTCATCAAACCGGCCAGGACACCCAGCAGGTAGGCGGCTTCCCAGGACTTGCCCGTGATGCCGGCTACGTTCTCGGCCGACACGTCGGGGTTGCTGTCGACGATGAACTTGATGTCGGGATAGTCGGGCGCGACCTGCAGCGCAATGTCGCCGAACTCAAAGCCGTGGCCGATGATGACGTTGTAGCCCTGGTCGGCAAAGTCGCGGTAGGTGTTGACAAAGTCGGCGACGGGCGTGAGCTCCGAAAAGGCCACTTCAGCGCCAAACTTCTCCTCGATCTCCATCAATCCCTGGTAGCCGGCCTGGTTAAAGCCCTCGTCGTTGATAGACCCGGGAAAGACGGCCGCGACGCGCAGCTGCTCCGGCGCCGGTTCCGCAGCCGGCTCTGTGGCCTCGACCTGTTCCTCGACCGGTGCCTGCGTGGGAGCTTCCGGTTCCGCTTCCGGGGTGGACGCGCAACCCAGGACCAGGGTCAGCAGCATCATGCCGACCACCAGCACGGACAGTGTACGACGAATCTTTTCTACGACCATTTGGATCCCCTCCTTGGATTCTCTTTGTTCCCAAACTGAGCCACTGGCTCGCTAATGTACGCAGTGCTGCCTGCTTGTGCTCTCATTCGCTTGCCTGACCTTTTCGCCCTCCTTCCTGTCCCTGGCGCCGCGCACGCGAGATGCTGATGGTCATCCGTGCTTGATCGTGTACGGGACCTGTACTTCCTGATCGAAATAGGACTCACCAGTGGGCGGTTCCATCAGCCCAAAAAAGCTCTTCAGTTGGGCCACGATGCCGTCTACAGCGGCAACGGGCGGGTCAGGGCAGGGCCCGAGGGGGTCTGGGCGCGGGGGTTCGCCCCGCAGAGCACGCAGGGCACCCGCGGCAGACGCCGTCAGCGAGCGCAGATTGTAGCCCCCTTCCAGGACAAGGACGAGCCGGCCCTGGCAAAGACGGCCGGCCAACTCCTGAATCCCGTGCACCAGATCGGAATAACCCCGGGCACTCAGCCCAAGTACGGACGAGTGATCTAGCCAGTGGGCATCAAAGCCGGCCGAGACGAGTATGAGCTGTGGCCGGTATTGTTCAGCCAGCGGGGTCACCAGCTCGCGCAGGACGCGCAGGTACGCTTCGTCGCCGCTCCACTGGGGGAGCTCGACGTTATAGTTGTAGCCCAGGCCGGCCTCGGCGCCGTTCCGGTACCAATGGCCCGTCCCCGGGAACCAGGGCTGTTGGTGATACGACACAAAGAGCACGTCTCGGCTGCCGTAAAAGATCTCTTCGGTGCCGTTGCCGTGGTGCGCGTCGATGTCCACGATCATCACCCGCTCCAGGTGATGCTCTCGCAGGGCATAGAGGGCGGCAATGGCCACGTTGTTAAAGATGCAGTAACCCATGGCCCGGGTGGGCAGGGCGTGGTGGCCGACGGGGCGCATCAGCGAGAAGGCGTTGCGCACCACACCGTCTAGAACGGCCCGCGTAGCACACACGGCACTCGACGCGCTCAGCCGGGCGGCTTCGGCAGCCGCCGGGGTGAGATAGGTGTCAAAGCTGATCCTTTTCTTGCCCGCCTGCGACAGGCGGCGCACGGCATCCACGTGGGACTGGACGTGGGCAGCTTGCACCCACTCCCATGGGATCGTCTCGACCTCAATCCGCCGGCAGAGGTCCAGCTCACCCTCGGCCCGCAAGGTGGCTATCAGTGCCTCCAGCCGTTCCGCCGACTCGGGTGCCGCCGGATGGCTGTGGTCTCGATGGCGCTCGTCGTAACAGAAGCCCGTCGTCATCGTCTCTCCTTCCCGTTGCCGGCCCTAGTAGCGGTCCACGGCAAAAGGCTCGGCCAGGACCCGCTGCTGAAACCGTTCCTGGGCCTCCAAGAACTTTTTTCCGGCGGGACCCACGGGTGGAATGTCCCGCTTCCGCCTGGCCCACATCTCGCGGGCCTCGGCCAGCAGCTGGGCCTCGTCGACTGTCTGCAACACGCCATTGTCCACCACGACCCGGCCGTTGACGATCACGGTCCGCACCGAGGAGCCGTTTTCGGCATAGACGAGGTGCTGGAACGGATCGTTGAGCGGCGTGAACGCCGGGGTACGCAGGTCCAGCATCGTCAGGTCGGCCAGGGCGCCGGGTGCCAGCACGCCCAACCCGCCCGGTGCCCTGAACAGGCGCGCGCCGCCGGCGGTGGCCATGCCCAGGATCTGGCGGGCTTTGAGCCAGGCGTGGTGGCTGGGATCGCGCACGGTGTGCATCAGCCCGGTGACCTTCATCACGTCAAACATCACCTGGTTGTCGTTGCTGGCCGCCCCATCACAGGCAAGGGCCACGTGGGCGCCACGCTGGACCATGCGCAGGACCGGCGCAAAACCGCTGCCGAGCTTGAGGTTGCATACCGAGTTGTGCACGACGGTCGCTCCCGCCTGGGCAATAAGCTCGACGTCGTAGTCGTCGACCCAGACGCAGTGGGCCAGGGACGTCCTGTCGGTCAGCAGGCCGAGCTCGGCCAATTGGGCGACGGCCGAGCGGCCAAAGAACTGGCGGCAGCTCATCGCCTGCAGCTTGGTCTCTTCGGCGTGCATGTGGAAGCCGCCATCGTAGCAGCGCGCGATGTCCATGGCGCCGACCATGAGCTCCGTGGAGCACCACTGTGCTCCGGAAGGGCCGGCCAGGCACTGCAGCCGGCCATCCTCGGCAAGGTGCCACTTGCGGAAGAAGGCATCGAGCACGCGCAGGTACTCCGGGGCCGTAATCGGCGGCGAAGAGCCATAGACCCCGCCCTCCAGCTCGGGATTCTGCCTCAGGATCATGTCGTTGATCTTGTGATCGTCCTCTACGAGGGGAGCGACGCCCGCCCGGATCCCGACGTCACGGTAGGCACTCATGACGGCATCCAGGGCGCTTTCTGACATGGAGCCGTTGACCCAGAAGTGGTCGACGACACCGGTGGTGCCGGTGTGCAGCATCTCGACAGCGCCGACGACGGCCGCCAAATAGATCTCGCGCTCGGTGAAAGCGAACGACGAGCCAAAGAGGTCGCACAGCCAGAACTCGAGAGGCACGGCCTCGATCCGGCCCTTGAGCATGTTTTCCGGCGAGTGCGCGTGAGCGCTGATGAGGCCCGGTATCAGCAGGTGGTCGCGCCCGTCGATGCGCCGGGTGCCGGCAGCGGGCTGCAAGGGCTCGGGGGTAATGGCGGCGATGCGGCTACCCTCGATGGCCACGTTCTGCCGCTCCAGCATCCCCTCCCGTTCGGGGCTCAGAACCGCTACGTTTTCAATAAGGACATCCATGTCTGCCTCATTTCGAGAGATGACGACACTATAGATACCGGCGCAGCTTGCGGTAGACCTGCAACAGGCTGGCCAGTTTCTTGGCACGCTCCACCAACCCCTTGCGGCCCGGTGGCGGGAGCAATCCCAGATCCTGCAGGATTGCCTGGGCGGTGTTGTAGCCTGGATTGCCGCTCATGCCGCCGCCGGGGTGCGTGCCGCTGCCGGTAAGATAGAGCCCGCCGACCGGTGTGTGATAGTCTTTCAGCTCCGGCAGGGGGCGATAGCCCAGGATCTGGTCCAGCGTCATATCCAGGTGGTTGGGGTTACCGCGCAGGCTCCCGGTCCGCCGGTGCCAGTCCAGGGGCGACGTTAGCTCGCCGGCGATGAGCACGTCGCGGACGTTGGGCGTGTAGCAGCTCAGCACGTCCAGCATCCGGTCGGCAAACTCTTGCTTGGTTTCGTCCCACGACCGCCCGTCGCGGCGGCGGTAGGGAGCAAAGGACGACAGCCACAGCGTATGCCCGCCGTTGGGCGCCAGGGAGGGGTCGAGGACAGAGGCCGTGCCGACCATCATCGCCGGTTCCTCGGGAGGCACGCCGCGCTCGATGTCGGCAAAGACATAGTCCAGGTATTCCATGGAGGGGCATAGAAGCTGCATGCCGCCGCTGAACTCCTGCCCGTGCGGAAAGCGACTCCAGTCCAGGGGGCCGCTGAGGGCGGCGTCGATCTTGAACTCGGAGATGTTGGTGCCCCCGGCACGGAGCCTTTGCAGCTTGCGCCGTAGATCGGCGGGCACCAGCGAGGCGTCGAGGAGCTGCGTGAAGACGCGCAAGGCGTCGATGGACGACACGACCCCCTTGCCGGCCGTGAGGCGCTCCCCGCCTGCCAGCTCGACTGCGGCGGCCCGGCCGTTCTGCACGAGGATCTGGCACACCGGGGCGGCGGTACGCACCGAGCCGCCGTGGGCCTCGATAAAGCCCTGCAATGCGTCGTTGAGCTTGCCCGAGCCGCCGCGGGGGCGGGCGACGCCCGCGTGGGCGCCGACCATGATGCACGGTGCATAGCCGGCCCCCACGCGCGACGGTGCCGTCTGCGTGTGCGCGCCGTAGTAGGCCAGGGCCGACTTGACCTGGGGATGGTCGAACCAGGTATCGAGCACGGAGCGAGGGCAGGTCAGCAAGGTCCAGAGCACCTGGTCCGTGTCCAGGCCAAGCTCCGCGTCCATGAGCGCCGCCAGCTCGCCAAAAGTCGGCGGCGGGCCGTAGCTGACGGCCCCCAAGATGCCGAGAAAGGCATCGGAGAACTGCATGAAGTCCTTGTAGGCCTGCGCGTCGTGGGCCGACAGCTTGCCGATCTCGTCGGCAGTCCGGTCCACGTCCTGGTAGATGGGAATGTCGCAACCGTCGAGGAAGGGAAACAGGTAGAGCTGGTCCCTCAGGATATAGTCCAGGCCATGCCGCTCAAGCTCCAGGTCCTTCACAAAGGGCATGTCGAGGATGGAGATGTGCTCCAGGGCGCCGATGTTCAGCCTGTAACCAGGCGCCCCGGGGATCTCTTCCGTGGTGTTGTAGCCACCCAGGATGTCGTGTTTCTCGAGGACGCACACCCTCTGCCCCGCCCGGGCCAGATACCCGGCGCACACGAGGCCGTTGTGCCCCCCGCCGATGACGATGTAATCGCAGTCTGCCACGATGCGTCTCCCTGTGCTATAGCGCGAGCTTGCCCTTGTCGTATACCAGCTTGCCGTCAAGGTACACGCTGGCCTCGCGCAGAATGGCGTCGATATGGCAAGGTGCCTTGACCTTGCCGCCGATGGCATAGTTGCTCCCGATGCCGATGTGGGCATGATCGGCCTTGCCCAGGTCTTCGAGGTTGGTCGCTGCCTCCCTGGCCTGGGGATTGAGACCAATGCCGAACTCGGCGACGTTGTAGGCGGTTGCGTCGTCGAATCCTGCCAGGATGCGCGCCAGGTCGTCGGCCATGGCGCCACCTTCGATCCCGGCGATGAAGCCATCTTTGAGGGTCAGGGTGATCGGCTCGCGGCGTGTCACTCCGACGCTCATGACGCGGACGTCGACAATGGCCACGCCCTGGGCCGTGCCCTCGATGGGCGAGATGTTGATCTCGCTGTTGGGCAGCGCGGCAAACTGGCCCGGCTCGCGGAATAGGCCCGTTTCATATTGGGTCGGCCGCCCCTTGACAATGCCGCAAAAATCGGTGCCCCCTGGTGTGGTGATCCGCATCTCGGTTGCCCCGTCGAGCATGGCGCCCAGGGTCCGCCCCAGGCGGTCGCACTCTACAAAATCGGCCAGGATCCCACCCGTGCACAGGGCATCCTCTGTCACCTCGCACATCGTCGCGCCCCGCGCCCCGTTTTGGATGGCCTGGATGCGCGCGTCGGTGTGGGTCTGGGAAAAGGTCGAGGGCAGGAAGAAGATGTCCGCTTCGCGGCAAGCCGCCACGGCGGGAGCAGGTAGCTGCGCACCATGGGCGCCCGTGGGCGTAATGACGACGATGGTCGGCACCGCCCCCACGGCATAGGCGGCGGCTGCCAGAGCCTCGGCAATGCGCATCTTGTTCGTGTCGGTGGAGATGACGACGTTCTCCCCGGGCCTGGCGCCGGCGCAGTCCATGGCCCGCATGGCGCCGCGCATCATCTCAATCCAGCTCGACGAGCCGGGCACGTAGTGTAGATAAGAGATCGGCCATTCCATCGCTGATTCCTCTCCAGCCTGTTTGCTTGGCGCTGCGCGCCTACCGGTACCCACTGACAATGCCCATCGGACTGGGCTCCGGCAGCCGCTGCACGGAAGGCCGGCCGAAGCCGGCGGCGGCCAGCCAGCCGAGAATGTCGTCGGCGGTGTAGACGTTGCCCCCCTGGTTCTCCACGAGCATCATCACGGCAAAGACGGCGCTGGTCGCCGGGGTTACCCGGTCGGCATCGAGCAAGAACTCGTAGACGACGACGCGACCCCCGGGCTCCAGCGCCTGATAGGCTGCGGTTAGCAGCCCCTGGTTGACGGCCGGTGGCAGGTCGTGCAAGATGTTGGACAGGAGCACCACGTCGTAGCCGCGCGGCAACGGATCGTGCAGAAAGTCAAAGGGCTCGACGACAACCCGTTCCGCAGCGCCGGCCTGGGCGACGAACTCTCGGGCCCAGGGAACCACCGCCGGCAGATCCAGGATGGTGACCTCTAACTGCGGATAGCGCTCCAACAGCGCCAGGGAGTAGCTGCCCACGCCGCCACCCACATCCAGCAGCCGCCGGCAGCCCTCCAGGGTCAACTGCCGGCCAAAGTCGCTGCCAAAGAGCGCCGCCACGTCGTCCAGGGCCAACAGGAAGTTGCGCGCAGTCTGTGGATCCTCTTGCGCCCGCACCGGGAAGGGGGCCAGGGCCGCACGGTCGGTCCGCACACAGTCCGCCAGCCCTGACCAGGCGCGGTAGAAGAACGCCTCCTTGTCGATGAGGCGACCGAGGTAGCCCGGGCTGCCGGGCACCAGGGTGGCCGTGGCCATGGGACTGCACGCGTACCGGTCACCCTCCTGCACCACCAGGTCCAGGGCGACACAGGCGCGCAGCAGGATGCCCAGGGAACGCCGCGGCACTCCCAGCCGCCCGGCCAGGTCATCCAGCGTGGTAGGGTCCACGCCCAGCTCGGCAAAGACGCCCACCTCGTGGGCCGCCATCAGGATCGCCGGAGCCTGGTAGCGGGTCAGGAGGTCGAGCACCTGGTAGGAGAATTCGCTGACTTGCATCTCACTCCACCCATTCCGCCGGCCGGTCCTGCCTGGCGGCCAAAATGCAGCCCTCGTGACTGGAGCCAACCTCGGCCGCGTAGCGGGCCAGGTAACCGGACAGGCGCTGCTCCCGCGGCTTCCAGGCGCCGCGCCGTTCCGCCAATGCCTTGGCAGAGACCAGGAGATCCAGGCGCCGGGCGGGAAGGTCAACCACGATCTCGTCGCCGTCCTGCACCAGGGCGATGGGGCCGCCGGCCGCCGCCTCGGGGGCAACGTGCCCCACACAGGCGCCACGGGAGCCGCCCGAAAAGCGGCCATCGGTCACGAGCGACACCGTCCTGCCCAGTTCCTGCCCGGCGAGCAACGTGGCCGGGACATGCATCTCGGGCATCCCGGGCCCCCCTCGCGGGCCCTCGTAGCGGATGACCATGATGTCGCCGGGCTGCACCGCGTGCCGGCGCAGTGCCTCCACGGCCGCATCTTCGCCTTCGAACACGCGAGCAGGCCCGCGGTGGCAGCGCATCTCGGGCGCCACGGCACTTTGCTTCACGACCGCGCCCAGGGGCGCCAGGCTGCCGGTGAGGACCGCCAGGCTGCCCTCCGCAGACAGGGGATCTCCTGTCGAGCGCACAACAGACCGCGCCTCACCGGCGGCGGCCGGCACGTGGTCGGCCAGGGTGCCCCCGGCCGCTGTGGGCAGGTCAAGGTCGAGCCGGTCGCGCAGCTCGGCCATGACGGCCGGGATACCCCCGGCCTGGTCCAGGGCCAGCAAGGAGTGCCGCCCGCTGGGCTTGACGTCGCACAGGAACGGCGTCTGGCGGTTGATGGCGTCGAATGCGGACAGATCCAGCGGCACACCGGCTTCCCGGGCCAGGGCCAGCAGGTGTAGCACGGTGTTGGTCGAGGCGCCGATGGCGGCCCCGACGGTGATGGCATTGCGCAGCGATCCTGTGCCGATGATCGCACGGGGACGCAGATTCTCGTGCAGCAGGGCCACTGCCCGGGCGCCACTGCGGTGTGCCTCGCCGCACTTGGCGCCCGACGTCGCGTGCGTCGTCGCGCTGCGGGGTAGGGCCATGCCCAGGGCCTCGGTCAGGCAGGCCATGCTGTTGGCCGTGCCCATCATCGAGCAGGCACCGGGCCCGGGGCAGATGTGGCGCTCGATCTCTGCGAGCTGCTCGGCCGAGATGCGCCCCTCCAGGTATCGGCCCGTCGCTTCCCGGGCCTGGTAGACAGCCCACTCGCGGCCCATGTACCGCCCCGGCTCCATGGGGCCGCCGGGGACGATGATAGCCGGCAAGTTGAGGCGCGACGCGACCAGGAGCGCAGCCGGCAGGCTCTTGTCGCAGGAGGTGAGGATGACCAGGGCGTCAAAGGCGTGAGCCACGGCCATCACCTCTATCGAGTCGGCGATTAGCTCCCGGCTGGGAAGCGACATGCGCATGCCGGCGTGGCCCATGGCCAGCCCGTCGCAGACGCCGATGGTGTTCACCTCGAAGGGCGTGCCGCCGGCTTCCGAGACCCCTTCGGCGGCCGCCCGGGCCAGCTCGCGCAGATGCGCGTGGCCCGGGTGTCCGCTGCTCCAGGTGCTCACCACGCCGACAAAGGGCCGGTCGAGATCGTCCCGGCCGAGCCCCAGGGAGTAGAGCAAGCCCCTCTGGCCCGCACGCTCCGGGCCGTCGGTCAGCCTGCGGCTCGGCCAGGTACTCGTCTGGTTGCTCACAGCTCGCCTACTGCACCATGCCCAGGTCTCGCTCCGCCTGGAAGATGGCGCGGTCGGTGATCTGGATCATCTCGTCGACCTCGGCCTTGGTGATGATCAGCGGCGGGCAGAACTCGATGATGTTCTCCACGCGCCTCAGGATCAGGCCCGCCTGCAGGGCAGAGGCCATGATGCGCTCACAGAAGCTGTTCTGCTCGTCAAAGCGCGCCTTGGTCTTCTTGTCGCTGACAAATTCCACGGCGCACATCAGCCCCAGGCCGCGCACGTCGCCGACGGTGGGATGGCCGGCCAACGAGCGCAGGCCGTCCAGCATGTAGGCCCCGACCTCAGCCGAGTTCTCGACGAGCCCCTCGCGCTCGATGATCTCGAGATTCTTCAGGCCTGTGGCCGTGGATACCGGATGGTTGTTGTAGGTGTGGACGTGCATGAACGTGGGCATGTCCTCCACGATGTACCTCTTGGCCGCCGTGGCGCCGAGGGGCATGTACCCCGAGGAGATGCCTTTGGCCATGACCAGCAGGTCGGGCTCGACGCCAAAGTGCGTGATGGCAAACATCTTGCCCGTCCGCCCAAAGCCGCACACCACCTCGTCGTCGATGAGCAGCACGCCGTGCTGGTCACAGATCTCGCGCAGGCGCGGCCAGTACTCGGGCGGCGGCACCATGCAGCCACCCGCACCCAACACGACTTCGCCGATGACGGCCGCCACCGAGTCGGGCTGCTCGAACTCGATGATCTGGGCGATCGACTCGGCACACTGCAGGCTGCAATTCGGATACTCGAGGCCAAAGGGGCAGCGGTAGCAATACTGCTCGGGGGCAAAGTAGTAGCCGGGCGGCAGTGGCTCCATGATCTGGCGCATGGGCGATAACGTGCCTGTGGCAGCCAGGGCGCCCATGGTCGAGCCATGATAGGCGCGGCGCCGGGAGATGATCTTGTACTTGCGGCGATAGCCTTTGTGATATGCCCATTGCTTGGCCAGCTTGAAGGCCGACTCGACGGCCTCACTGCCATCCTGGGTAAAAAACACGTAGGGCATGTCGCCGGGCAGGATCTGGCTCAGCTTCGAGGCAAAGTCGATGGCGGGCTGCGCGACAAAGCCGTACGGGCAAAAGTAGTGCATCTTGCAGGCCTGGTCGTACATGGTCCGGGCCATCTCTTCGCGCCCGTAGCCGATGAGCACCGCGTACACCCCGCTCGACATGGAGTCCATGTAGCGCCTGCCCTCTGTGTCCCAGAGATAGATCCCCTCGCCGCGCTCAAAGACCAGGGGGCCCAGCTGGCTTACCTCGGAAGGCGACACGACGGGGAAAATGATGTGGTCGGTCGCTTGCTGCCGTAGGTTCTTGGTCTGCTCACTCATCTGGCGTCTCCTTTGAATGTCGTCGCTGCGGCCAAGGTTACAGGCTCAGAACGGCCCGGGAAGCCGAGTGGATCGCATGGCGGATGGTCCTTGGCTCGGCGCAATCGCCGACTGCGAGGACCTGCGGTGCCACACCCTGCCAATGGCCCGGCAGCCCTGGGTCCGTCGTGCGTCCCCAGGCTACCAGCACACTGTCCGCCGGGTAGGTGGTTGCCGTCCCGCCTACGTCCGCGGCCACACCGTCGCCGCCGATGGCCGTGGCGCGGGCATTCGTGACGACCGTCACCCCGGCCTCGTCCAGCATCTTTTTCAGCAACAGCTGCCGGCCCACGTATTGCAGATAGGACGCATCGGCATAGCTCGCGCTGGGCTCGAGGACGGTGACCTCGTGGTTTCTCCGTCGCAGGGAGAGCGCGGCCTCGATGCCCTCGTTGCCGCCCAGCACGACGACCCGCTCGCCCAGCTGGGCCGTCCCCTGAAGGTAGGCCAGCAGATCGACCGTGGCCGGCCCGCCGTCCACAGGCAAGCCCGCCGGCAGCGTCTGGGCTCCCACGGCCAGGATGACGACGTCGGCACCGCCGGCCCGCACCAGCTCGGGGGTCGCTTCCACGCCGACATGGACCTCGACGTGCAGTTTCTCCAGTTCCCGCTGCTGCCACTGGATGATGTTCGCCAGCTCGGCCATGTAGACCCGCGGCATGTTCGAGACCAGGCATACCAGCCCGCCGAGGCTGGCCTTTTCGTACAGGGTGACGCTGTGGCCCTTCAACGCGGCCAGGCGCGCCGCCTCCATGCCGGCCGGCCCACCGCCTACGACGACGACCTTCTTGGGGCGGACGGGCCGCTCCATCCTGGCGCGGACCTCCTCCTCACGCATGACTTCAAAGTTGATCGAGCAGTCGGCGACCCACTGCACGATATGCCGGTAGGAGCAGCCGATGTCGCAGGCGATGCACTTGCGCACGTCGTCGTAGCGGCCCTCCTCCATCTTGCGGGGCAGCTCGGGGTCCGCCAGGCTCTGGCGGGCCATGGCCACCATGTCGACCTTGCCCTGGCTCAGGATCCGCTCCACGAGCTTCGGGTCGTTGATGCGGCCCACGCCGATGACGGGGATGTTCACCTTCTCCTTCACCCGCTCGGCCAGGTAGAGGATCGGCGCCTTGGGGGAGTAGAGGGGCTGGATGTTGTAATAGACCCGCTCCTGGATGCCCCCCGACACGTCGATGCAGTCGATGCCCAGCTCCTCCAAGAGCGGGGCATAGACGTTCGCCGTCTCGTCGATGGTCAACCCCGCGTCGCCCAGGAAGTCGTCGGCGCTGACGCGGTAAAAGAGGGGGTAGTCGGGTCCCACGGCCTCGCGCACGGCCCGCACGACCTGTTTGACGATGAGGTAGCGGTCCCGGCCGTACTCGTCGGTGCGGCGGTTGCAGTAGGGCGAGACAAACTGGGAGAGCAGGAAGCCGTGGGCGCCGTGGATCATCACGCCGTCGAACCCGGCCGCCTTGGAGCGCAGCGCGGCGCGCACCCAGGACTGCACGAGCTCCTCAATCTCGGCGACGGTCAGCCCCCGCGGCCTTTCGCTCAGAGGCGGTGTCTCGTCCGACGGAGCCAGGGGCTGCCGGCCGGTGAACGCCCGGGGGGCGCAGCGCCCGCCGTGCACGAGCTGGATGGTGCATTTGGCGCCGTTGTCATGGATGCCGCACACCAGCTCGCTCAAACCCGGAATCTGGCGGTCGTCGTAGACCCCCAGCATCCGCCCGAACATGTTGCCGTCGGGCCGGATGTAGGAAGCCTCGACGTGCACCAGCCCCCAACCCCCGGCTGCCTTGGCGGCGTAATAGGGCAGCATCCTGGGCGTCACGTGCCCGTCCTCCGTCGCATGGTTCATGACCATGGGTGCCGCGACCAACCTGTTCTTCAGGGCCAGCTTGCCGACGTTGATGGGATTAAAAACGGCCGCACGAGCTTCGCTCACAGTGTCTCCTCCATTCTTCTTCCGGTCTCAGGCCACGCTCTGGGCAGCTGCCCGGCAGGCCACGTCAAGACGAGACAGCGCATCCTCGACTTCGGCTGGGGTAATGGTCAGCGGTGGTTCGAGGCGTGCCGTGACGTCGTCGTTGATGGAATCGCCGATGATCACGTGCTGCCGGTGGACCTCGTCGACGTAGGCAGCCATGATTTCCTTGCTCTGCAGCTCGACGCCGATCATCAGCCCCAACCCCCGCACCTCCTTGATGACCGAGGGGTAGCGGACTTGCTGATCGCGGAGCCCGGCCATAAACTGCTCCCCCCGCTCGGCGGCTTTGGCCGGCAGGTTCTCCTGCCGCGTGAACTCCATGGCCGCCTTGGCCGCGGCACAGCACACAGGGTGCCCACCGAACGTCGTCAGGTGCGAAAGCATGGGGTTGCACAGGGTGTCCATGACCTCGGGCCGCCCGATGAAGGCGCCGAGGGGCATGCCACCGCCCAACGCCTTGGCCAGCACCATGATGTCGGGCACCACGTTCCAGTGCTCGCAGGCGAACCAGCGGCCCGTGCGGCCAAAGCCCGTCTGCACCTCGTCAAAGATCATGAGCGCGCCCGTGCGGTCGCACAGCTCGCGGATGCCGGGCAGGTAGTCGTCGTCGGGGATGCGCACGCCGCCCTCGCCCTGGATGGGCTCGATGATGATGGCCGCCGTGCGCTCGTCGATGGCCTGGCGTGCCGCCGGCAGGTCGTTGAAGGGGACAAAGTGCACATCGGGTACCAGGGGCTCGAAGGGCTTGCGATAGTGCTCGCGCCAGGTCACCGACAGCGCGCCGAAGGTGCGCCCGTGAAACGCGCGCTGGCAGGAGATGATGCGGCTGCGACCGGTGTACTTGCGAGCCGTTTTCAGTGCGCCCTCGATGCCTTCACAGCCGCTGTTGGTGAAGAACGTCGTCTGCAGCTCCGGCGGCGTGACCTCGGCCAGCAGCCTGGCGGCCTCCACCTGGATGGGGATGACGTACTTGCCAAAAACCATGGTGTGCATTGACTTGTCCAGCTGGGCCTTGACCGCTGCCACGACTGCGTCGTTGCGATGGCCAACGTTACACACGGCAATGCCGGCCAGCAGGTCGAGGTATTCTTCCCCGTCGACGGTGATGATACTGCACCCCTTGGATTCCGCCACGACCATGTCCTTGGCAAAGGGCGTGGTGCGGCAGATGTACTTCCTGTCGGCTGCGATGTATTCGGCTTTGGTTGCTGCGTCCATAAAACTCACCCTCTGCGATCGTCTTGGTCCTGCAACTGCTGTTGGGCGTCACGCTGCCCTGCGGACCTGGCCGGACAGCACCGGACCGGGCCGCACCACCTGTCACCGGTAGTGCCCAACCTCCAGGGCAGTATCAAAGGCGGCGACAATGTTCTCCGGTGGCACCATCGCCTGGATGTTGTGCACAGCGGCAAACACATACTCACCCCCGGGGGCCAGGTCGTCGATGCGGCGCTTCACCTCGTCGGCAACCTCCCGGGGCGTGCCAAACGGCAGGACGTGCTGCGTGTCGACACCGCCGCCCCAGAAGACGATGTGCCGCCCGTAGCTCTCTTTCAGCTTCCTTGTATCCATCCCGCCGGCCGAGACCTGCACCGGGTTGACGATGTCCACCCCGACGTCGATCAGGTCCGCAATCTGCTCCGAGACGGCGCCACAGCCGTGGTAGAACAGCCTGGCGCCGGTTTTGTTCTTGATGGCGTCAAAGAGGCGCCTTTGCCTGGGCTTGATCGACCGTCGATACAGGTCGGGCGAAATCAGCCAGCCGTGCTGGCCACAAATGTCATCCCAGTAGACAAAGACGTCCAGGAACTCGCCCACCTGGTCGAGATAGTTGTTGCAGGAGTCGATATAGAGCTCGGTGAGCTGGTCCAGGAGGCGGTTGGCAAAGGCCGGTTCCCGCAGCAGGGCGACGAGAAAACTCTCAAAGCCCATCATCGTCGCCGGCTGCTCAAAGATGCCACCGCCGATGATGGCGCTGCCCGTCAAAGCGCAGCCCGAGGTCTGGGAGAGGTGCACCGCCTGCTCGCGCAGGCGGCCCAGGTGGCCGGGCGGATCAAGGGGCGGCCAGGCGTAGGCGTCCAGCGCCTGCGACGTGGCCTCCCGGACGGGGAACTCGACCCAATCGTAGTACAGCCCGCCGTCTTTGGGCATGTGGAGTTTGGCGCCCCATCGGTCGACGTAGGCATAGTAGGGACCCTCTTCAAAGACCTCGACGGGCTGCATGTCCACCGCCGGCAGCTCGAGCATGCGCAGGTCCGCCCCGAGGCGAACTTGGAGCTGCTCATCCACGTAGGGCAGCTGCTGGATAGGGTCGACGATGGTCAGCTCTTCGACGTCCATGCCGAGATATCTCTTTAGCTGGATGTAGGCCTCGCGGTGGATGGACGAGCAGGCGGTGCCGCCAAAGTCGATGGGCACCCGATCCGGCTCCTGGTGATTCAGCGCGCACGCTACTCGCTGCCGAGAGTCCACTTTGTCCTCGCCTGGTGACCTAGAGGCTGGCCAGGTGTTGCCCCAGAACGGCCAGCGTCTCTGGCAGCACGAGCGGCGTGGCACCTGCTCCCCCTGTGGCGAACGTCCCCTGGACCTGGCGCGGCGTACGCCCCGGCGATCGCTCGGCCAGCCTGTCGAGGATGGCGTCGATCTCGGCCTCGTCGGGGATGCAGCGCACCCAACCGGGGCGAGAGTCATTCACGCCTACCAGGCGCAGCATGCCCTGGCTGGTCTGCCGGCCGAGTGCCAGTCCGGCGCGGCGCTTTTCCTCGACACTGGTCATGAAGCTGCGGTGCGTCAGCTTGGGGCTGACGAAAGCCAAACGGGCCACGTAGGCATCACCAAACCGCTCCAACATGGCGACAATCAGCTTGACGAGACGGTTGTGCATCTCGACAAAGGCGGCCTTCTCGTTGTCGCCCCAGCGATAACCGTTCGCGGCCGGTTTCGCCGTGCAGTCTGGGCGCCAGGGGCAGACCGCAGTGCCCCGGTGCTCGAACAGGCCGGGGTCGTCGTAGCGGGCCACCGGCGACGGCCTGTCGCGAAAGCGATAGAGCAGCTCGTAAGGGACGAGGGCCATGGGCTCGGAGACGACAAAGCGGTGAAGGTGCAGATCGCCCCGGCACCAGACCCGGTTGTTCAGCGTGCGGGCATCGGCGCCTGGCGGCAGCGCGGCCAGCAGCTCCGGCGGCTCGTCGCCGGCCTCGACCGGCTGGAAGCCCACCGCGAGCAGGTAGCGGTTAATCGCCTGGTGCTCATCGCTCAGGCTGTAGGGTTTGACCTTGGTGCAGGGGAGGAGGAGCATGACTGCCTTCCTGCCGGTCACCGGCGGCCGGTACTCGGTCAGCATGTAGTGGTGCAGGTCGCGCACCGCGGGGTGGTCCAGCCCCTCGACGTTCTCCTGCGGGCAGAAGAACGTGAGCGTTTCGTCCAGCGTGAACGGTGCGGCGATCTTGGCATAGGCGGCGCGAACTCGGTCTGCTCTGTCCATGATGATCCTCGTCCTCCTTGACGGCAATAGCGGGTCCCCCCGGCGGTCCCTGGCTGCTCGCTTCGGGTGAGCCGGGGGGACCGAGTGCGCGGGATTGCGGTAGATCAGGTAATGATCCCGCGAGTCGCCAGCCCGTAGCGCTCGATGACCGGGGTCAGCACGCGCAGGAGGATCGGAGCAATGATGATCGTGACGATCATATTCCCGATCCACCAGGCGGTGATCGCCGGCCAGTAGGCGTCGGGAGGCACCAGGCCACCCCAGCGCAGGATGGTTACCCCGTAGAGTGCACCGAGACCGTTGGGCACGAGCACGGCAAAGACGAGGAAGAAGAGGATCCCTTTCAGGGAGTAGACGTCCTTGCCGAGGGGATCCAGACCGAACCGGTGGGCCAGGGTGCGGTAGGCGATCAGCGGGATGCCAAATTGGATCAAGTCCACCAGGGCGAAGGGGATGGTCAAGAGCACGGGTGTCCCGGCCAGAATTCCGGCGCCGATGAATGAACCGATGTAGCCAATGAGCAGGCCCCAGCCACCAAACCACATGGCAAAGGGGATGCCAAAGCCGATGGCCACAAACAGCGCCGAGACGCTGACAATACCGACGGGCAGGGCAATGACCCCCAGCCAGGAGAGGATGGTATAGACGCCTGCGGCCACGGCATAGGTTACCAGGCTCACCACCGTCACCGGTGGGTTGGGGTTCCACTTCAGCCCGTAGGGAATGCGTGGGGCGCCGCCCCTCAGCGGGGCAGCAGCCTGTGTGGGCTGAGTTGCTTCTGACATCGCGTACGCCTCCTTTCTGGAGCTCAGACTGTCACGTCAGCCAGCCAAAGTTGGTCAAGCCCATGCGCTCGACCACAGGGCCCAGCAGGCGCAGCAGGACGGGTCCGACGACGATCACGACGATAAAGTTGCCCGCTATCATGCCCAAAAAGCTCACCAAGAGCATGTTCTGCGGGACAAAGCCTGCCACGTAGAGCAGCGGTACTCCGTACAATGCCCCGAGGACATGGGGGATCAAGGCACCAAAGATCGCGAAGTAGACAAAGCCCCTGGCGGTAAAGACGTCTTTGCCGATGGGATCGACTTTGAAACGTTTCGCGAATCCTCGGTAGAGCAGCACGAGGCTTCCGAACAGGATGATGTCCCCAACGCCGAAAGCCAGGGAGAGAGGTAATGGCAGGCCGGCCAGAATGCCGGCGCCGATGCTCGTGCCGATAAAGCCCATGACCAATCCCCAGAAACCGAACCACATGGCGAACGGAACGCCAAAGCCCATGGCGATAAAGAGGCCGCCAATGCCCGGAATCTGGATCGGGCCGGAGACAACACTGATCCACGCCAGGACGGTATAGACGCCCGTCGCCAGGGCATACGCCACCAACTGAGGTACCGTGACGGGTGGGTTCGGGTTCCACTTCAGACCGTACTCCATACGCGGTCTGGCGGACACCGGACCGGACTGTGCAGCCTTGGTAGTCATCGATCGCTTCTCCTTTTCCTGTCTTTTTCCTAGCAGACTCCACTTCGACGTCAGCCGGGATGCCGTTCAGTCGTTGATTGGTTTGTACCCTCCTTTCGGAACCCTCTGGCACGGGCGCTGCCGGCTAGCCCCGGCTGTAGCCCTCCAGCGCCCTGACCCACTCCACAGTGTTGAGCAGCAGAGGATAGCCCTCATTCTGCTCTCGGAGCGCAACGCTCAGGGAGATGGCCTGGGGCGCGCACAGCTGCGTGGCCTGGATGTGCTCAGGGTTCGAGAACAGCTCTCGCGGGCTGCCGGTAAAGATATCGTGCCCGTTGAGCAATACCACTACCCGCTGGCAGTAGTTGGCCACAAGCGTCATGTCGTGGGTAATGATCAGCACGGTGTTGCCCTGTTTGTGCAGATCCTCCAGCAGGTTCATGATCCCGCACACCATGTCATAATCCTGGCCGGTGGTTGGTTCATCGACAATGATCATCTCGGGGCGCATGGCAAGAATCGAGGCCACCGCCAGGCGCTGTCGTTGCCCTTTGCCCAGGAAGAGCGGATCCTCATGGGCCTGGTCTGCCAGGCCGACCGCCTCCAGGGCCTGCATGATACGGTCTTCCTTCTCGGCTTCGGGCACCTCCAGGTTCTTGAGACCGTAGGCAACCTCGGCATGGACCTGCCGCGAAAAGATCTGGTGGTCCGGGTTCTGGAACACGTAGCCCACGTAGCGGGGGAGCTGCCGCCGCAGCGAGCGCTTGGTCACGTCCATGCCCAGGACGCGGACGGTGCCGGCGGAGGGCTTGTAGATACCATTCAGGATCTTGGCGACGGTCGTCTTGCCGCTGCCGTTGGTGCCGAGCAGGGCCAGTACCTCGCCCTTGTGCAGCTCGAAATTGACGCCGTGGAGGGCCTTGGTCCCATCGTCATAGACATATTCCAGATCCTTGACCTCGAGCAGTACCTCCCCATCGGGCTGATAGTCGGCCGGCTGGCAGGCGCAGTCCAGGTCCTTGGGGAAACACCCCAGGCATTCCTCGACGGAAATCGGTACCGCATCCTGGTCGCCGATACCAGCCTCGGAGGCGATTTGAGAGACCTCAAAGCGGTAGATGCCAGACTCTGCCAGGACGTCGACGTGCCGGTAGAAATTGGCCGCGGTGTCTACCAGCTTGACCTCACCGTCGTCGATGAGATAAATCCGGTCACAGAACCGGTGCAGGATCGCCGGGTCCTGCTCCACGAGGATCACGGTCATGTCATGCTCGTCGTGCAGCATCCGCACGGTCTCGATCACCTCGCTCTTGCCCCGCGGATCGAGGTCGCTGGTGGGCTCGTCGAGGATGAGCAGGTCAGGGCGCATGGCGAGGAAGGAGGCAATCGCAACCCGCTGCTTCTGCCCTCCTGACAGATCGTTCGGATGGATATACTCCGCATCCGCGATGAGAAAGCCCAGCCCGACCATCTCCAGGGCTTCGCGCACGCGCACTTCGATCTCTTCTTTGGGCAGCTTGAGCATCTGGAGGCCAAACGAGACTTCGTGCAACAGGCTCATTTTGAGGAACTGGTTCTCCGGATCCTGGAGGACCATCCCCGCCTTGGCAGCGTTGATGCCGCGCCCCAGGAGCTTGCCCAGGGGCTGATCGTCCATGACGTTGCCTTCGGGGTCGACATCGGTCACCAGCTCACCGTCGACCCAGACACTTCCCTGCCAGTGATAGTTGTAGGCCTGGAACGGGACCTTGAGGCCATGGGGGATGATGCCCACAATCGCCTTGCAGGTCGTCGTCTTGCCGACCCCGCTGGGACCGGTGATGCCGATGAACTCGCCGCGCTGGATCTCCAGGTTGATGCCTTTGAGCGTCCAGGGGTTTTCCTCCAAGCCGCTGAAACTCGGATACCGCCAGTGCAGGTTTTCGACCTTGACCATTGTGCTCACAGGGCTTCTCCCAAGAGTTCTGTAAAATTGATGCCGAAGCCGACCACGACAACCAGGAGCAGGGCGCAAATACCCATCACGATCCAGTCGGCAAGGGTGAAGGGACGGACTTCGTGAAACTCGGTCGGGTCCTTCAGTTGCATCGAAAAGCCACGGGTGAGAGCGGCATCGCCGACTTCGCTCGAGCGGCGCAGCATCGTGGCCGTCAGTGGGACCGCAATGTACGCCAGATCGGCAATGATGCGCAAGAGGTTCTTCTGCTTGAGCGAGACACCGCGCGCCACCTGGGCCTGACGGATGGTGCTGTAGTCAAAGAGGGCCATGCTCAGACTGCGCAGCATGGTCGACACAAAAAAGGCCGAGATATAAGGAGCGCGGAACTGGCGCATGGTGCCAATGATCTCGATGTCCCGGCTGGTCATGACCAGCATCAGCGAAACCAACATCATCGCCCCGTAGCCCAATGCTTTGGTCACCGCTACCACCAGGTTCTGCGACGATATCGTGATTACCATCGGGCGGAGAAAGTTGAACTCGGTGATCGTGATCGACGGGTTGCCAAACACGTAGGTCACCAGCCCGCTCAGGACGAGGCCGCCCACAATCCCCCAGAAGATTCCCTTGCGCACAACGTACCAGGCCACCGCGAATGCTACAAAGACAACCAACCTGAGAGAGATGCCCAGCGAGATGACCCCCGCATATACAGGAATTCGCGCCACAACAGTTCCGCCGAGGCTTGGGTTAAAGACCACCCAGGCGAAAGCCATGCCGAACAGGGCGGGGAACATGACAATTGCATAAGACCTGAACACCCAGCGGAGCACGCCGCTGAGATAGAGGCCAAGAAAAGCGAGTAGGATCATGAGGATTGTACCCACGGGATCCGGATCGTCGGTTTTGATGAACCGGACGACGACGAAGGACAAGATGAGGATCGCGAACAGCTTGGTCAAGACATGCAGCCGGGCGAGGGGAGAGTCGATTTTGACCGCGAAGAGAAAACTGCGTACCCATTCCTTGCCGTGTACCTGTTCCTGGGTGACCGGTACGGCGACTTCTGCCATGCTTCACTCCTTCTTGTCGGTTGTCTGTTCACAAAAGGAGCCCGCGCTGGCTCCTCATCCTGCCAGGGCCGTTGAAAGCACGAACACGAGAGACCCAACAGGGACCCATATCCAGACATCAAGGGCGTTTCGGGTCTAGGCAGTCAAATCACTACCTTCTGCTTTGCGCAAGCGTGTCTGATAACGGCTGACCATAGCCCCTATTTCGCAATTTGATTCGCAAAGACCGAAGCGGCCGACGCATCGCCGGCCCGCCCACCCGATCCTCCGGCCGGCCTGCAACCCTGTCCAACCCCATGGTTGCGCGCCAGCCGAACAGGGAGTGGCCATGCCGCCGGCGGCAAGTTGGCGTTGGCGCGTCCTAGGTTGCGCTTTGCCGCTTGACAAACTCGACAATACGATTGCCGGCCGTGGTGATATGATCGGCCAGATGTTCTGCCGCCAGGTCTGCATCCCGGGCACGCAACGCCTCGACGATGGCCCGGTGCTGGGTGATGGACTGCTCGGTGCGGCCGGGAATCATCCACAGCAGATCGGTGGCAAAGCGCGGCCACAGGCGTTCGATGAGGCCGCGCAACGTCTCGGAGCCCGCGCCCTGGTAGATGGTGGAATGAAACTGGTAATTGACACGGCGGACCTTGACGAGATCCATCTCCTCCCAAGCCTGTTCCATCTCGGTCACGAGCCTGTCCAGGGTTTCCAGGTCGGCATCCTGCAGGCGGGCGGCAAACATGCGGACGGCAAGGCACTCCAATGCCACGCGGATGGGTGTGATCTCTCGAGTGTCTTGGGGGGAGACTTCGGCGACGTAGACGCCCTTGTGGGAAACGTGTTCCAGGAGACCTTCCGTTTCGAGAATGCGCAACACTTCACGCACGGGGGTGGCGCTCATGCCCAGCCATTCGGCCAGCTCCTGTTGTTTCAGTTTCTGCCCGGGCTTCAGGTCGCCGCGCAGAATGGCCTCGCGCAAAATCCTGGCCCCGCGTCCTAACTTGGTGCCCAGCCCGTCATCGACGATCACCGGCTGCGCTCCCAGATCGGTCAAACCATTGGTCTCCATGTTGCCAGGTCCTCCTCCACGCCGAGTCCGAAGCCATCCGAAATATAATATACAATATACTCGCGCATTTGTCAAGTGCGCGACTGCGTGGCTAAGGGGGAGAACGCCGTAAGGCGATATCACGGGGATTGCCTTTTGAGGAGCCACCCTGGGTGGGGGGTAGCAGATTTGACAGAACCCTGCGCGTTGACGGCGCTACCCCCGACCGGCCGGCGAGAACCGCTGCCGCATGGTGGCCTCTGCTTCGGCCAGGACCCGGCGCTCGTCCCAGACGAGCAGTTGGCCGTTCTGGACGAGCAGTCGCCCGTCGACGATGACCGTCTCCACATCGCGCGCGGCGCTGGCGCAGTAGACCAGGTTGTTTACGACGTTGTTGATCGGCCGCATGTGGATCCCTGCCAGGTCCACGATGATGATGTCGGCCCGTTTGCCCGCCTCCAACGAGCCAATTCTGTCGGCCATGCCCAAGGCCCTGGCTCCGGCCGTAGTGGCCATGCGCAGAGCGCTGTAAGCGGGCAGCGCGGCAGGATCCATCGTCGAGTGCTTTTGCAGAAAGGCACCGACGCGCATGGCTTCGAACAGGTCCATGTTATCGTTCACAGCGCAGGTGTCGGTCCCCAGCGACACTGTCACGCCGGCGTCCAGCATCTTGGTCACCGGTGCAGTGCCCAACGACAGCTTCATGTGGCACTCGGGATTGTACGATACGGCTGTTCTGCTCTCCTGCAAAAGCCGTATGTCGGCGTCCGAGACCCAGATGCAGTGTGCCCCCAGGACGTCAGGGCCCAACACCCCCAGCTCGTGAAGGTAATGCACCGGCGTCTGGCCGTGCAGGCTGTGGATGTTGTCCCAACCGAACTTGCTCTCCGCGATATGGAGATGGATTCCGACCTGGTGTTCATCGGCCAGCCGGCGCACCAGCCGCAAGAGGTCGGGACTGGCCGAGTTTTCGCATGCCGGACCGTAGCGAAAGGTGACCCGGCCGCCCTTTGACGCCCGGCAGCGATGGATCAACTGCTCGGCCAGACCGAGGGTGGCATCCAAAGGCAAGAGCATTCCTGGGCTGTTCCAGCGATCGACGTCGGTCAGGTACAGACAATGGACCACACGGATCCCGGCTTGTTCATAGACATCCACGAGCTCGGGTGGTGTGGCCCATTCCATATTCACGATTGTCGTGATGCCGGAACGAAGGGCCTCGGCACAGCCCAGACGCGTGGCTTGCAGCTGCAACTCGTAGTTGCCGGCCAGGTAGTCGCGCACCGCCATGCTGATGAGAGGCGATGACACCTGGGCGATCCAGTCGACAAAGGCCAGGTCGTCACGGCAGCCCTTCAGGTAATTCTGCAGAAAGTGGTGGTGGGTGTCGATCAGCCCCGGCAGGACCGCTTTCTGCCGAGCGTCGATGGTGATCCTGCCCGTGGTTCTCCCGGCCAGAGCGTCCTTTGGTCCCACGGCGGCGATGATGCCCCTGTCGACGGCCAGCACCCCGTCGGAGATGATGGTTCCGTCCTCGCCCATGGGCACGATCGTACCGTTCTCAATGAGAAGGTCTACCTCGCTGGGCAACGAATCCAGGGACGACATCGCTTCGCACCTCCGCGGCGCGCCCGGGAACAAGGACGGTTTGCGTGCCGGGATCAGGCGGGCAGTTGCTCCGCGATCCGGCTGCCGGAGATGAGGGTCTCTTCCGACTCGCCGTCAAAGATGTGGAGGGCGCCGGGCTCAAAGTCGAGCCAGACCGGTTGGCCGGCTTGCAGGTTGGCAGTCGCCGAGGCGTAGGCACGCACCAGCGTCGGGCCCACCTGGGCGTTGACCAGCAGTTCCCGGCCCAGCTGCTCCATCACGTACACCGTGGCCGCGATGGCCCGCCCGTTGGGGCTGTCGTACAGGGTCAGGTCCTCAGGCCGCACGCCGAGGGTCAGCTTTGACTTTTGGGGCGCGAGGAGGTGAGCCAGGCCATCGTCGACCCCATAAGCAAAGCCGCTGCCCACCAGCGCCTGCTGCGTGCCGTCATAGTGGCAACTCACAAAGTTCATGGGCGGACTGCCGATAAAGCCGGCTACGAACTGGTTGCAGGGGTAGCGGTAGACATCCTCCGGCCGGCCGATCTGCTGGATGTGGCCGCGGTACATGACCACCAGCTTATCGGCGAGGGTCATCGCCTCGGCCTGATCGTGGGTGACGTAGATGGTCGTCACCCCTAGCTCCTTCTGCAGGTGTTTCAGCTCGGCGCGCATCAGCACCCGCAGCTTGGCGTCCAGGTTCGACAGGGGTTCGTCCATGAGGAACACGTCGGGCTCGCGGATGATGGCCCGGCCCAGGGCGACGCGCTGCATCTGCCCGCCCGACAGCTCCCGTGGCTTGCGCTCCAGGAGCTCCTCGATCTGGAGGATCTTGGCCGTCTGCTCGACACGCCGCTTGATCTCGTCCTTTTTCGTCTTGATCGCCTCCAGAGGAAAGGACAGGTTGCGAAAGACGGTCATGTGGGGATAGAGGGCATAACTCTGAAAGACCATGGCCACGTTTCGCTCCCAGGGGGGCACGCCGGCCACGTTCTCCGGCCCGATGTTGATGGCACCCGACGTCGGCTGCTCCAAGCCGGCAATCATGCGCAGCAGGGTCGTCTTGCCGCAGCCCGATGGCCCCACCAGCACCGTCAACTGCCCGTCCTCAAAGATGCAGCTCACCCCATCCAGGGCACAGACACGGTTGAACTGCTTGCACACTTCCTCGACTTCGACTTGAGCCATGCCACTCTCCAGCAAGTTCGCATTCGCGGCTAATGTTTGACCGAGCCAGCCGTGAGGCCCTGGATGACCCAGCGCTGAAAGATCAAAGCGATGAACACCATCAGGCCCACCGATAGGATGATGGCCGCCGAGACCCAGGTCCATTGGTAACGATACTCGAACGACAGGTTCAGGATGGCCACGGGCACGGTCTGCACCTCGGCCACGCCCATGGTCACGACACTGGCCAGCATAAACTCCCCCCACGAGCCCAGGAAGGCAAAGACGCCGGCCGAAAAGAGGCCCGGGGCGGATAGAGGCAGGATGATCTTGCGAAAGATCTGAAACGGCTTGTAGCCATCCACCTTGGCCGCGTCTTCCAGCTCCCATGGCAGCTGCGAGAAATAGACGGCCAGTAGCCAGGTCGACAGCGGGATGTTGTAGGCGATGTTGGGCAGGATCATCGACGGCAGGGTGCGCAACAGGCCTAGGGAGCGCATGAGCATAAAGGTCGGCGCGATGACCATGACGGCCGGCAGCAGACCGGCCACCCACAGCAGGAGAAGCGACTGGATCTTCCAGCGGAAGCGCAGCCGCGAGATGGCATAGGCCGCCAGCGCCGAGACGAACAGGGCGCCGGCGACGACGCACGTGGACACGATCAGGCTGTTGAACATCGACCGCAGGAACTGGAGGTTCGGCGACGAGGTGATGCTCTCCGCACTCTGGAAGGCGCCGCCCTGGGCCTGCCCGCCCTCACCGGGGGCCTGCAGTCCCAGGATGGTGCGGTAGGACTGCAATGTGGGCTCCTTCGGCCAGAACTCGGGGGGCAGGAGATATTCGGTGCCCATGGCCTTGAACGACGTGGACAGCACCCAATAGAGCGGTCCCAGGCAAAAGAGGCAGATCAGGAACGTGACCAACAGGTCGCGGGCCAGGGCCAGGCGCTGCTGCGTGCGATAGCGATGCGCTGCTTTCATTCCTTAAACCTCAGGTTGCCCTTGACCCGGTTAACGTAGATGAGGGCGATGGCAAAGACGGCGGCAAAGATGACCATAGCATACGACGAACCGACGCCGAACCGGGAGTAGGTGAAATAGTACTTGTAGGCAAAGGTGCTGAGGGTGTCGGTCGTCGAGCCTGGGCCGCCTCCCGTCAGGCCGTACGACAGCTCGAACATGCGCAGCGCCCACAGGGAGCGAAAGAGCACCGTAACCAGGATGGTGGGCAGCAACATGGGAAAGGTCACACGCCTGAAGCGCAGCCAGGACCGGGCTCCGTCGACCTTGGCCGCGTCGTAGATGTCCTTGGGAATGGACGCCAGGCCGCCCAGGAGCAGGATGGCCATGATCGAGGCATTGTTCCAGACCGAGACGACGATGATGCTGTGCACCGCCAGCGTGGCGTCGGTCAGGAATTGGGGGGGTGTGTCGGTCAGGCGCAGGGCAAACAACAGGTAGGTAAAGAGCCCGGCGTCGGCGTGAAAGAGCCACTTCCACAGCATGGCCGAGACGATGGGCGGGATGGCCCAGGGCACGACCAGCACGGCGCGCAGCAGCCCTCGCAGGCGAGGGTGTACAGAAAAGGCGGAAAGGGCCATGCCCAGGCCCAGCATCAGCTCGATGCCGACCGTCATGCAGGTGAAATAGAGGGTAAAGAAGAACGAGTCGCGGAACGCTTCGCTCTGCAGCACCGCCTTGTAGTTTTCCAGGCCGACGAAGGGCTGGTTCAGCCAGTCCACCGTGCGGTGCAACTTATAGAAACTGTAGATAAAGGTCTGGATCAGGGGATAGTAGAGAAACAGGGCGACAAAAACAAAGGCCGGCAGGATGAACAGAACCGCCAGGACAGGCTCTGATAGCCGGAGCCTCGCCCGGCGCCTGCTTTTGGGCACGGGGGCCGCGGCGACGGGCACGTTTGCGCTCTTGGTGCTCACCTCACCTCCGCGGGGCTCGCAAGCCCCAATTGTGGGGTGCCGCGCCCGCACCGGGCAGCGCGGCACCCCTCAGGCTACAGAACCGCCAGCCGGCTAGGGAGCGACTTCAATGGCGTCGATGGCCTCACAGGCGTTGTCCAGGGCCTCCTGCGGGGTGCTCAAACCCGACAGCGCCGAATGGATCTCGGCCTGCAGGATGTCGGCGACCTCGCCATAGTTGGCGCTGGGCATGGGTGCCAGGGCCGAATCGCCCACCTCTTCGATGAGGGGCAGGTACTTATTGTTGGCAATGACATCCGGGTCGTTATAGACCTCGGTGTAGCCCTGCAGTGGGCCCCAGGCCAGGTTGAAGAGCTTCATCGTGTCGAACTCGCCCCACGTCTTGAGCACTTCCATGGCCTCTTCCGGGTTGTCGCTGTACTTGCTGATGGCGAACGCCCAGAACTCGGTAAAGCCCGAGTGCCGCCCACCCTCCTGCGCCGGGTTGGGGATAAAGCCCCACTTGTCCACGACCTTGCTCCGCTCCGGATCGTCGATCCAGAACAGCAGGTCCTGCCGCGCCGACAGGAAGATGGTGTCACCATTCACAAAGCGGACGTGGGCGTCCTCTTCCTTCCAGGAGAGCGCTTCCTTGGGCGAATATCCCTCGGTGAAGAGGTTGGTCATGTACTCCAAGGCCGCCACAGCCTCGGGCGAGTTCATGGCGCAGGTGCCGTCCTCGTTGACGTAGGTTCCGCCAAAGCCGTGCAGATACTCGGACCAGCGGTTGACCAGCACGACGTTGCGCATCGCCGGCCAGTCCCAGCAGCCAAGGTCCGGGTTCTCGGCCATGATGGCGTCACAGGCGGCAATGATGTCGTCGTAGGTCTCGGGCGGTTCCAGCCCCGCCGCTTCCAGCAGGTCCTTGCGATAGTACAGCCCGCCAATGCCACCCCAGGCCGGGCCGAGCCCGATGAGCTTGCCGTCGTAGGTAAAGACGTCCTTGTAGGCCTGCCCGTACTTGTCCAGGAGCGCGGGATCTATGTCGTTCAGGGGCACCAGCCAGTCGGCAGCGCCAAACTCGGTCACCCAGTAGCCGGCGAGGTAGAGCAGGTCGACGGTCTGATCCTCGGCCACAAAATAGGTCACCAGGTTGTCGTGCCACTTGTTTGCATCCAGCGGCTGCATGATGAGCTGGATCTCCATGTTGGGCCACTTTTCCGCCACCGCGGTGCGCATGCCTTCCAGGGGCGCGGGCGCCGGCCCAAAGGATAGGTTAAAGTACTCGTGGCCGGCAAAGGACAGCTGCACCGGTTTCTCGCCCTCGACGACCACGGTCTCGACGACGGGCACTTGGACGGTCTCGACCACAGGCACCTCGACCTCAACCTGGACGGTCTGGACGACAGGCACCTCGACTTCGACCGTCTGCACCACCGTCTGTGGTTCCGGCGTCGGGCCGCAGGCGGCCAACACCAGCACCAGGGCCACGACCAGGAATAGGCTCCGTTTGACAGACATTTCCTTCCTCCTTGAGAAATCTTGCGTCATTGCCCAAGACACAATGCTTGCCAACGTTCGATCTTTTGCCTGTTTGCGCTCCCTCCTTTCATCCCTCGGGAGGCGGCCTGCTTCGGCCGCGACCGGTTATTCTCCCCTGCATGCTCCTCAACCGTACGCGCGGTGAACCAGGTGCAGCGCATACTGGTAACGATCGGCGCGGCTGATCACCTGGAAGGCTTCGATGGGTGCCAGCTCGGAGAGGTCGGAGAGGCCATAGTTCACCCCCTCGCGGACGAGGAGCGGGTCACCCTCTTCCACGTCCAGGAGCCGGGCGTAGTGGGCATCGGCGCTGATAGCCCGCACCGCCGTCTCCGCCTCGGAGATGATAATGCCCTTATGTTCGAGCAGCGACCAAAGCGAGATCTCGGTGTTCAGCTCCACGGGCGTCAGGTAGACGTGCACGGGCAGGTTGAGATAGGAGATGCTCAACGAAGTGATCTCATCGTCGGCCAGGCGGAGTCGCTCGACAATCCAGATGGGATGGCCTTCGGGGATGTGTAACAGGCCGGCCACCGACTTGTCGGCCGGGCGGTGTTGCAGGTTGAGCAGGCGCGAGCCCGGGGAGTGGCCTTGGGCCTTCATCTCTTCTGAAAAGCTGATCAGGCGGCCCATCTCGCGGCGGATGCGGGAGCGGCTGACAAACGTGCCCTTGCCCTGCTGGCGCCGCACGTAGCCGCGGGTCTCCAGCTCGCCAATGGCCCGGCGGACGGTGATGCGGCTGACCCCGTACCGCTCGCACAGCTCCCTCTCGGGGGGGATCATCTCGCCCTGGCTCAACTGTCCCGCCGTAATCTGTGACAGCAGGTCTTCCTCGATCTGGCGATAGAGTGGGATCTCGCTGTTCTGACCCAACTCGGTCTGAATCGTAGCGTCCAGGGTCATGGCCTCAACCTCCGTGGCCCGGCGGCCGGCTCCCGGCCGCGCACGCCGCTGCCCAATTCGGCCCGCATACACCAGCACCATCGCGTCCTGTTGCTTACAGAGCGCAAGTGACACACCGAAAGGATATAACCACCCCAGGAACAGATTATATCATACCCCGACCTGCTTGTCAAGCGATTTAGGGGCAAATCCCATCCCCGGCAACCGCACCGCCGCCAGGCAGCAACGACGTCTTATGGCATTGAAATCACCTGAATAACTAAAGCATTTCTGGCGCCGCGGCGGCTCTGGGCTGCGCGCGCCAGGCGGGGAGCCCCCTGCTGGCGCACATCGCCGGACGCGGGCCACTTGACACCCGGGGTGAAATATGATATGATATCTCCCGCAGCTTATTATATCATCCCGCGGTTCTGCACAGGCACTGGGTGGCCCGCATAACCGTGCCGGATGCTAACGCTCACGAGGAGCATTGATGCCGCTGCAGGCACACTTTTGCCGCGACCCGCACGATCTGCTGGCAGCTCAGGATGTCGACCGCATCCATGACGGCGCCCTGCGTGTGTTGGCCCGCACCGGCGTCACCTTTGCCGGCGAGCGGGCGCTGGCAATTCTCCGCCGCGGGGGCTGCCGGGTGGACGAGGCCGGAGGGCGGGTGCGCTTCCCGGCGGGCCTGGTGGCCGAGTGCCTGGAGTGTTGTCCCGCCAGGTTTCAACTGCGCGCCAGGAGCCGCAGCCACGACCTGGAAATCGGCGGCCCGGCTCTCTATTTCCAGTCTCACCCCGGCCTGTACGTGGCGGACCTGGACAGCGGCGAGCGCCGCACCGCCACCCTGGCGGACATCGGCCCTCTCTGCCGCTTGATCGACGCCCTGGACGAGATCCACCTGGCCATCATGCCCACCTCCACCATCGCCGACCGGCCAGACGCGATGATGATCGAGTGGATCACCGCCGAGCAGATGCGCAACACGCGAAAAGCGACGGCGGCCGGCGTATTCCAGGGGTGCGCGCCATGGGTCATCGAGATGGCATGCGCCACCGATCAGCAGGTCTACGGCCAGATCAACCCCGTCTCGCCCCTGTCCTATCCGGCCGACCAGATCGAAGGCGGCCTGGCGTACGCGGCGGCCGGGCACCCGGTGTGCATTCTGCCCGGGCCGACCCTGGGCGCCAGCAGCCCGGCAACCCTGGCCGGCACGCTCGTGCTGCAGACGGCCGAGCACCTGGCCGGCATGGTTCTCATCCAGCTCGCCCGGCCTGGCGCGCCCGTGACCTTTGGCGCCTATCCCCACGTCCTGGACATGCGCCGCGGCGCGGTGTGCATCGGCGCCGTGGAAGTGGCTCTCATGGGCGCCGCGCTGGC
Organism: Anaerolineae bacterium; assembly: GCA_041300865.1. Classification (GTDB taxonomy): domain Bacteria; phylum Chloroflexota; class Anaerolineae; order JAAYZQ01; family JAAYZQ01; genus JAAYZQ01. Next base: position 106,037 of record JBFYTF010000036.1, read on the forward strand.
TCAGCTGTGCCGGCGCTACCGGCTCCCCTCCCACCCCGAGTTCCCTCTGACCGACGCCAAGGTCCTGGACGAGCAGGCCGCTGCCGAAAAGGCGATGGGCCTGCTGCTCGTTGCCCAGGCGGGCGCCAACCTTGTCTCTAATGGCGGGGCGCTGGAGGCGGAAAAGTTGTGGTCGCCCGTCCAGCTCGTGATCGACGCCGAGCTCAACGGCATGGCCGGCCGCGTCCTGGACGGCGTGCGTGTCTCGGACGAGGCCCTGGCTGTCGATCTCATCGACCAGGTCGGCCCGCAGGGCACCTTCCTGAACACCAGGCACACGCAGCGTGCGTGGCGTGCCGAACAGTACCTGCCGCAGCTGGCCGATCGCCAGCCGTTCACCGCGTGGCGCGAGGGTGGCAGCCTGGCGATCACGGACCGCGCCCGGGAGCGCGCCAGGGCGCTGCTGGCGAGCCACCAGGTGCCGCCGCTGCCGGCCGAGCAGGACCGGGAGCTGGACCGCATCCTGCGCCGGGCCGAACAGGCCAAGCTGGCCTGAAAATCGCTTAGCGGAACAGGCGGAGGACAACGACCGCCGACAACCTACAACCTTGCAAAGGGGGAGAGATGAGCAACGAGGAACTGCTCCAGCGCTTGGGGGAAGCGCTGGCCGGCGAGGCCAGCTACGATGAGGTGGAAGAGATCGCCCACCAGTTCGTGGCCGGCGGCGGCGATGCGCTGCAGGCCATCGACGTCGCCACCGAGACCCTGCACACCATTGGCGAGCAGTTTGCCGCCTTCGAGATCTTTTTGCCCGACCTGATGATCGCCGGCGAAAAGATGAAGCGGGCCATGGCCGTGCTGCAGCCACACATCCAGGCCGGCAGCGGGCGGCCGGCCGGCGGGCGGGTGGTGCTGGGCACCGTCTCGGGCGACCTGCACGACATCGGCAAGAACCTGGTGGCCACCATGCTGACGGTCGGCGGCTTTGAGGTCGCCGACCTCGGCGTCAGCGTGTCGCCCCTCGACTTTGTCAAAGCCGCCCGCGAGCAGCGGGCCAACATCCTGGCTCTATCCAGCCTGATGACGGCCTCGCTGCCCTATCAAAAGGAGGTCATCGACCTGCTGCGAGAGATGGGGCAGCGCGACAAGTATTACGTCATCGTCGGCGGTGGGCCCGTGACGCCCGAGTTTGCGCAGCGCATCGGCGCCGATGGCTGGGCCGAAAACGCGCCGCAGGCCGCCGACCTGTGCCGCCGCTTGCTGCAGTCGGGCCAGGCGCCCGCCGCCCAGACCCTGATTGTGCAATAAGGAGGAGAAGAGATGTCTCTCGACCGCGACCGGTTGATGCAGGTTCTGCACAGGGCGCATCATGGCCCGGTGTGCGAAACCTTTACCTGGGACACCCAGGTCATCCCCCAGACCATCGTCGCTAACCTGCGCAAGTATGGCCTGCTCAAGACGTGCAACCCGGCCGACCCCATCAACCAGGATGATGCCCTGGCCGACCGGTACTTCCAGGCCGGTATGGACACGGCCGTGGAGGTGGGCCTGTTGTGCCTGGACACGCAGCGGCGCATCATCTTTGACCGCGACGAGATCCTCGCCGCCCTGGAGGCCGCCCCGGCCGAGTTCACCCTCGGCGAGGGCAACGAGATTGCCCACTTCCGGCACCGCGGCCTCGACGACCCGACGGAGCCGGTCTGGGTCTGCCCGCTGAGCATCGCCATGACCGAGGACCTCTTTTTGCCCGTGCTCGAGGGCATTGCCCGCGTGCCGCAGGTGGACTGCATCGAGGGCCCGTCGGTGGAGACGTTGTGGGGTGGCACGGTCCGCGCCGGCTCGCCTTACGAGCTGCTCGTGGGCAAGTGGCAGGCCGAAACGACCCACGAGGCCTTGCGCCGCGCCGGACGCGAGGGCATGGGCGTGTATGCGACCGGCACCTCGCCGACCCACTATGGTGTCCTGGGCAGCTACGGGCTGCCGGGCGGCTACAAGCCCGAGCGCGACATTGTCCTGGTCCTCTCGCCCGTGGAGATGAAGACCTCCTACGAGAACCTGCACAAGCTGGCGCAGGCCTACAACTGCAACGGCCGGGTCTATGGCGGCTCGTGGTCGATGATCGGCGGTTATGCCGGCGGGCCGGAGGGCGCTACGGTGTCGTGCATCGCCTGCACGCTGCTCCTGTACGCGGCCTACCAGGCCTCCAACGGCGCCTCGTTCCCCTACGACATGCGCTACATGGGCAACTGCGGCCGCGATGCCCTGTGGTCGATGAGTGTCGTCTTCCAGGCTCTCAGCCGCAACACCCACCTGTGCATCAACTCGGTCGTAAACCAGAGCGCCGGCCCGGCCACCGACATGCTGCTGCTGGAATCGGCCGTGGGCATGATGAACCTGGCCGTGTCAGGGGCCACGTCGTGCACCGGCACGCGGAGCGCCGGCGGCAAGTACACCAACTACCTGAGCCCGCTCGAGATCCAATTCGCCGGCGAGGTGTTCAAAGGCTGCGCGGGCATGAGCCGTGCCCAGGCCAACGACGCGGCCAACCGGCTCCTGCCCCTGTACGAGGACCGGTTGGGCAAGGCGCCCAAGGGCCAGAGCTTTGCCGAGTGCTACGACGTGCAGGCGCTCAAGCCTCACGATGATTGGCAGCGTATCTACGACGAGGTACGCAACGAGGCCATCAAGGCCGGACTGCCCCTGTCGTAGGCCCGGCCAGGAGCCAAGCAGAGAGCCAGGCAGAGAGGAAAGACAGCATGTCCGACATCCTTGGCGGGCTGAGACAAGCCGTTCTCGACTATGACGCGGAAGCCGCCGCCACCCTGGCCCACGAGGCGATGGCCGCCGGGCTCGATCCCCTGGCGGCCCTGGACGCCCTGACGTCTGCCATCCGCTTCGTGGGCGAGGAGTTTGGCCGGGGTGAGCTGTGGCTGCCCGACCTGCTGGGTGCCTCCGACGCCATGCTGGCCGCGACTCCTATCCTGGAGGCGGAAATCGCGGCACGGGGCACCGAGCGCCGCACGGCCGGCACGATCGTCGTGGGCACCGTCCAGGGTGACCTGCACAACATCGGCAAGGCGATGGTCTGTACCCTGCTGACCGCCGAGGGCTTTCAGGTGCACGACCTGGGAGTCAACGTCACGGCCGACCAGTTCGTGCAGGCCGTCAAGGACCGCCGGCCCGACATCCTGGCCATGTCGGCCCTGATGACGACCACCATCTCCCAGCAGCGGCTGGTGATCGAGCGGCTTGGGGCAGAGGGTCTGCGGGACGGGGTCAAGGTGATCGTCGGTGGCGGCGGGGTGACGCAAGAGTTCGCCGACAGCATCGGCGCCGACGGTTACGACGCCACGGCACCGGGCGCGGCACGTCTTGCCCACCGTCTGCTGGGCGGGCTGGGGGCATAGGGAGGCAACCATGCCAGGCTATTGCCTGAAGGTGAAACCACTGGAGCTGCTCTGCGCCGAGCAGCTCCACGAGACCCAGGCCGCGACGCTGCGAGTGTTGTGGGAGACGGGGGTGCGCATCGAGAGCGACTGGGCGCTCGACTTCCTGGCGGCCCACGGCTGCGCCGTCGACCGCGACGAGCAGCGCGTGCGCTTTCCCGCCGCCCTGGTGGAAGAGTGCCTGCAAAAGGCCCCGCGCACCTTCCGGCTGCGGGCCAGGGACCCCCAGAACGACCTGGAGTTTGGCGGCGATAACCTGCACTTTTCCCACGGGTCGGGCATGCACACCATCGACCCCCGCACCTTTGTCCCGCGGCCACCGACTCGGGCCGAGTACGTGGACTGCGTGCGGGTCCTGGACGCCCTGCCCACCATCAGCTGCCTGGGCTGCTATCCCTACTTTGGCCACGAAGGGGTGCCGCCGGTGCTGGCCATTCCCACCGGCGTGGCCCTGAAGATGCAGTACTCGACCAAACATCAGACCACCTGCTACTCCCAGGACTGCGAGATCTTTAACATCCAGATGGCCCAGGCAGCGGGCGTGGAGATCTCGGGCGCGGCCACCTCGTCGGCACCGCTGACCTGGAGCGGCGAGGCGGTCAACTGCGCCCGCCGCATGGCCGAGGCCGGCTTTGCCATCGTCACTATCGATGGCTGCATCATGGGCGGGACGGGCCCGGCCACGGTGCCCGGCTCGGTGGTGGTCAGCAGCGCCGAGCACCTGGCCATGATCGTCCTCGTCCAACTGCTCCGGCCGGGGCACCCCATGATCATCGGCCACTTTTCGGTGCCGTTGAACATGGCGACCGGCGCGCCGGCTTTCGGCGACATTGCCGCGTCGCTGAACAATGCCATCTTTAACCAGGTTTGGCGCAGCTATGGCCTGCCGCGCGGCAACGGCTCGCCGTCGTACGTTGCCGCCAAGACCATCGACTTTCAGGCCGGCTACGAAAAGGGCATCGCCGGGCTGGTGGCCGCTCTATCAGGTGCCAACCACCTGCTGCTCCACTTTGCCGTCTCGGCCGAGATCTCGGCCCACCCCGTGCAGGCGGTGCTCGACGACGACGTGGCACGCGTGATCGGCCGCTTCATCGCCGGCGAGGAGGTCAGCGACGAGACGCTGGCCGTGGACCTGATCCACAAAGTCGGCCCCATCCCGGGCCACTATCTCAACACGGCCCACACCCGCAAGTGGTGGAAGCGGGAGCAGGGCATGCCTCGCGCCGCCGACCGGCTGACGTATCCGGAGTGGGTGGCGCAGGGCAAAAAGACGGCCCTCGACCTGGCCCAACAACGGGTGGACGAGATCCTGGCCGGTCCACCGCCGCCACCCCTGGCACCCGGCCAGGTCGAAGACATCGAGCGCATCCTGGCCGAAGCGAGGGCTTACTACCGTGAGCGCCGGCTGCTGTAGGGCTGCAACAGGCACGCGGCGAGGCGGGCAGTCATGAGCCACCCGGTCGCCAGCATCCTGGCCATCGACGTGGGCACCTCGTCCCTGAAAGCCGTGCTCTACGAGGACGGCGGCCGGGTATTGGCCGGCAACACGCAGCGCTACGGCTACCAGGCGCCGCAGCCGGGCTGGGCCGAGGCCGATCCCGAAGCCTGGTGGGCCGCCCTGGTCGCCGCCCTGGCCGGCCTGGCAGCCCAGGGCTGGCCCCTGTCGCGGGTGGACGCCCTCGCCCTGACGGGCCAGATGCACACCACCGTGCTGCTCGATGCCCAGGGTCAGGTCATTCCGCCCACCATCCTCTGGCTCGACCGTCGCGCCGCGCAGGAGACGGAAGAGCTGCAGCAGATGCTAGGCCTGCCCCCCTACCAGCTCAACAGCACCTACAGCCTGCCAAAGCTCCTGTGGCTGGCGCGCCACCAACCCGCCGGCCTGGCGCGCGCCCGTTTCCTGCTGTGGCCCAAGGACTACCTGCGCTTTCGGTTGACCGGCCAGGTCGCCACCGACCTGACCGAGGCCGGCGGCGCGGCGCTCCTGGACTGGACCAGCCGTACCTGGGCCGTCGAGCGCCTGGCCCTGGCCGGCTTGGATCCTGACGTCCTGCCGCCCATCCGCCCGGCCGACGGTGACGGAGGTGTGCTCCGCCCGGAGGTGGCTCGCAGCCTGGGCCTCAGTCCCGGGGTGCGTGTCGTGGTGGGCATGGGCGACGTGGCGGCCCTGTTCGGTGCCGCTCCTCCCCGGCCCGGCCGGGTGACCTGCTCCCTGGGCAGCTCATCCATGGTCTTTGCCCCCCTGCCCCCCGGGCAGGAGGTGCATGACCGACTGGACCGGTTGTACGTCTATCCCTTTGGCCCCTATCCCATGCTCGGCGGCGTCTCGTCCACGACGGGCGCCAGCCTGCAGTGGGCGTATGAGAAGCTGGCCCGGGCTGAGGCGCGCGGGGTGACCTTTGAAGCGTGGGTAACGGCCGCAGCCGAGATCGAGCCGGGCGCGGGTGGTGCCTGTTTCTTGCCCTACCTGGCCGGCGAGCGCAGCCCCTATTGGAGCGACGACATCCGCGGTGGCTTTTTCGGCCTGCAGCTCGGCCACGACGA
>JBFYTF010000041.1:0-8976 GCA_041300865.1 Anaerolineae bacterium
TCGGCAATGTCGACCCCGGCCTGCGGATCGAGCGAGTGGATCGCGTGGGGGTTTGCCTGGACGAGTTGATCGAGGATGGGCATGAAGTTGCCGTCGGTGTGCTTGATGGTGTAAAAGCCCAGGTCGCGGTAGCCCTGGATGAGCCGGGCCAGGTAGGGGGCCACGAACTCGGAGAACTGTCCCGGGCTGAGAAATGGGCCGGTGTTGAAGCAGTAGTCGGAGCAGAGGGCCATGCCGTCGAGCCCGCCGTGCCTCTGGTACCACGCCGCCCGCTCCAGGGCGGCATCGACCCTCGCCGCGGCTTCGGCCTTGACCTTCTCCGGCTCGTCGGCGAGGCGGTAGCAGAACTCGGCCAGCTTCTCCCCGGGTGGGATGTCGTAGGTCACGTCGCCATGGATCATCAGGAAGTAGCGGTCACCGGTCGCTTCGCGGATCAGATCGACAAGGAGCTGCGTCTCCTCGCGGCGTCCGGGGTTGGGATGGACGAATATGGCGCTGTGCTCGTAGCGCTCGGCAGTGGCCACAAAGGTGGCGGCCATGTCGCGGCGATGGAGATCGCGCTCCTTGGTCTCCATTTGGCTCCATTGGCGATAGTCACGGTGCAGAGGGTGGACCTTGCCCAGGGCCTCCATCGTCAGGTAGAAGACGAGCTCGAAGTGGGGCACTCGCCCGAGCAAGGGGCGGCGCTCGAGGGCTGCGGCGAAGCGCTGCCGGGGTGTCAGGCTAGCGTTGCCGGTGGCGTGGTCCACTATCTCGGCCAAATGATCACTCCTATGCACGCGCTCAGGGCGCCGCCCAGGGCCCGGCGTCCAGCTCGACGGCCGGTAGCCCGTCCTGCCAGCTGAGAGGGACGAGGTTGAGGTGCCGGTAGCCGGCCGGCGACCAGTCGTGGAACATGATCCAGGTCTCGCCATCAGGGGCGGCGAACACGTCCTGTCCGCCGGGGCCGATGACCTGCGCGCGCAGGTCGGTGGCCAGCAGAGGGCCCCCCGCCTTTTCGTAGGGACCCAGCGGATCGTCTGCGACGGCATAGCCCGTCGCGTAGCGTGGGCTGGCAAAGTCGTTGGCCGAATAGAAGAGGTAGTAGCGGCCGGCGTGCAGCCAGAGGGTCGGTCCCTCCACGAGGATGCCCTCCCACGGCTGGCCGGCGGTGATGAGCTGGACCGGCTCGCCCTCGAGGGCCAGGCCGCCGGCGGCGAGCCGCTGGATGTGGATCCAGCTTTGGCCGCCCATGGAGTTGCCGTCATTCTTCCACAGCAGGTAGCGTGTGCCGTCCTCGTCGACAAAAAGGGACGCGTCGATCGAGCCGCCCCGGTTCTGCTGGCAGACAAAGGGCGTGTCACCCTGGGACTGGAAAGGACCTTCCGGTACGGACGCCGTCGCGAGGCCGATGCACTGGATGCCCCCGTGGCCGATGGCCAAGCGCGTGGTGAAGTAGAGGACGTAGGCGGGCGCCTGGCCCGTGGCTGCCACCTCCGGCGCCCATGTCCAGCCAAAGTCCTGGACGGCCCAGACGGGCAGCTCCGGGAGGACGTCGGGCAGAGGTGTCCACTCGACGAGGTTCTCCGAGCGTGCAGCTTGCACGTGCTGGCCGTTGCCGTTCGTGGCGTAGGCGTAGGTGACGTCCCCGGCCTGTAGCAGGTCCGGGTCGGGAAAGTCCCGGTCGAGTACCGGGTTGCGGTAGGTGCCGGGCGCGAGGGTGGGGGTTGCGCTTGGGCCGGGCACGACGCCAGCCGCCGGGGTGGCCTGCGGCGGTGTCGTCGCGGCGGAGGTTGGGCTGAGCGCGGCCGCCGGCGCGGTCGTGGGCGTGGCGCCCGCTCCTCCACAGGCGGCGAGGGCAGCACACAGGAGGAGGAGCGGGAGAGTACGTAGCGTTGCCTTACCAGTAGCGGCCATAGGTTTGAGCCACCTCCACCAGCTTCCGGATGTTTTCGTCGGGCGTGTCGCGGCCACACTGGTCCCCAGTGGACAGGATGAAGCCTCCGCCGGCGCCGGCGGCGTCGATGGCAGCCCGGGCCGCCTGTTCCACATCGGCCGGGGTGCCAAAGAGCATGACGCTCGTGGTGTGCAGGTTGCCCATGAGGGCCAGCCGCTGGCCGTGCGCCTGCTTCACCTCCGCCAGATCACAGTCGCCCATCGGCGGCACCTCCAGTGGATTGACGCAGTTGAGGTCCGTCTCTTCGGCGCACCAACGTACCAGCTCGCGCTCCTTGCCGCACGAGTGGAGCATCGTCGGCACGCCGGCCTCGCGGGCCATGCGCGTCATCGTCTGGATGGCCGGCAGCGACAGCTCGCGGGCAATCGCGGGTGACTGGAGGGTGATCGTCCCTGAACCGCTGAGAAGGACAAAATCGGGCCTTTGCTCCAGGACCATGGCCATCATGGCCAGCACCTGGCGCTCGTGCAGCTCGCGCAGCGCCTCGATAATATCGTGTCGAAAGTAGTACCAGGTGCTGAGGTCCATGAGCCCACCGGCAAAGAGGTCAAACCAGGTGTGAAATCCAGGATAAGGGATCGAGACGCCAAAGGCTCCCAGCTCGCCCAGCTCCTGCCGCTGCCGGTGCAGCAGCGCCCCGTCATAGCCCACGGGCGGTGCGAACCACTTTTCGAGGAGGGGCCACTGCGCGTCGACGTCGGTGATGGGCCGGCGTGTACGGGTCGGAGGGTCGGCGAGGTAGTAGGTCGTCTCATAGCCGTACGGCAAGTCGTCGAGGCGCCCGCGCGTGCGCACCACCCAGCGCTCCGCCGTCTTGGCCATGTCCTCGACGATCTCGCGCCGGTCGTGAGGCCAGCGGTAGCGCATGGCGCCATCGATGAACCAGCCGTCTATGCCAAAATAGCGCACGGCCTCGATGTAGGCGCGCCACAGCGGCGGGTCGGCAAAATAGTAGACCTCCCAGAAAGGCTTGCCGGTCAGCCGGGCGGGGATCATGTTGGAAATGTCCGGGGCGACCGGCACCCGGTCTGGCTGCCGGTTGGTCATGGCCAGGAGCATGCGCTGGCGCGAGGTCAGGCGCTCCATGGGGTGACGCTCCTGCCTGGTGCGCGGCCGCTGCATTCGTGCTGCGTGGGGGCACTGCCCACCCCTTGTCCAAGCCGGCACTGCCAGCCCCCGGCCTCTGCGGGCCGGCCTGGCCGTCCGCCCGGCGCCGGCGGGATGGCGGGCTGGGACAAGCTGCTAGCGCCCTCCCATCCCGGTGAGGGAGATGCCCTCGACAAAGTGCCGCTGGAGCACGAGGAACACGACGAGCACGGGCAGCATGACCATCAGGCTGGCGGCCATGAGCCAGTTCCAGGCCGGGGCCCCACCGGCTGCCGCCTCGAACTGCCGCAGGCCCAGCTGCAGCGTGTACTTGCTCTCGCTCTGGAGGTAGAGCAGCGGTCCCATAAAGTCCTGCCACGCGCCCTGGAAGGTAAAGATGGCGACGGCTGCCAGGGCCGGCTTGGTCATGGGCATGACGATGCTCCACCAGATACGCAGCTCCGATGCGCCGTCGATCTTGGCCGCTTCTGACAGCTCCAGCGGAATGCCGCGCATGAACTGGCGCAGCAAGAAGATGTAGAAGGCACCGCCGGTCCAGGCCGGGACGATGAGGGGCAGAAAAGTGTTGGTCCACACCGGCGAGCGCTGAAAGCCAAAGGCCGGCAGCTTGGCAAAGAGGACGAACTGCGGGATCATGGTCACCACGCCGGGCAGCATCATGGTCGCCAGGACGAACGCAAAGAGCACGTCACGGCCGCGCCAGCGCAGCCTGGCAAAGGAGTATGCGACCAGCGAGGAGGAGAGGACCATGCCTACCACGCTCAAGACGACAATGATCACCGTGTTGATCGTCCATTGCCGCCACTGGCCAAAGCTGAAGGCATCGCGATAGTTCTCCCAGGCGAGCCGCTCCGGGATCCAGTTGGTGCCGGCGAGGTCACTTGGCGCTTTGAGCGACGTGGAGATCATCCACACAAAGGGTGCCAGGAACAGGAAGCTGATGAGGATCAGGAGCAGGAAGGCCATCACTCGCCCCGCCGGCGGCGGCCGGAAGATGCCCGTCCTTCGCTTGGCAGAGTCGATCGCCTTGGGCTCAACAGCGGCGGTCTCAAAGACTCGTTCCACTTCCATTTTCTTACTCGCCTGACTCGTAATAGACCCAGCGCCGTGCTAGCCGGAGCTGTAGCAGGGTGATGATCAGGATGATCACAAACAGGATCCAGGCCATGGCCGAGGCATAGCCCATTTGCAGGCCTCGCGGCCCGACCTTGCCAAAGGCGCGGTTGTACAGGTAGAGGACGTAGAAGAGCATCGATTGGCCGGGGCCGCCCAAGGCAAAGTCCTTGCCGGACAGGATGTAGGCCGTTGTAAAGATCTGAAAGGTGCCGATGATACCCGTCACGACCTGGAAAAAGATGGTCGGGGTCAGCAGCGGGAGGGTGATGTAGCGGAAGGTCGTCAAGCGCTGTGCGCCGTCGATCGCCGCGGCCTCGTACAGCTCGTTGGGGATGCCTTTGAGGCCGGCCAGGTAGATGATGATGTTACCTCCGATCCACCACATGCCCATGACGACCATCCCCGGCTTGGTCCACGTCGGGTCGGCGAACCAGGCGGGCCCGTTGATGCCGAACAGCTCCAGGAAGTTGTTGAACAGGCCGTTGGGCGACAAGATCCACTGCCATAGAAAGATGGCGGCGATGCCCGACAGGACGTTGGGCAGGTAGATGATGGTCCGGAAGCCCTTTTCTGCGGGCAGATCAAGGTTCAGCAGCAGGGCGATGGCGATGGAGAAGACGACGACGATGGGGATCTTGACGATGACCATCCAGAAGGTGTTCGACAGCGCCTTGAAGAACAGAGGGTCGTTGGTGAAGAGGTTGACATAGTTCTCCGTTCCGATCCACTCCGGGGGCCGGAGGATATTATACTCCGTGAAACTGGTGTACAGCGAAAAGAGCATCGGCCCGGCGGTAAAGAGCAAAAAGCCGATGATCCAGGGGCTGGCAAACAGCCAGCCGGTGATCTCTTCTCTGACGGCGGGGCGCAAGAAGGCGCGGCGCGCGCCAGACTGACGAGCTGCCATGTAGTTCCTCCTTATTGTCTGCCTGGCCCCGGGCTGGGGCAGCGCGGCGGCTGCCCCAGCCACGGTACAGCCCGTCAGGCTCTATTGAACTTCCGCTTCGACGGCGGCCTGCGCCTCGTCCAACGCCTCCTGTGGCGTCATGTTGCCTGCCCAGACCTGCTCCAGCCGCTGGTTCACCTGCTCATACCAGTTCGGATAACCCGCGACATAGATACCGCCGGTGCTGTAGCCCAGCGATTCCTCGACCACCGCCCACGACGGCTCGGCCAGGAGGACCGGGTCCTCCGCGGCCACCAGGTGGGTGGGCTGGGCCTGAGTGTCGCGCGCCCACGACGATTGGCCTTCAGCGCCGGTGGCGCACTTGATCCACTCCCAGGCTGCTTCGGCGTTGGCCGCACCCGTGGGGATCGACAGCGAGAAGCCGCCACTCCAGTTCCCCGGCTCCTCGCCATAGGGCAGCGGCCCGATGCCCCACTCCATCCGTTCCTGCGTGCCGTCGGCCAGGGTGACGTTCGGCCGGTAGAACGACAGGACACTGTTGTAGCCATAGATATCGGTGATCATGGCCACCTTACCGCTCATGAAGGCATCGTTAGGCGGGGCAGCAAACTGGCTGCGGAAGGCCTGGATGGCATCCCAGCCGCCGTAGCGGTCGACCCAGCCCTTGATCCACTCCACGGTCTCGACCATGTTGGGGTTGTTGATCTGCGGCGTCCCGTCCTCGGCGATCATGTCGGCCCCGTTGGTGTACGCCCAGATGTCAGGGCCGATGTTGATGAGCGGGAAGAAGCCGATGCGCTCCAGGCCGCCCTCGGTCATATCCAGGGCGTCGGCATACGTCTCCAGCTCCTCCCAGGTCTCGGGCGGATCCTCCGGATCGAGCCCGGCCTCCTCGAAGGCTTGCTTGTTCCAGAAGAGAACGCGGATGTCGGTCTCGAAGGGGATACCGTAGGTCTCGTCTTCGTAAGCGGTCTGCTGCCAGGCCCAGTCGTAGAACTGGTCCTGGGTGACGCCGTCGCGGTCGGCCAATTCTTGCAGGCTCATGTAGATGCCGTCTGCCGCGTCCTTTGCCAGCTGGGGGCGGTCGGAGACGATGACGTCCGGCATGCCCGAGCCGGCAGCGACGGCGGCGATGTTGGCCGTCCAGATGTCGCCGAACGGCTTGACCGTGTCGACGACCTCGATGTTGGGCAGCTCCTGCTGGCAGATGGCGATGACACGCCGCAGAGCCTGACGGCGCACAGGCGAAGCCCAGAAGTGCCAGAGCTCGATCTGGCCCGAAACGTCCGCGTTCAGGGCCGGCCCCTCGCCTTCGCCCACAGGGGCTGGCTCTTCGGCAGTGGCTTCAGGCGTCGTCATCTCTTCGGCAGTGGCTTCAGGCGTCGTCATCTCCTCGGCAGTGGCTTCGGGCGTCGTCATCTCCTCGGCGGTGGCTTCAGGCGTCGTCATCTCCTCGGCGGTGGCCTCAGGCGTCGTCATCTCCTCGGCGGTGGCCTCGGGGGTCGTCTCCACGTCGGTGTCGACCGGTGTTTCGAGCGCACCGGTGTTGGTCCCCTCGTTGGCACCGCACGAGATGACGGTGGCGAGGACCAACATCAGGGTGATCCAGCTCCACACTTTGAATTTCATGTCGCTCTTCTCCTTAGTCTGTCCATAAGTTTATGATCGGGTGGGGTGTGGGCGGCGTTGGACAAACCCCGGATTCTCTGTCTGCCGGCTCCTGCTCGCGCGGGCAGGATCTGGTACCGGTCACGGAACCACGCCGGAGCCTGACTGGCTTCCGGCTCGGGTGCAGGGACGCGGGAATCTCTTCTTCTCACCTCCTGTGCGGGCAAGCTGCGAGTGGTGCGCGTTCCCAAGGTAAGGGGTAGCCCACCGCTGGCAGCGTTGGGCGGCAGGACGATGCCTCAGAGCCGCTTGCTTCCGGCGCCTGTTCGTGGCGGCCGTAAGGCCAACAGCGCTGCTGGGCTCTCTTGCGACGTGGCAAGAACGGGAGAGTTGACCGGGGCGCGTTCTCGGGAAAGCGTCAAACGTCTGCCCGGTGGGGGTTGCTCGGCTGGGCACTGGTTAGCCCGCAAGCACGCGCCGCGGTGCATAAACGAGCATATTGTAGCACAAGAAGCGGTTCCTGTCAAACTTCTTTTTTGGCTCCGGGGGCGGCCAAGGTCGGCGCCAACCAATGCTTGCGGCCAGACGGATAGGCGAATGGCAACCCCAGCCGTCACGGATCTGAATGCCACGACCCCGGCCGGCTTCATTTGACACGCCTGCTCTCCTGAGCTATAATTCCTGCTGACCTCGGAGCCAGGTGCGCACCGACGCCGCCTGCTTGGTCCTTCCATCGCCGGCGGGTCGCCCACTGCTCGGAATGCAACCCGCCCCCTCACGCAGATTGCGTAGGACGGACTGTCAGTCCGTCGCCGGGCGGACCACCGCGTGCAGCCCGCCCTTCAAGGAGGAGTAGTGCTCAGAGGAACTCCCCTCTACGCCCGGACCTCGGCCCTTTGCCAGGCGCAGAACTGGCGCGGCTGGTCTGGCTACCTGGCCGCCGCCTCGTACGAAATGCACCACGACCGGGAGTACTGGGCCATTCGCTCGGCAGCCGCCCTCATCGACGTCTCGCCCATCTACAAGTACCTGGTGCGTGGCCCAGACGCCCTGCGCCTGCTGGATCGCATCGTGACGCGCGACCTGAGCCGCTGTGCGGTGGGCCAGGTGATGTACACCCCGTGGTGCAACGCCGAGGGCAAGGTGATCGACGACGGGCTCGTGGCCCGCCTGGAGGCGAACGCTTTGCGCCTCACCGCGGCCGAGCCCAATCTGCGCTGGCTGGCAGACAACGCCCTGGGGATGGAGGTGGAAGTCGAAGACGAGTCGGAAAGGCTCGCCGGCCTGGCGCTGCAGGGCCCGGCTTCTCGTCAGATCCTGCGCCAGGTCGTTGAGCCCGCCGCGGGGATGGAGGTCCTGCGCCCCTTTCGTCTGCTTCAGGCCAGCCTGGGCGATATCCCGGCCACCATCACCCGCACGGGCTACACCGGCGAGCTGGGCTACGAAATCTGGGTCGAGGCCACCAGGGCGACGGATGCCTGGGATGCGCTCATGGCGGCGGGCGAGGCCTACGGCCTCCTGCCGGCCGGGCTTCTGGCGCTGGATCTGGCCCGCGTTGAGGCTGGGCTGATCCTCATCGAGGTGGACTATGTGCCGGCACCCCGGGTCGACGTCGAAACGCAGGCGTCTTCGCCGTTCGAGATCAACCTGGGCTGGGCGGTAGACCTCGAGGCCGCACCCTTTAACGGCTGGCGAGCGCTGAGGGAGGAGAAGCGGCGGGGATCCGGGTGGCAGCTCGTGGGCCTGGAGCTTGACTGGGGAGCACTGGAACGACTGTACGCCGCCGAAGGACTGCCTCCCCAGCTGCCTACGACGGCCTGGCGTGGCAGCGCGGCGCTGTATGACGAGCGCCGCCAGGTGGGCTATGCGACGAGTGGTGCCTGGTCCCCTTTGCTCAAGCGCTACGTGGCCCTGGCCCACGTGCAAGCCCGCCATGCCCGGCCGGGAGAGAGGCTGTCGATGGAGGTGACGGTCGAGCATCGCCGCCAGAGGGCGGCCGCCCGCGTCGTCAACTTGCCCTTTCTCGATCCCGCGCGCAGGCGGGCCTGACGCGCGGAGCAGACGAGGCTAGGGACGGCCATGGCTAACAGCGATCTGCACAACGTGGACGTGGTAGTGGCCGGCGGCGGCCACAACGGGCTGACGGCAGCGGCCTACCTGGCGCGGGCCGGAAAGCGCGTGCTGGTGGTCGAGCGCCGGCACGTGGTGGGTGGCGCGGCGGTCACCGAAGAGCTGCTCCCCGGCTACAAGTACTCGGTCGCTTCCTACGTCGTCAGCCTGCTGCGACCCGAGATCATCCGCG
>JBFYTF010000371.1:0-10084 GCA_041300865.1 Anaerolineae bacterium
CTCCGAGAGCGGCAGGGCACTGCTCATCGACTTTGGCTACGACTTTTGCACCGGCATCCCGGCCGGCACCGACCGGGCTTCGCGCCGGCCCTGGCTCTACACCCTGGCAACCCTCAAGCGCCACTTCGGCGGGGAGCGCGTCGACGCCGTGCTGCCCCCACACTCTCACGACGACCACGTGGCCGGCTTCAACCTGCTGCGCGCGGTAGAGGGCTGCCAGGTGTGGGCCCCGGAGGGCATGGCCGACATCCTGGAAGAGCCCTGGCGCTACGACCTGCCCTGCCTGTGGTACGATCCGATCCCCGTCGATCGCCGCCTGCCACTGGTGGAGCCGCTGCACTGGCAGGAGTACGAGCTGACCCTCTACCCACAACCAGGCCACACCCGCCATGCTGTGGCCATCGCCTTCAAAGTCGACGGCCGGCGCGTGCTGGCCGTGGGCGACCAATTCCAGGACGACGCCGGGGGGCGGTGGAATTATGTCTATAAGAACGGGTTCGAGGCCGGCGATTATCGCCGCGCAGCCGAGCTTTATTGCCGGCTGGCCCCGGACCTGATCTTGCCCGGGCATTTTGAGCCACTGCACGTGGAGCCCGGCTATCTGGAAGACCTCCTCGCCCGGGCGACGGTCCTGGAGAGTCTGCACCGCGACCTGCTGCCGGCCGGCTCCGAGCCGGCCGGCGGTGGCCTCGAAGTCCACATCGATCCTGACCAGGCGGCCATTCCCGCCGGGCTGGAGACAGCCTTTGCCGTGGTCCTCAGCCAGGAGCCGCCCGCGGGCAGCAACCCGGCGCTGCCGGGTGAGGTGCTGGTCCGGCCGGTGGTGCCGCGCGCCTGGCGCGCAGCGCCGGGCGAAGTCCGGCTGAGCCTCGTGCCGGGTGGCACGGCCCGGGCCCGCTTTTTTTTGGTGCCGCCCGCCGGCCTCACCGCCCGGCGGGCTCGTGTTGCCGCCGACGTGACCGTCGACGGCGTCCACCTGGGACAGTGTGCCGAAGCGCTGGTGACGGTGGTTGCCAACGGTGCGGAGGGCACGTGATAGGTTTGGAGGACGGATGATCACCCGATCGGAATTAGAGATGGCCCGCCAGCTGGCGCGCGACTACCTCGCGCGGGCCGGCATCGCCCTGTCTCCCCTGGAGTCGCAGCGCATCGAGGTTGCCGACTTTGGACTGGGCGAGCTGTGGCAGACGGGCTTGCAGCTTGTGACCTATGTAAACACAGACCGGGTCTGTGCCAAGGAGCTCGTGCTGTTGCCCGGCCAGACCTGCCCCGAGCACCGCCACCCGCCGGTGGAGGGCAGCCCCGGCAAGGAAGAGACCTTTCGCTGCCGGTGGGGAACCCTCTACCTCTACCTGCCCGGCGAGGCGGAGCCCCGGCCGTTGGCCAGGCCGCCGGCCCACCGCCGGGCCTACTACACCGTCTGGCGAGAGGTCGTGCTCCACCCCGGGGATCAGGCCACCCTGGCGCCTGACACCCCCCATTGGTTCCAGGCCGGGCCCGAGGGCGCGGTCGTGTCCGAGTTCTCGACCCGCAGCGATGACGACCGCGACGTCTTTGTCGACCCCGGCGTGCGGCGCACGACGGTGGTCAACCCCGACCCCGGGGGCGCGGCCGGCAGCGGCGGTTGAGGAGGTACCCCATGAGCGAAGAGAAATTGGGCAACCTGACCGCCCTGGCCCCCTTGCCTGCCAGGGAAGGGGGGAATGGCTCCCCTCGACCTGAAGACAATGGTCACCGCAGCGCGGCGGAGCGGGCAGAGGGGGCAGGGGCGACGCCGGTCATGCATATGATTGGCAACGCCCACATCGATCCGGTCTGGCTCTGGCAATGGCCCGAGGGCTTTCACGAGGTGTTGGCCACCTTTCGCTCGGCCCTCGACCGCATGATAGAGTACCCCGACTTTTTCTTCACGGCCAGCTCGGCGGCCTTTTACGAGTGGGTCGAGCAGGTCGACCCGGCCATGTTCGACGAGATCCGCACCCGCGTGGCCGAGGGGCGCTGGGAGATCGTCGGCGGCTGGTGGGTGGAGCCGGACTGCAACGTGCCGGGTGGCGAGTCGTTTGTCCGCCAGGCGCTCTACGGGCAGAACTATTTCCGGCAGAAGTTTGGCGTCCTGGCCCGCGTCGGATTTAACGCCGACAGCTTTGGCCACAACGGCATGCTGCCCCAGATCCTGAAGAAGAGCGGCCTCGATGCCTATGTTTTCCTCCGGCCCGGCCCCCACGAAAAGGGCCTGCCCGGCCGGCTGTTCTGGTGGGAGTCGGACGACGGCTCCCGGGTCCTTGCCTTTCGCATCCCCTTCGAATACTGCACCTGGGGCCAGGACCTGGAGAACCACCTGCGCCGCTGCGCCGGCGAGATCAAGGAGCCGCTGACGCACTTCATGAGCTTTTACGGCGTGGGCAACCACGGCGGCGGCCCCACGCGGGCCAACATCGAGAGCATTCGCCGCATCGACGGCGCGCCCGATCTGCCACGCCTGGCCTTTAGCACCACGACGGCCTTCTTCGAGGCCGTGAACGGCGCCGGTTGGCTGCTGCCCGTCGTCCACGACGACCTGCAGCACCACGCCAGCGGCTGCTACTCAGCCCACTCCGCGGTCAAGTACTGGAACCGCCGGGCCGAGAACGCCCTGCTGCGGGCTGAGAAGTGGTCGGCCATCGCCAACTGGGCCACCGGCCGGCCCTATCCCTCCGACCTGACCCATGCATGGAAGAACGTGCTCTTTAACCAGTTCCACGACGTCCTGGCCGGCACCAGCCTCGAGGCAGCCTACGAGGACGCCCAACACCTGTACGGCGAGGCCATGGCCATCGCCGGGCGCGCCCTCAACGGTGCCGTCCAGTCGCTGGCGTGGCGCGTGCGGGTGCCGCCCGGGGATCGCGGGTCGCTGCCCTGGACAGGGGAGAGGGTGCGGCCCATCGCCGTCTTTAACGCCCACGCCTGGCCGGTCCGTGCTCCCGTGGAGCTGGAGGTGGGCAGCCTGGCCGAGGACGACGCCCTGGCGGATGACGAGGGACGCCCCGTGGCTATGCAGCGTGTCCAGTCGCAGGCCACAGCCGGCGGCCGCAGCCGCATCTGCTTCCTGGCAGAGCTGCCTGCCCTGGGTTACCGCGTCTACCGCCTGGTGCCCGGCGGCCCCCAGGCGGATGCCGGCCCTCTGCAGGCCGGTGAGGCGACGCTCGAAAACGGGCGCCTGCGCCTCACCTTTGACCCCCAGACCGGCCATGTGGCCAGCCTCTATGACAAGGAGGCCGGTGTGGAGGTCCTGGCCGGTCCCGCCGCCCGGCCCGTGGTCCTCCTGGACCCGGGCGACACCTGGAGCCACAACATGTTTCGCTTTGACGAGGAGGCCGGTGTCTTTGGCGCGGCGCGCATCCGGCTGGCCGAGTTCGGGCCCGTCAAGGCCGTCCTGCGCGTCGAGAGCTCGTGGGGTGCCTCGCACCTGGTGCAGAGCTTTACCCTCTATCGCGACCTGGACCGCGTCGACGTGCAGGTGACGGTCGACTGGCGGGAGCAGCACAAGGTGCTCAAGCTGCGCTTCCCGGTGAACGTCAAGTATATGAAAATCACCCACGAAATCCCCTACGGCCGGATAGAGCGCTTTGCCAACGGCGAGGAGGAGCCTATCCAGAGCTGGGTGGACATCTCGGGCACCGCCCGCGATGCGGATGTGCCCTACGGCCTCAGCCTGCTCAACGACGGCAAGTACAGCGTCGACGTCAACGTCCGCGACGTGGGGCTGACGGTGCTGCGTAGCCCCATCTATGCCCACCATGTACCCGCGGAGCCCGAGCCCGAGCGTGACTATGCCTTTGTCGACCAGGGCGTCCAACGCTTCACGTACGCTCTGCTGCCCCATCGCGGCAGCTGGGAGCAGGCCGGCACCGTTCGCCACGCGGCCGAGCTGAACCAGCAGCCCGTCGCCATGTCTGCCTCGCTGGCCGGCGCGGATGAGGAGGGCACGGACCGCCTGCCCCTCACCGGCTCTTTCCTGCGGGTCGAGCCGGACAACGTCCTGGTCACCGCGCTGAAGCAGGCAGAGGACGGCGACGGCCTGGTGCTGCGCGCCGTGGAAACGTCCGGCCGCGCCACGTCCCGGGCCATCATCCGGCTGGACTGCGGGCACGGCGCAGCCGGGGGTGCGCCGCGCACCGTCGAGGCGGCCTTCGGGCCGAGCGAGATCAAGAGCTTTCGCCTGCCGCGTGATGCCTCTCGCCCCGCCGTCGAGGTGAATCTCATCGAAGACCCAGTGCCGGAGACTGCAACGTGACCACCATCTCCCTCGACGGCAGCGATTGGCTGTGCAAGCCATACGTCGGCCTGGATTGGGTGTGGCGCGACGCCGAGAAGCCGGGCAGCCGGGACCACCTCGGCTGGCTGCCGGCGACGGTGCCGGGCAGCGTGCAGCACGACCTGTGGCGGGCAGGCGAGATCTCGAACCCCTACACCGGCCGCAACACGCTCCTGGCCGAGTGGGCCTCACAGCGCACCTGGCTGTACAAGAAGGCCTTTCGCGTCGGGTCCGAGCACCGGGGCCGGCGTGTCCGGCTGCGCTTCGAGGGTGTCGACTATGCAGCCGCGTTCTACCTCAACGGCCAGAAGCTGGGCGAGCACCGCAGCATGTTCACCCCGGCGACCTTTGAGGCCGGCGAGCACCTGCACTTGAACGGGGAGAACCTCCTGGCAGTGGTCCTCGAGCCCGCGCCCGTGGAGCAGCCCCAGGTGAGTCGCACCAGCCTGGTACGCACGCACAAGACGCGCATGAACTACTGGTGGGACTTTTGCCCGCGCCTGGTCCACCTGGGCATCTGGGATGGGGTGCGCCTGGAGGTGAGCGGCGCGGTGCGCATCGAGGACGTCTGGGTGCGCCCGCTCCTGGAAGAGCGCCTGACCAGGGCCAACGTCCAGGTCGAGGTTGACCTATCATCGGACCCCCCGGCCCGGGCAGCCGTTGAGGTGGCGATCCGCGATCCCGAGGGCCAGATCGTCGCTCGCGCTGCCGGCGAGCAGGACCTGACGGCCGGCGCCGGCCGCTTCTCCACGGCCCTCGAAGTCGGCTTGCCCCGCCTGTGGTGGCCCAATGGCTCGGGCCCGCAGCCCCTGTACCGTGCCGAGGTCCGCGTCGTCGACCCGGAGGCTCCCGGTGCGCCGTCGGATGAGCAGCACGTATCCTTCGGCATCCGCCGCCTGGAGTGGGCCGCCAACGACGTCGCCCGCCGGGGTGCGCCCGCCTCGTCCGCCGCCCGGCCCTACACCCTGGTAGTCAACGGTCGCAGGCTCTACCTCAAGGGCTGGAACTGGGTGCCTATGGACGTGCTCTACGGTCCCGAACGGCCGGCCAAGCTGGAGCAGCTCCTGCAGCTGGCTCGCTCGGCCCACGTCAACCTGCTGCGGGTCTGGGGCGGTGGTCTCATTGAGAAGGAAGCCTTTTACGATCACTGCGACCGGCTGGGCATCCTCGTGTGGCAGGAGTTCATCCAGTCCAGCTCGGGAATCGAGAACACACCACCCGGCGACGAGGCCTTTGTCGCCATGCTCGCCGCCGAAGCGCGGCAGATTGTGGCCCGCAAGCGCAACCACCCCTCGCTGGCGATCTGGTGCGGCGGAAACGAGCTGGCCACGCCCACTGGGAGCCCGCTCGACGAGAGCCACCCGGCCATCGCTGCCCTGGCAGCCGCCGCCCGCGAACACGACCCCGACCGGCTGTGGCTGCCCACGTCGCCATCGGGGCCCGAATTCAACAACTGCCTGGAGGTCCTGGATAGGAACCCCGCGGGCATGCACGACGTCCACGGGCCCTGGGAGCACCAGGGCCTGGAGGGCCAGTACACCCTCTACAACCGCGGCGCCGCCCTGCTCCATTCCGAGTTTGGCGTGGAGGGCATCACCAACCGGCGCACGCTGGACGCCACCATCGCGCCCGACCGGCAGTGGCCCGTGAGCCTGGAGAACCCGGCCTGGTTCCACCGGGGGGCCTGGTGGCTCAAAGAGAGGACACTCCGCGACGCCTTCGGTGAGCTGCCCGACGTCGCCAGCACGGTGCGCGCTGCCCAATTTCTGCAAGCCGGCGGGCTGCGCTACGCCGTGGAGGCCGACCGGCGGCGCAAGTACCACTGCTCTGGCACGCTGCCCTGGCAGTTCAACGAACCCTACCCCATGGCCGCCTGCACCTCGGCCGTCGACTATTACGCCCGCCCCAAGCCGGCGTACTATGCCGTCGCCGCGGCCTATGAGCCGGCCCACATCTCGGCCCGTTTCGCGCGGCAGGCGTGGGCTGGCCACGAAACCTTCGAGGCCGAGGTGTGGAGCCATAACTCCTGGCAGGGCGACCTGGCCGCGGTCCTGCACCTGGCCCTCGTCGGGGCGAGCGGGCGGCTGTACCTGGCCCGCTCCCAGCCGGTGACCTGCCGGGCCGATTCCGCGGCTCGCCTGGCGTGCGTTACGCACGCGCTGCCGGACATTGATGACGAGGTGTTCTTCCTCGACCTGTGCCTCACCCGCGGCAACGGCGAGGTGCTGTCGCGTAACCGGTACTTGTTTGTCAAGGGGGCGAGCCTGGCGCCGCTCCTGTCAGCGCCCACGACCGACCTGGAGGCGCACACCGGCCGCGCCTTGCTCGGGCCGGACCAGCTTCCGGCGCCACAAGACGCCGGGCGCCAGCGCGTGGCGCTTCGCAACCGGGGCGACACGGCGGCCCTCATGGTCTGGTTAGAGGACGCCCGTGACCTGGAGGCCCCGGGCTATGCCGCCTTCGACGACAACTATTTTGTGCTCTTGCCCGGTGAGGCCCACGAGGTGCTCGTCACCTGGCAAGGTGTGCCGCCCGGCGACCGGCGGCTGACGATCGCCGGCTGGAATACGAGCGTGTTAGAGTTATGTTTATAGAAGGCCAGGCGGCTGGGGCCGAGAGGCACGTTTCGGAGTTATGTCGATATGTCTCGAGGCGACCTGCGCTACCACGCAGGTGCCCTGTTTATGTCTATGAACGCCAGGGCGGCCGGCGCCGAGAGCCGAGCGCTAAAGTTATGTTGACAGCTGCGACCGCCGGCGGCACCGGCCGGCGCCCGGATGACTTTGGGAGGGCCGGCTACTACCCGCGCAGGAGATGGGCCAGATGAAAATGGGCGTCGTCGCCGACGACATCACCGGCGCCAACGACATTGGCAGCATGTTCGCCAACGCGGGCTACCTGGTGCACATCTACACCTACGACCCGGCAACCCCCTTCCGCCACGCCGCGGCCCTGGCGATCCCGGACGTCGCCATCCTGAACACCAACTCGCGCCTCGATCCGGCGGAGCTTGCCTACGACAAGGTCCGGGCTGCCACCCTCGAGCTGCAGGCTGCCGGCTGCCGGCAGTTCTTTAACAAGACGTGCTCCGTGTTCCGCGGCAACATCGGCCCGGAGTTCGACGCCATGCTCGATGCCCTGGGGCAAGAGTTCGCCCTGGTCGTCCTCGGCTTTCCCAAGAACGGGCGCCTGACGGTCGACGGCGTGCATTACGTCCACGGTGTGCGCCTGGAAGAGTCCGAGTTCCGCCACGACCCGGTACATCCCATGACGCGCTCCCGGCTGGTCGACATCCTCCAATCGCAGACGTCGCGCCGGGTGGCGCACCTCGACCACGCCGCCGTGGACCGTGGGGCGGAGGCGCTGCGCCGCGAGATTGGCGGGCTGCGCTCGCGCTGCAATTATCTCATCCTGGATGTGACCGACCAGGAGGCGCTGGCGACTATCGCCCGGGCGGCCTGGGACTACCCGGTGATGTGCGGCAGCTCGGCCCTGGCCGAGGAGCTGCCCGCCGCCTGGGCAGCAATCGAGCCGGGGACGGAGGGCCTGCAGGCCCCGGAGCCGGCACGCAAGCTGCCCCCCGCGCGGGGCGGCGTGCTGTGCGTCGCTGGCAGCCTCATGCCCCAGACCCGGGCCCAGATCCGGCACCTGGCTGCCCGCGGCGTCGCGGCCCAGGAGCTGGACACCCTCCGCCTTGTGGTGACGGGCTCCAGGGGCCGTGAAAGCATTCTGGCCGGCCTCGAGCGCGAGCTGGCTGCCCCCCTCCTGTCCGGCCGCGACGCGATCCTCTACGCCGCCAACAGCCCGGAGGCGGTCGAGCGGACCCGCGCCGCCGGCTTGGCCCGCGGCCTGTCGCTGAGCCAGGTCTCGCGCCTGGTGTCGGACGCCCTGGCGGACCTAACCGCCCGCCTGGCGGCCCGCACCGGCCTATCCCGCCTGGTCGTTGCCGGCGGCGAAACGTCGGCCGCCGTCTGTGCCCGCCTGGGCGTGGACGGCGTGCGAGTCTGGCGCGAGATCCAGCCGGGCTTGCCATCGTGTGTCTCCCTGGGATCGCCGCCCCTGCTTCTCGTGCTCAAATCGGGCAGCTTTGGCACCCCCGATTTCCTGGAGCAGGCGGTCGCCCATTTGAAAGAGTGAAGGACTATGGATGAAACCTTTGATTCGCTGCTGAAGCAGGCACCCGAAGTGGCGCCCTGCCTGCCGGACCTGGAGCGCGCCTTTGGGCTGCTGCGCCGCGCCTTCCGCGAGGGCGGCAAGCTGCTCGTCTGCGGCAATGGCGGCAGTGCCGCCGACAGTGAGCACATCGTCGGGGAGCTGATGAAGGGCTTTACCCGGCGCCGCCCGCTACCCCGCCACGAGCGCGAGCACCTGCAAGCCCTTTATCCCCGCGAAGGCCGCTACCTGGCCGACCACCTCCAGGGCGCGCTGCCCGCCATCTCCCTGGCCAGCCAGACGTCGCTGATCACCGCCGTGGCGAACGACATCGACGCGGAGATGGTCTTTGCCCAGCAGGTGTACGGCTACGGCCGGCCCGGCGACGTGCTCCTGGCCATCAGCACCTCGGGCAACTCCAAGAACGTGCTGCACGCCCTGCGCGTCGCCCGGGCCGCCGGCCTGACGACCATCGGGCTTACCGGACCTGGCGGCGGGGAGATGCTGGCCCTGTGCGACGTCGCGCTGCGCGTGCCAAGCCAGCCCTCCTGGCCTGGCGGCATCGCCGAGATCCAGCGCGCCCACCAAGCCCTGTACCACGCCATCTGCCATCGCCTGGAAGAAGAGTTCTTTGTCTCATGACCCTCCTGGCGGGCATCGACATCGGCGGCACCAAGTGTGCCGTCTGCCTGGCGAGGCTGGCCGGCGGCGAGCCCGAGCTGCTGGAACGGCTGCAGTTCCCGACGCCGGGCAGTCCCGGCCGGGCGCTGGACCAGCTGGTCGCCGGCCTGGGCACTCTCCTGGAGCGGGTGCCTGACGAGCCGCTGCGGGCCGCCGGCGTCAGCTGCGGCGGGCCTCTCGACAGCACCCGCGGCCTGGTGCTCTCGCCTCCCAACCTGCCCGGCTGGGACGGCATCGACGTCCTGGCGCCCTTCCGCGATCGCTGGCCGGTGCCGGCGGCCCTCCAGAACGACGCCAATGCCTGCGCCCTGGCCGAGTGGTCCTGGGGAGCGGGCCGCGGCTGCCGCAGCCTGGTCTTCCTGACCTTTGGCACGGGCATGGGCGCCGGCCTGATCCTCGACGGGCGCCTGTACGCCGGTGCCAGCGACATGGCCGGCGAGGTCGGCCACGTGCGCCTGGCGGACGACGGCCCCCTGGGCTATGGCAAGCGCGGTTCGTTCGAGGGCTTTTGCAGCGGCGGCGGCATCGCTCGCCTGGCTCAGGCCCGGGCTCTGGCCGCCATCCAGGATGGCCGGCCGCCCGCCTTCTGCCCGACCCTCGCCCACCTCGACGAGGTTACCGCCGAGGCGGTCGGCCTGGCCGCCCGCGAGGGAGATCCCCTGGCCCTGGACATTTTCGACACCGTGGGCCGCAGCCTGGGACGCGGCTTGGCGGTCCTCGTCGACGTCCTCAACCCGGAGCGGATCGTCCTGGGCGGCATCTATGGCCGCCAGCGAGCCCTCCTCGAGCCGGTCGCCCTGGCAGTTCTCCAGGCCGAGGCGCACCCCCACGCCCTTCAGGCCTGCCGGGTGCTGCCCGCCGGCCTGGGCGAGAGGGTCGGCGACTATGCCGGGCTGGCCGTGGCCCTCATGGCCCTGGAAAGCTAGAGACCAATGGACTTCACGATCGCCAAGATAG
>JBFYTF010000383.1:0-5350 GCA_041300865.1 Anaerolineae bacterium
GGGCGGGCACAATTGCCGCCCCATGCCGGCTGCAAGCGGGTGCCTACGGCCCGTAGCCCAACACGACCAGAGGCAGGTAGATCTTGTCCCGGGGCAGCATGGCGAACGTGGCCGTGCCGGTGCCGCTTCCGCCGTTGGTTGAGGCGAAGGAGGCGCTGTTGGTGATGGTCTGCCCGAGCAGGGATCGATCGCCGTCCACTGTAGCCGTGAAGATGATGGTCACCGAGGCGCCGGCCTCCAGGTCGCCGGCCCACTCGATGGTGCCGCCGATCTCTGTCGCGCCGCTTTGCTGGATCCAGCCGCCAAAGCTGAGCTGGTTTGGCAGGGTATCGACCAGGGCGATCGCCGTCGCCGTACCGTCGCCTGCATTGCTCAGGACGATGGTATACGTGACCGTCCCGCCGGGGGCCACGTCAGCCAGCGGCTGCACGTCCTTGGTGATGGACAGGATCGGCCCGGTGACGGTCAGGACGCCCGTCTGGATCAGCTCGAAGCGATCCCCCAACCCGGTGCCGTCGAGATCGCCGACGGTCCAACCGGCATTGGGGTTGCCGGGCCCCCGGTTGCCGTCAAAGCGCACGGCGTAAGAGTAGACGCCGCTGGCCGCAGGCTGCAAGGCAGCAACATCGTAGATGTCGTACGTTCCGGCCTGCAGGTCCGCGTAGCTCATCGCCGTCCATGTCCAGTTGCCGGGGTTGGTGCTTGTGCCATAGCCTACCTCGGCCCAGACAGCACGCCCCTCCCCGGGCGGGTCGGTGACGCCCGGAATGCCCACCTGGCCTGTGATGGGGCCGGTGGCCTCGCCTATTTGAATGGTGATGGCCGGCGGCTCCAGCAGCTGCGCAAACTCCACGTCCACATTGCGATAGTCGTTCAGGGTCGTGGTCCCAGACAAGTTGATAGCGCGATTCAGAGTGTTGAGCCAGTCCAATTGTACACCCCCACTATGAACCACGTACCGGTAAGAGTGCGCCGGCGTCTCCAGGACCAGCGTCGTGGAGAACACGCTGTAGGTGGCATCGGCCGTGAGGGTGGTGGTGTAAGGATCCCATGCGTTGAAGGAACCCGCCAGGGTGACCTCTTCGCCGACGCGGACCACGTCCTCCACGTCGTGGTACACAAAGGTGGTCACAAAGTACTCGTGATGATCGTTAGGACCGCGGGGCAGGATCTCGCGGATGACTGTGCCGTCGCCCTCAAGGCCAAGACTCACCCCTGCGGCCTGGATATGATTGCCCACTTCGTAGGACGAGGTGTCGATGTAGTTTGGGTCGCTCTTCAGGCCGAGGTTGATATAGCGATAGACCTGGATGGTGCCGGAGCCGTCGTCCACGTACAGGCGAGACGGCATGGGCTTGGCGACGATCAGCCCACGGACCTGGACCAGCTCGCCCTCCACCGACTCGTCCACAGCGCCGGTGGCGACAGCGGCGGGTGTCACGGCGAGGGCGGGGCCCAGGTCCACCACGTGGTCGGTGATGGCAGGGACGATCTGGGTCTCACCGCTAACCACCTCGACCTGGCCCAAAACGCGTACCCTGTGGCTGCGGGCCACAGGGTCCAGGCCTGCAAGGCGATATACCAGGATCCCCGCCGTGGCATCCTCCATGTAGAGCTTGCGGTTTACGTTCGAGTCGACAAAGATGCCCGGCTCGGCGGTGACCGTGCCTTCGATCATGACCGTCTGTCCCACGCGCTGGCGTGCCTCGTCGATGGGCAGCACGTCGTAGACGGTGGTCGTCAAGCTGTCGCTGTTGTCGGTCAGGTCGGTTTCGTGCGTCGAGGTGCTTACCTCTGCCTGGTTGGTAAAGGCCGCGCCCCAGGGCAGCGCGCCGCTGACCGTGGCGGTAAGGTGGTAGGTGGTTTCCGCGCCTGCCGGCAATGTGCCCAGATCCCACGAATAGACACGCGGCGAGGGATTGGTGTAAGGGCCGATGTCGTCGGCCACGTAGGTGATTTCCGGCGGCAGGGTATCCGTGAGGACCACATCCTCGGCGTCGGTGGCGCCGGTGTTGCTGACCACGAGGGTATAGGTCAAGGTCCCGCCGGGGACCGCCAGCGCGAAACCGCTCTTGATCACCAGGATATCGGCAGGTGGCGGGTAGACGACGCTCGTCGTCACGGGGCTGCCCACCGCCGGCGTTGGCCAGTTGGCGGCCTCGGCACCATAGTCGTCGTTCACAATCTCGACGCCGTCGGTGTCGCTGGCCGTCACCTCAAAGGTGCGCACCACCGAGGCGCTGGTGGCCAGCGTGCCGGGCACCGCCCACTGGACTACGCTGCCGTCAAAGGTGCCGCCGTTGGAGGCGGAGCCGGGAACAAAGGTGGCGTTGGCCGGCACGTTGTCGGCGATGACCAGGGTATTGAGCTCCCGGTCTGTGATGTTTGTGGTAGTGATGGTGTAGGTAAAGCTTTGGCCCGTGTAGACCTCGGCAGGAGCCGACTTG
Source organism: Anaerolineae bacterium (assembly GCA_041300865.1). Classification (GTDB taxonomy): domain Bacteria; phylum Chloroflexota; class Anaerolineae; order JAAYZQ01; family JAAYZQ01; genus JAAYZQ01. Next base: position 2,448 of record JBFYTF010000383.1, read on the forward strand.
GCGACGCGGATGCCCCCAACCGCCTCCAGCCAGGTAGTGGCGATGCGAATGCCGTCCAGCGTGGCGTCGGGGGTGCGTGGCGAGATGGCGGTCTGCTGCACAGCCACGCCTTCGACAGGGATGGCAGTGCCTATCGCCGTGAGAAGGGGGGTCGCCGGCTCGGTAGAAGTATGGCTGCTCAGGACGTAGAGGGCGCCGCCTCCCGAGGTGACGTTGTATTTGATGACCACCAGGTAGGTCGTGTTGTAGGCAAAGGACTGGGCTGACCAGGAAGGCGTGCTGCCGTTGCTAAAGCCAAACTGCAGGTTTCCCCCCGAATCGCGGGCCCACACGCGTGCCGGATAATTGTAGACTGTAGCGTCCTTCAGGTGAAAGAAGTAATTGCCGCTGCTGGCCCACGAGATGTCCATCAGTGACGCGATGTACACGTCTCCCGAGATAGGACGGGTGAAGCGACGGTTCACATCCTCGACACCCGAGGAGCTGATCGCCGCCGAGCCGGCGATGCCCGACGACGGATAACCGGACAGGGACAGGCTGGTGTTGTGGTCGTACTGCACGAACCCGGAGGTCCCCGAATCCGAATGCGCGGTCCAGATGCCGGCGCTGACGTCGACCAGATCTCCCGGCGCGCTCCCGTAGTCAAAGTTCTCTTCCAGGGGCAGGGACTCCTGGGCTGAGACCGGGCGCAAAATGAGGAATGTGGCTGCCAACAGCGAAACGGCCAGGGCCACGAGCAATCCAATCCTTCTCAGTCTGTAGTTGTGCTCCATCCTTTCCCTCCTTTGATCCATGAGCTTTGCCTGCAGTGGTTGTTTCCTATCCGTCTCCCCAGGCACTCGATCCCCTGGGGACTGCCTCCTTGCCTTGCCGCCAAGCGCGGCGTTCAGACTGCCCGGGCCGCGACGGGGTACTAATCGGCTTCCTGTGCACCCTGTGGCTCTCTCCCCTGGAAACCGTTGTGACGAATTCCCGCCCATTGTACCTCAAGTCGGCATTTGAGACAATTTCCCGGGCCGATGCAAGAGGAATCCGCATGCGGAACGGCGGGCCGGCTGCTCTGCGGGCGCGAAAGTCTTCCTCTTCGTAGCCCGTCGATCCGCATCAGGAGGGAGAAACGAGCCTACAACCACGGCCCAAGCTCCCCGCGGCCCGGGTTGGGGTCTCTTGCAGCCTGTGCCACGCGCCTGGGCGGACGATCAGGCGTGGCTGGCGCCCACCCGGTCGATGATCCAGCGATAGCTCTGTTCCCAGACGGAATCGCGCTCGCCGTCGGCCAGGACGTTGTGGCCCGAGTTATCAAGCCACACCAGCGTCCTGTCCTCGGAGCCGATGCGGTCGTAGAGGATTTGGGCCGCCTGGGGATCGAGATGGGCGTCCCGCCGCCCCTGGAAGATCAGGATCGGCTGGCGAATCGCGGGCAGGGCGCGCAGCACCTGGCGTTGCAGCAAGTAGACCTCGCCCGCGCCCCACAGCGGCGTGTCGTCGTAGCACCAGACGCGCTCGCGGGCTTCGGGGTCGCCCAGGTCATCGTCGCCCATGGGGCCCAGGGGGTTGTAGCGCATCACGTGGCGCAGCCCAACCGTGAGGGGCAGGATGCGACTCTGGAGCTTGACCGCCGGCGCCATGGCTATGAGCCCGGCGATCTCTGGATGGCGGCTGCCCAGCCACAGGGTCAGCAGGCTGCCCAGGGACAGTCCCCCGACAAAGACCTGCTTGCTGCATGCCTGGAGGTCTTGCAGCGCCGCCTCAACCTCACCGGTCCACTCCTGCCAGCAAATGCGCGTGAGATCCTCGGGGCTGGTGCCGTGGCCGGGCAGCAGCGGGCAACGGACCGCCAAGCCCCGGGCGGCCAGGTAGCGGCCCATGGGGCTCGTCTCTGCGGCCGAGCCCGTAAAGCCGTGGATCAAGAGGACACCGGTGGGGCCTCCCTCGGCGTTATAGGCGTCAGGGCTGAGGTGTAGAGGTTGGGGCATGCTTTCTCCTCCTCGAGATCGTTGCTGCCGGGCGGGCCCACTTCTTGCCCGGCACCTATTGTATCACGTCCGGGCTGGACGAGCAAAAAAACCGTGTGCCGGTAATGACACAACCACTGGGTTGTGCGGCCGTGCAACCTGACCGCGTACGCGTGCAGCACAAAGTTTGTGGCACAACCCGCTGGGTTGTGGGGGCTTGCAAGCCAGCGACTTGCGCCACAAGGTTGTAGCACAACCCGCCGGGTCGTGCGATCAGGGCCGGCCGAGGGCGGCTGCGCGGTGAACCAGGACGCTGAGGACCTGACCTTCGCGCTGAAGGTGACCCTCGACCCACAGGAGTGGGGCGTCGCGCAGAGCGGCGCGGTAGCGCTCGTACACGTCGGGCCGGACGATGAGGTTCATCAGCCCCTCCTCGTCCTCCAGGGTGACAAAGAGGTGTCCTTTGGCCGTCGGCGGCCGCTGGCGAACGACCGCCCAGCCGGCGACACGCACCAGGTCGCCGTCACTCCGGCCCTGGAGGGTGCGGCTATCGATGACTCCCTGGGCTTGCAGCGCCTCGCGGTAGATGCCCATGACCTGGTCGCCGGGAGCCATGCCCAGGAGCTCGTACTCCCAGGCCAGCCTCTCGGCGTGCTCCAGGGAGGGCAGTGCCGCCGGTTCGATGGGCAGGTCCAGGTCCAGCCCCTCTTCCTGGTAGACCAGCCCCCCCAGCTCCCACAACAGGGACCGCCGGGCGCCGAGGCCCTCCAGCGCCCCGGCGCGCACCAGGTTCTCGACCACCGGCCGGGGAAGGCGGGTGCGCCGGCAGAAGGAGGCCAGGCCGGCAAAGGGCCTGTCGCCGCGGCGCTCCACGATGCACGTCTGCCAGGCTTCGCCCAGCCCGTGCACGTAACGCAGCCCTAGCCGGATACTCCCCTCCCCTTCGAG
>JBFYTF010000412.1:0-2743 GCA_041300865.1 Anaerolineae bacterium
AAGTCGACGCTGGGCAGCGGCGTCGGCTTGGGCTTGGGGGTGGCCGTCGGCCCGGCCTTCACCGTGATGTTGACCTTCAAGCGCTCGCCAAAGCCCCTGCCCTGTGCGTCCACCATCTGCCAGACGCCCTCGTAGGTGCCTGCGTTCTGGGGGGCCACCAGCGGGAGCTGCCAGTCGTAGGTCTCCCCGGCTTTGACCTCGCGGGCCACGGCCGCCGGCTCGCCGGCCATCTTGCTGCCGCTGGCAAAGGCCAGGCGGTAGCCGGTGGTCCAGGGGCAGGTGCCGGTATTCTTCACCTGCCAGCCCTTGGTGAAGGCCTGGCCGGGCTTCATCTCCCCTTCCTTGGTCAGCTGCTGCACCAGCGCCATGTTATTCACACACGTAGGAGTTGGAGCGGGCGCAGTTGTCGGCCATGGCGTGGGCGTAGGCAGCACGATGGGCATGTCCAGGTAGCGCTCGGACAGAACAGCGACGTAGCCTTCGTTGATCAGGGCGGTGATCTGTTCGTCGATCTTGGCCTTGAGCGCACCGGCTTCCCTGGACATGGCGATGGCATAGAGCTGCTGGCCGCCCCCTATGCCGACTACCTTGACTCCTCCTTGCCCGGCAAAGGCCTGGGCCGCCTGGGCATCCGTGACGACCAGATCGATCCGCCCCGCGAGCAGGTCATTGACGGCGTCAAGCGCTTTTTCATAGACAAAGAGGCTGTCCGGCGACATCAGCCCTTGATCGATAAAGTTGGTCTGTATCGCCTTCTTGTACACCGAGCTGCGCTGCACGCCAACCTTGTACTTGGCGACGTCTTCGAGCTTGGTCAGGGTGATATCCGCGGGCTGCTGCGCCAGCGCCGCCCCCTCGCTCACCAGGTACACGTTGGAAAAGCCCGCAACCGCCTCTCGCTCCGGCGTCCGGGATATAGCCGCGATGGCGATGTCGATCTGGCCTGCCTGCCCGGCAGACAGGAGGGCATCGAAGGGGAGGTCGTGATACTCGATCTGTACCCCTAGCCGCCGGCCAATTTCGTCCATCAGGGCGATGTCAAAGCCGTCAATCTGGCCCGGCGCGACGTACCACTCGAAGGGCGGGTAGTCGGCCGAGGTGCCGACGACGATCTTGCCCGCGGCCTGGATCCTCTCCCAGGATGTGTCCATAGTGGCTGGTGTAGGCGTCTCCTCGGCCGGGATGGGCGTCGGCTCGACCGGTGTCTCTGTCGCCACTACCGGCGTGGGGATTGAAGTGGGCACGTCCCCTCCCCCGCAGCTGGTGAGAGATACGACCACGAGGGCGATGCAGGCTATCACGGCAACGGCCACCAGTGCTCTCCTCACGTACTTTGTTGTCTTGGACATCCTTGGTTCCTCCTTCTTGTGTTTGAACAAATCGCCTCCGATCCCACACCTCGGCGGGAGTCTGTCCCTATGGGATCTCCACGCCACAGTTGAGGGTCACGGTGTAGTTCTGTTGCTCTGGCTTCACCTGGCAAGCCGAGATCGGTTGGTCCTGCGGGCAGTTGGCCGCAGGGTCTGGCTGCCACATCGCGGCGGCCAGGCAAATCTGGTCGCCCTTGCGGTAGCCCCGACCGCTGCCTGTCGGACCGCCGGCCGCGAGCATCTGATCCTCCGTCCAGCCCTGCTCGACCAACATGGCGTCCAGGGCGCTCACCGGCGCGTCCGGACTCGCGAACTGAACGCCGGTGCCCGTGATCGCTGCCTGGCAGCCGGTGCCGCTGGCGCCTGTGACGGGATCGTCGAGGGGCTCTTCGGACTGGGTAGGAATCAGATCGTCCAGGAAGTGGGACATGGCCTGCGCCTGCCCGTTGCAGACCTCCACGATCAGCGGCTGGATGGTCGATCCCCCGGTGCCCGTCGAGGCGGAGCCAGGGGCGCACTCCCCGTCATAGTACTCCCAGACATCGCACTGCGAGCCATCTTTGAGGGTGCACGTGCCCTGTTCGTCGTCGGCGCCCGTGTTGCCCGTGATGGCGTACTCGCCCCCGGTTATGGCGCAGTACACCGCTGCCGGCGTGTTGTAGCCGGTGACCTTCACGCCGCCCACCGGACAATCGCCACGCAGCAGCGCCCATTCTTCACACTGCATGTTGTCCTCGAACAGGCAGACGCCGAACTGGCCACCCCCGACCCGCTCCTCGATCTTCCACGTCCCCCCCACGGCCGCGCAGTTCTCCGATGCTGGGTTGGCCAGCTGTCCCGCGGTTTCCTGGCCCTCGCTGGCCGAGGGATCAGTGGAAGCTGCGGGGGCCGGTGTGGGCTCCGCTCCACACGCACCCACCGCAAGCACTACCAGCATCAACACAACAACCGTCATTCGCTTCATGAAACCCTCCTCAATGAGTCTCAGATCATGCTGCTCTTTCATTTTCCTCTGCCTATTCCTCGTCTGGCTGGTCCTGCGCTGACTCGAACACATCGAGGCCGCTCGTCCGTTGCTCCAGATAGGCGAACAGCCCCGGCAGGTCGGCAAAGGCCTGCCGTTCGCCGGTAAGCGGACTTTGCAGGGACGCTCGCCACACCCACTGGCCACGGCTGCGCACCCGCCAGAGACGCACCAGATATGCCTGATATTCCTGTCGCTCGTCGATCATAGCCCCTCGCCGTCAGCGATGGACGTGTCCTCACCATCTACCATGTACTATATCAGACGTCCGTCCGCGAAACGTCCGCGAAACGTCCGCGATCCGTCGCCCGAGGACCAAAATGCAACGAACCCGCAGATACTTGCTCAA
>JBFYTF010000438.1:0-3560 GCA_041300865.1 Anaerolineae bacterium
CGCATGTATTCGGTGATGTCGCCGATGTCGGTCCAGTTGCCGCCAGCGATGTAGCCGTAGAGGGGGCGGCCCTCCTGGAGCATGTGAGGAAAGACGTCCTTGCTCCAGTCGGTCGGCACGCCCTCGGGGATGAGGTCCAGGACCTCGGGCTCGACAATATAGATGCCCGTGTTCACCGTGTCCGAGATGACCTCGCCCCACGACGGCTTTTCCAGAAATTGGGTGATTTTGCCATCGGGGTCGGTGATGATCACGCCGTACTCCAGGGGATTGGGAACGCGGTAGAGGGTCAGAGTGGCCTGGGACTTTTTCGACTGGTGAAAGTCAATGACCTGCTGCAAGTTGATGTCGGTCACAGCGTCGCCGCTGATGATGACAAAGGGCTCGTCCAGGAACTCTTGCGCGTTCTTCACGCTGCCGGCCGTGCCCAGCGGTAACTCCTCGATGGCATAATGGATGCGCATCCCGAGGCTGTTGCCGCTGCCAAAGTAACTCTGGATGGCCTCGGGCATGAAATGCAGGGTGACGACGACTTCGGTAATTCCGTGGCGCTTCAGTAGATCGAGGATGTGGCCCATCACGGGTTTGGCAGACAAGGGAACCATGGGCTTGGGGCGACCAATGGTGAGGGGGCGCAAGCGAGAGCCTTCACCGCCGGCCATCACGACAGCTTTCATCGTTCCTCCCTCCCGCGCACGAGGTCAAGTGGTCGCGCGTCCAAGTCTATAAGAGCATTATACAAGAGAACACGAGGCAAAGCAAGGGTGAGAAGCCGGCGGCAGAGCTTCATCGCCTAGCCGCCGACCAGGGGCACAAGGGTCCGCTGCAGAGGCCCGACGAGCTCGAGCTCGAAAAGCCAGGGCCAATATTTGCCGGTGACGAACAGGCGGTCGCCCTCGACGTCGTAGGCGATGCCGTTCAGGACGTCGGCGGTCGGGACCATTTCCTGGCTCTCCAGAAGCCCCGCAAGGTCGATCCAGGCGGTGACGCGGCCGGTGGCGGGATCGATGACAGCGATGTAATCTGTCTGCCAGACGTTGGCATATACCTCGCCCTGGATGTACTCCAGCTCGTTCAGGCACGGGACCGGGCCATGCTCGTCGCGGACCTCGACCTGGCCGGTCTCTGCCAGCGTCTGGAGATCCCAGAAGTGGAGCGTGGCCGTGCCATCGCTCATGATAAAACGCGTGCCATCGTGGGTCAGGCCCCAGCCTTCGGTGGGGTAGGAGAAGGTGCTGATTGGGCCTTGGTCGAACGTGTCCAGGTCGTAGACAAAGCCGACCCTGTTCAGCCAGGTCAGCTGCAGGATGCGGTCGTCGTGGATGGCGATCCCCTCGCCAAAGTACCCGGTCGGGACGGAGTAGAACTGGAGGATCTCGCCTGTCTCGAGGTCCACCTTGCGCACGCTGGAGGCGACAGTCAGTCCCGTGCCCTCGTACAACAGGCTGCGGGTGTAAACCAGGCCCTGGGTAAAGGCCCCGGCATCATGGGGATAGACGGCGAGGACGTTGTAACCGTACACGGGGAGGTCGCCCGGCAAGACCAGGGGCGGGCAGGCAGCGGCGACCGTGTCGACGGTCGGGCTGGCCGCCGGACTCGCCGTTGGGCTGGGAAGGACGCTGGCCGTTTCCGCCCGGGTGGCTTCGGACGTGGGGCCGGGCGGGACGCCCGCAGTTCTGGTCGGGGGGGATGCAGGGGTGGAACTGGCGGGGATCCCAACCGTTTCTACAACGGCAGGGCCGGCCGTGGCTGAGGCAACGCGGGTCGCCGGCGCCGGGCTCGCTGCCGGCACTGCTCCGTTGTCCAGGGGCGTTGCGCTGCCGGCGCCGGCCCCCGTGCACGACAGGGCTGCTAAAGACGCAATAAGGAGCAGCAGCCAGGGCAAGCCGAGGCCAAGGAGGCGCGGCGACCCGTGCCTTTCCCCTGTGGCCCGCGAAAGGTTCCTGAACACGGCCCCTAGCCCGCGCGGGCCCCGGAGGGTACCAGGTGGCGCTCCAGCCAGGCCTCCACGTCGGCCAGGACGCGCTCTTTCTCCACGTCATTGAAGAGCTCGTGGTAGCCGCCCTCGTAGGTGATGCGCTCCTTGTCGGCGCAGTCACAGGCTTCGAAAAAGTCCTGGCTCGCCTCACACGGGCAGATGCGGTCATCGGTCCCGTGGATGATGAGGCAGGGCAGCGCGAGGTCGCCGGCGTGCGCCTGGGTCCACTCGATGGCAGCCATCAGCTCGGTGCCTAGCCGCGGGGTGCCGAGGTTGTGCACGAGCGGATCCTCGACGTAGGCCTTCACCACGCTCTCATCCCGCGACAGGGCGTTGACGTCGAGTCCGGTGGCCATGGTCATGCCGGGCCAAACCCGCGACAGGCTGCGGGCGAGAAGCACGAGAAGGGGAGAAACCGGCAGGCGGCCCAGAGCCGGGGAGGAGGCAATGACGCCGGCAAGGCCTGACGGATCGTGGAGCACGTAATCCAAAACCATGAGGCCACCCTGGCTGTGGCCCAGCAAGAAGAGTGGGCCCTGGGGCTCCCGGGAGCGGACGAGGCGCAGAAAGGCCTGCAGGTCGCCGCGGTACTCCTCAAAACGCCCGACGTAGCCACGGGGGCCGGGCGACCGGCCGTTGCCCCGCGTGTCAAAGGCCAGGGCTGAATAGCCGCGGGGTACAAACCAGTCGACGACATTTTTGTAACGCCCGCCGTGCTCGCCAAAGCCCGGGACGATGGCCAGGGTGGCTTTGGGTGCCCGGCCCTCAGGACACCAGCCTTGATAGTACAGCTCCAGGTCGCCTACGCCGCGAAACGTGCCCTCGTAATGCTCCATGCTCGGCTCCTCGCTCAAGGTTGGGAATATTGTACCACGTTCGCCGGGCGGGAGCAAGCCTGCCCGTGCGCGCCGGCTGAGCAAGCTCACCTAGCACCGAAAGTGCTGCCAGGACTCGGAGGGCCTGTTCACGGCCCGCACTGTTGTCAAGTTGTGTTGTTTATGGGCTATATGGGGTAGGACCAGTACCCCGGCACGCCATGGCGCGATGGCCAGCTCCCGCGGCGTTCTGCCCGGCGGATGAGGTGTGGGGCGCCCCGCTCCGGCACAAAATGGGCGTGCCGGAGATCGCCCAGGGGGTGTGAGCTGACCGACCTCGACGGCAACTATGGCCGGCTGCCTAGTCCACAAGGGCCAGCGATAGCAGCTCGTAGCTGTCGCCCAGGGGCGTGCCACCGGCGCCGTAGACCGGCAGGCGTGCGCCGCTCACCTCGTCATAGAAACCGAGTAGCAGCCGGTAGTTCCCCAACGGCAGGCCCGCCGGCAAATCGAGGCGCACCTGGTCGTGCAGGTACTCACCCGGCACCCAGCCGCTCGTGGGTAGGTGGGGATAAATATCGGCCTGGGCACGCACGTCCGCGAGGCCCCCTTCGCCGACCAGGTGCACAAAGACCTTGTAGCGGTCAGCCATGGGCGACAGGGCGCGCCAGGAGAGGCTGAGATCGAGGGCCGTTGTGGACGATCCGGGGTTCGCAGGCTCAACTTCGAAACCGACGAGCTCGATTCCCTCGCCGAAGTGTACCCCG
>JBFYTF010000439.1:0-27208 GCA_041300865.1 Anaerolineae bacterium
GCAGTCGCACGCCATCCTGCCCTACGACCAGTATCTGATGTACTTCTCAGCCTACTTCCAGCAGGGAGATATGGAGAGCAATGGCAAGAGCGTCACACGCGAGGGGGAGCGCGTTGACTACCAGACCGGTCCTGTCATCTGGGGGCAGCCGGGCACAAACGGCCAGCACGCCTTCTACCAGCTCATCCACCAGGGGACCAAGCTCATTCCCTGTGATTTCCTGGCCGCGGCGCAAAGCCATAACCCGCTGGGTGAGCATCACACGCTGCTGCTCTCCAACTATTTTGCTCAAACTGAGGCGCTGATGGTGGGCCGGACGCCCGATGAAGCACGAGCCGAGCTCACGGCCGCAGGCTACGCCGGAGCGGAGCTGGAAACACTGGTCGCCGCCAGGACCTTCCCGGGTAACCGGCCGACCAACTCGTTTCTCTATCCGCGGCTCACGCCCGAGACTTTGGGCTCGCTCATCGCACTCTACGAGCACAAGATCTTAACCCAGGGCGCGATCTGGGACGTCAACTCGTTCGACCAGTGGGGCGTCGAGCTCGGTAAGCAGCTCGCCAAGGTGATCCTGCCCGAGCTGCGCGGAGAAAGAAGCGTCGAGTCGCATGATTCGTCGACAAATGGGTTGATCAACTACTACAAGCGCTCTCGCAGCACTGCCGGGTAGCGCTCCAGTGCCAATCTGGGAAGAGGACGATAGATGAGCGTGCTAACGTTGATTCTGGCCGGCGGCCAAGGAAGCCGCCTGAGCGTCCTGGGCGAGAAGCGGGCCAAGCCCGCAGTACCGTTCGCCGGCAAGTATCGTATCATCGATTTTGCCCTGTCAAACGCCGTCAACTCGGACCTTTACCGGGTCGCAGTCTTGACCCAATTTCGCCCGCACTCCCTGATGCAGCACATCGGCATCGGCGAGCCGTGGGATCTAAACCGCGCTCAGCCCAATGGCGTCCAACTCTGGCAGCCATACCGCGGGCGCAAGGATCAGGACTGGTACCGGGGCACGGCCGACGCCCTGTATCAGAACCGGAGCTTTATCGCCGAGGCGGGCTGCGACCGGCTGCTGATCCTGGGCGGCGATCACATCTACAAGCAGGACTACCGGGACCTCTTGCGCTTCCACGACGACCGAAAGGCCGATCTGACGGTAGCCGTCATGAACGTCAAGCCGGAGGAGACGCACCGCTTCGGGATCATGGACGTCGACGCCAAGGACCGTATTGTCAAGTTCACGGAAAAGCCCAAGCAGGCGACGAGCACGCTGGCGTCCATGGGGATCTATGTGTTCAACACCGACTTCCTGCTCAGTCGCCTGGAAGCGGACGGGCGGGACCCGAACTCGTCCCACGACTTTGGCAAGAACCTGATCCCCGAGATGGTTGCCAACGACAGGGTATACGCCTACCCCTTCAGTGGCTACTGGGTGGATGTGGGCACAATCCAGTCCTATTGGGAGACCAACCTCTCGCTGCTGGACGATCCAGCGCCCCTGGACATGTCCGACCCGAGCTGGGTCATCCACACTCGCTCGGAAGAGTATCCCCCCGTCCGGATTGGCGCGCAGGCTACAGTCCGTGACTCCATGCTCTCCAACGGCTGCGTGATCAATGGCAGTGTGATACACAGCGTCCTGTCGCCCGGGGTCCAGGTGGAGGCGGGAGCGGTAGTGCGCGACTCGGTGATCATGAACGACACGGTTATCGGTGCCGGCGCAGTCATCGACCGCTGCGTGTTGGATAAAGAGATCAAGATTGGCCGCGGCGCGTGTCTGGGCAACGGCGACGACATGACTCGCAACCAGCTGGAACCGGCCAACCTAGACACGGGTATCACCATCGCCGGCAAGCGGGCACACATCCCCGCCGGCGCAGTAATCGGCCGCAACTGCCGCATCGATCCGAACACAGTCGACGACGACTATGACCAACTCGAGGTCCCGAGCGGCGGCACAATCAGTAAACGGGCGATCGTGATCGACGACACGGTTCGCTAATTCATACGAAAGAAACGAAAGGAGCAAGTAAATGGCAAGGGTAGCAATTCACGGTTTTGGGCGCATCGGACGTTCCTTGATGAAGGCGGCGCTCAAGGACAACCTGTTCGTTCCGGTGTCCATCTCTGACATCAAAGACATCGGCACACTGGCCGCTCTGTTCGAGGTTGACTCCAACTATGGCCGCTGGACGGAGGAAGTCGCCGTCAAGGACAACAGCTTTGTCATCGGCGGTCGGGAGATCCCCTACTTTGACTCGATGAAGTCATTGCCAGACTGGCGGGCTCTCGGCGTTGACCTGGTAATCGACTGCACCGGCCGGGCGACCACGCGGCCTGGGGCCCAGCCTCATCTCGATGCCGGTGCCAAGCGAGTCCTCGTCAGCGCGCCCAGCAAGAAGGCAGACGACGCCGATGCCGTCCTGCTGCCGGGCATCAATCTCGATACCTTCGACCCCGAGAAGCACAAGATCGTGAGCATGGCGAGCTGCACGACCAATGCCCTCGCGCCCGTGGTCAAGGTTGTCATCGAGAACTTTGGCATCAAGTACGGCCTGTTCTCGACGATCCATGCCTATACCGCCACCCAGTCGCTCACAGATCAGCCGATGAAGGACCGCCGTGACTCGTGGGCCGCGACCGAGAACATCATCCCCTCTTCGTCGGGTGCGGCGCGGGCGTTGGCGTTCATCTGGCCCGGGCTCAAGATCACGGGCAAGGCCTACCGCGTGCCCACCCGGACCGGCAGCATCGCCGAGCTCAACCTGGTAACAGAGCGCCCGGTCACCGTCGAAGAGGTGAACGACGCCTTCCGCAAAGCAGCCGCGCAGCCGCCGCTGAAGGGCGTCATGGGTGTGTTGGAAGGCGAATGGGCCTCGTCCCGCATCCTGGGTGACCCGCATTCGTCCATCCTCGATCTGCCGCTGACCGCCGTCCAGGAAGAGCTGCTCTCAGTCGCTGCCTGGTACGACAACGAGATGGGCTATGCCACCCGCCTGGCCGAGACCGCGGCGCGGATCGCCGGCTAGGCGGTAGCCTGGCACGAGAGCGAAGGGCAGGCCGACCCGAGCGCAGGCCTCAAGGAGCTGTTATGCACGAGCGCAAGAACACGCATAAGGTAGGGCTCATCGGCACCGGCATGGTCGGTGCATCGTTTGCCTATGCGCTGATGCAGCGCAGCGTGGCGGACGAGCTCGTCCTCATCGACGCGGACAGTGCTCGGGCAGAAGGCGAGATGATGGATCTCAACCATGGACTGCCTTTCGTTCGCCCTATGCGGATCATCGCGGGCAGCTATGCCGATCTGGCCGACGCCGACGTGATCGTGATCAGCGCCGGCGTCGGCCAGAAGCCGGGCCAGACCCGGCTCGAGCTGCTGAAGACGAATGCTGCTATCTTTCAACAGATCGTGCCCGAGGTCTTGGCCGTAAACGACGACGGGATCATTCTCGTTGCCACCAACCCTGTCGACATCTTGACCCATATCTCGGCCGAGATTGCCGGGCTGGCTCACGGTCGAGTGCTGGGCTCCGGGACCACGCTTGACACCGCACGCCTGCGCTACATGCTGGGCGTCCACTACGGGGTCGACTCGCGCAGCGTCCACGCGTACGTCGTCGGCGAGCACGGCGACAGTGAGCTGGCGCTGTGGAGCCTGGCCAACATCGCCGGCGTGCGGCTGGCCGACTTTGTGGGTGCCAACGGGCAGGGCTACGATCAAGCAGCCCTTGACCGGATCTTTGAGCAGACGCGCGACGCGGCCTACGAGATCATCAAGCGCAAGAAGGCGACCTACTATGCTATTGGCCTGGGTCTCCTGGCGATCGTCGAGGCCATCCTGCGCGACCAGCACACGGTGATGACGGTGTCCAGTCCACTGTCTGGCGAGTACGGAGTGAGCGATATCTCGATCAGCATGCCGGCGATCGTGGGCCGAATGGGCGTTGAGGAGGTGCTTTGCTTGCCCCTGAGCGAGGGCGAGCTGAGCGCGTTCCAGGCCTCGGCGCAAACGTTGAAGGAACGGCTGTCGCAGTTGTAGCCCGAGAACTGCTGAACTGGAGGAGGCCATGGTCAAGGAAAAGGGTAAGAAGGACGGAAAGCCCAAGACGACGACGGGACGTATCCCTGCTGCCAGCAGCGCTGAATCTCCGGCGCCGGCGGTCGAGGCGGCCCCACCACCGGCGAGCCAGGGGATACCGGTCGGCAGTGTCGCCGCCACAAAGAAGCTAACAAAGAAGGAGTACGAGCAGGAGCTGGCCCGGCTGCATATCGAGCTCGTGAAGCTGCAGGAATGGATCCGGTACAAGGGCCTGCGGGTCGTCATCATCTTTGAAGGGCGCGATGCAGCAGGCAAGGGTGGTGTCATCAAACGCATCACGGAGAGCCTCAATCCGCGCTACTGCCGGGTCGTGGCCCTGGGCACGCCCACGGAACGTGAGAAGACGCAGTGGTATTTTCAGCGCTACGTCCCTTACCTGCCGGCCGCAGGCGAAATGGTTCTCTTTGACCGCAGCTGGTACAACAGGGCCGGTGTGGAGCGGGTGATGGGTTTCTGCACGGATGCGGAATACATGGAATTTCTGCGCTCTTGCCCCGAGTTCGAGCGGATGCTCGTCCGCTCGGGGATCATCCTGATCAAGTACTGGTTCTCCGTCAGCGATCAGGAGCAAGAGCGACGTTTCCAGGCGCGCATCGAGGACCCCACCAAGCGCTGGAAGCTGAGCCCCATGGACCTTCAGTCGCGGGAGCGCTGGGTCGAGTACTCCAAGGCCAAAGACACTATGTTTGCCTCGACCGACATCAAGCAGGCGCCCTGGTACGTTGTAAACGCCGACAATAAGCCGCGGGCACGCCTGAACTGCATCACCCACTTGCTGAGCCTGATTCCTTACGAGGATCTGACTCCTGAGCCCATTGTGCTGCCGCCGCGCCAGGGCGATGGCGGCTACATTCGCCCGCCCATCACCGATCAGGCCTTCGTCCCGGAATTCTATTAGGCGCGGGATGGTAGCTGGACGGGCGACTCGCCTATCATCTGCTATGCACAGCACGTGGTGAATCGCCCGTCCGACAAGGGGAGGAGAAGAGAGCAGTCCATGTTGCGCACCAAAATAGTCTGCACCATCGGCCCCGCAAGCCGTGATCCTGACACGTTGGCGGCGCTGATCCGCGCCGGTATGGACGTGGCTCGGCTCAATATGTCACACGGCGATCCTGACTTTCACCGCGAAAACATCCGGCGCATCCGGCAGCTGTCAGAGGAACTGGAAAAGCCGGTGGCTATCATGGCCGACCTCCAGGGACCGAAGCTCCGCATGGGCACCATGCCACCTGAAGGTGTGCCGTTGCATGTCGACGACGCCGTGATCCTCACGACCGAGCATATCACGGGAGGGCCGGGGCGTGTGCCCGTGCAGTACGAGCTCCTGCCCGAATCCGTGAAAGCCGGTGACCGGATTCTCATCGATGATGGCCTGCTCGAGCTGAGAGTGACGGGTGTCGAAGGCTGCGAGATCCACACCCGAGTAGTGACGGAAGGGCTGCTGACGTCGAACAAGGGCCTGAACTTGCCGCACGCCTCGCTGTCCATCCCGGCCATCACCGACAAGGACCGCGAAGACCTGCGCTTCGTGCTGGAGGTCCAAGTCGACGCGGTGGCGCTCTCCTTTGTCCGGTCGGCTGCAGAGGTGCTGGAGCTGAAAAACGATATCCGGGACATCTCGATCCTGGGCCGGTCCACGCCGGTGATTGCAAAGATAGAAAAGCCGGAGGCAGTCGAAAACATTGACGCTGTGATTGCCGCGGCAGACGGCATCATGGTGGCGCGCGGCGACCTGGGGATCGAGATGTCGACCGAGGCGGTGCCGATGGTGCAGAAAATGATCATCGGCAAGTGCAATCAGGCAGGGAAGCCGGTTATCACCGCCACGCAGATGCTTGACTCCATGATCCGCAACCCCAGGCCCACCCGGGCGGAAGCCAGTGACGTGGCCAACGCCATTCTCGACGGCTCGGATGCGATCATGCTTTCCGGCGAAACCGCGGCCGGCAAGTACCCTGTCTTGGCCGTGCAGACCATGGTGCGCATCGCCTGCGAGACCGAGCTAGCCCGCGCGACGTGGCCGACACGGGACATGCAGAGCGAGGCAAAGCGCGGCTTCACGTTTTCCGACGCTGTCGCCCATGCAACCGTCGGTACGGCAGCCGACCTCAGTGCCAAGGCCATCCTGGTGCCGACGGTGACCGGCCAGACTGCCCGCACCATGGCCAGCTACCGTCCGAGCTGCTGTATTGTGGCTGCAACGCCGAGCCCTATCACCCAACGCCAGCTCATGTTCGTCTGGGGGGTCTATCCCGTTCTGGCGCGGCGCTCGAACAACACCGACCAGGTGCTGAGCGACGCGGTCGAAGCAGCCCAACGGCATGGCTACGTAGGCGAGGGTGACGTGGTCATCATCACCGGCGGGTCGGCAGGCTTTGGCGCCAGCACCACGAACCTGATGAAGGTGCATCTCATCGAGCGCGTGCTAGCCCGAGGTGAGGGGTTGGGCGACCGACGGGTGATCGGACGGGTTCGGCGGCTCAACGGACCTCTTGACCCCTCGCTGCGGGTCGACCCTGACGAGATCGTCGTGACGCCGTCGACGGATCAGACCTTTGTGCGCCTCCTGCGTCGCGCGGCAGGCCTGGTGACTGCGGAGGCGGGCGAGGATTCGCATTCCTACCTGCTCGCTCTCGAGCTCGGCATACCTGCAGTCGTAGGCGCCCGCGCCGGGATCGACACCCTATGTGACGGCATGCAGGTGGTGCTTGATGCCAAACGCGGCGTGGTCTACGAGCGGCCCGAGGCGTTGGTCCACGTCGAAGAGTGATGGAACACATAGGCGGGCATCTGGACCTGCACGACCTCGAGGCGGGACGCTGGGATCTGGTGCAGGATCGCCGGCGCTGCCTTCAGAGTCCGGGGCGCGGCAACCGGCGTGAAGGAGCTTTGCCATGAGTCTACATCCGCTGGCGGGCAAGCTTGCCCCCTACGACATCCTGGTGAATGTGCCGCGGCTCATCGCGGCCTATTATGTCACAGTGCCAGACGTGTCGGACCCCACCCAGAAGGTCGCTTTCGGCACCTCCGGGCATCGCGGCTCGTCCTTCAAGGGGAATTTCACGGAGGACCACATCCTGGCAATCTCGCAGGCCATTTGCGACTACCGCCAGGGGCAGGGCTTTACCGGGCCGCTCTATATCGGCATGGATCCCCATGCCCTGTCGGAGCCTGCGCTGGCGAGCGCCATTGAGGTTTTTGCCGGGAATCGACAGGAGATCATGGTTCAGGAAGGCCTGGGCTACACGCCGACGCCGGTGATATCTCACGCCATTCTCTCTCACAACCGCGGCAGGACCAGCGGCTTGGCCGACGGCGTCGTCATCACGCCCTCGCACAATCCGCCTACCGATGGCGGTTTCAAGTACAACCCGCCAAGCGGTGGACCGGCGGATACCACAACCACCAAGGCCATACAGGAACGCGCCAATGCCATCATGCGCGATGGCAACCAGGAAGTCAGGCGCGAGCCCCTGGCCCGCGCCATGAAGGCCGAGACCACGCACATGTACGACTATATCACCCCTTACGTCTCGGACCTGGGCAACGTCATCAATATGCCCGCTATCGCCGCTTCCGGCCTCAAGATCGGCGCCGATCCCATGGGTGGCGCCACCGTCGGCTTTTGGGAGCCCATCGCCAACATGTACAAGCTGAACATCGAGGTGGTCAATCCCAGGGTCGATCCCACCTTTTCGTTCATGACCGTCGACAAAGACGGCAAGATCCGCATGGATTGCTCGTCACCCTATGCCATGGCGAGCCTGATTGGTCTCAAGGACAAGTACGATATCGCTTTCGGCAATGACACGGACGGTGACCGGCACGGTATTGTCACGCCCAGTGTTGGCCTCATGAACCCAAACCATTACCTGTCCGTGGCCATCTGGTATCTGTACCAGAACCGGCCGGGCTGGCGCGCGGACGCCGCCGTCGGCAAGACCCTGGTCTCCAGCTCCATGATCGACCGCGTAGCCGCCCATCTGGGCCGCCGGCTGGCCGAAGTGCCGGTAGGTTTCAAGTGGTTCGTCGACGGCCTGGTGGATGGGTCTTTCGGCTTTGGCGGCGAGGAGAGCGCCGGTGCGTCCTTCCTGCGCCATGATGGGACGGTGTGGACCACCGACAAGGATGGCATCATCCTCGACCTGCTGGCAGCCGAGATCACTGCCGTGACGGGACGTGATCCAGGCGAACACTACCGCAAGCTGGTGGAGCAGTTTGGTGACCCGGTGTATGAACGCTCCGACGTGGCCGCCAGCCCGGCGCAAAAGGCCGCCCTGGAACGCCTCTCGCCGGAATTGGTGGCGGCGCAGAACCTCGCGGGTGAGGAGATCACGGCCAAGCTAACGGCTGCACCTTTTAACAAGGCTCCCATCGGTGGTCTGAAGGTCGTCACCGAAAACGGCTGGTTTGCGGCCAGGCCCTCGGGCACGGAGGACATCTACAAGATCTATGCCGAGAGCTTTCGCGGCAAGGATCACCTGCAGAGGATCTTTGGCGAGGCGCAAGAGATCGTAGCCGCCGCGTTCGCGAAGGCGGGGTTGTAAGGAGCCGGTGGGGACTGGAGCAGATTCTGTCAGGCAGGTTGAGGCGTTGGTCCCGGACAAGGTGGGCGAGCTCGAAAGTGAGCTAGAGCCGGCCGCCGCGCCGGTCGGAAGCAAAGTGGGCGAGCTCGAAGGTGGGCCAGAGCCGGCTGCTGTGCCAGGGGAAGGCTGGCGATCTGCGGGCGCTGGAAAGTGAGCCTGAACCGGCTGCCGCGCGCATGGCCTGACGCCCGGCTGGATGCTCAGTGGAGAGGGGCAAGGAGCCTATGTCCTCAAAGACGAATGTGACCACGGAACTGCACGTGTCGCGCCAGGCGCGCAACCGCTACAACTTGTCGACGTCGCACTATGCCGACGATGGCCGCGTCGTCTTTGGCGACGTTCGCAGTGTGCGGGTTTTTGCCCAAGAGATCAATGCCAGGCGCGACCTGAGTGGGGACCCGCCCAAGGAGCAGGCAATCAAGGCGGGACAGCTCAACGCCATGGCTCTGATTGACGCGGTGTTGCGCCACGTCGCGTACCAATATCGCCGGCAGCTCAACCCGGGTTTCCTGCAGGCGGCGCAGCAGTGGCTGGCGGGGCAGATAGGCCAGGAGGCGCTGGATAGCGCCCTGGTCCGCTTCGTGGACGAGTTTCCGCCCCCCGCTGTCTACGAGCGACGGGTGACGGCGGCCGGCTACTTGGACGGCGAGACAGACGGCGTTTCTCATCGCGAGCTAGTGCTAGACAACATGCTCCAGGTCTGGCTCGATAACTCAAACGCGGCTGCCTCCCCCTTCAAGGAGCTATTCGACGACGCCAACCTCGAGAAGGAGTCGCCGTATCTGCGGATCATCTACCTGCTCCGCCGGTATCTTGACACCCAACCGAGGTTCGGGCCCGAGAACGAGAACTTGGTCGACCTGCTGCGCAGTCCGGCGGTGGCCGTGCCGCTTTCGCTTACCGGGCAGCTGCAGTACATCCGCGAGAAGTGGGCTTTCCTGCTCGGTGATCTGCTGGAGCAGTTGCTGGGCGGCCTCGATCTCCTGGCCGAAGAGGAAAAGATGGTCTTCGCCGGGCCTGGCCCGGCGCAGGTCTGGGATTTCTCCGGGCTGGATTCTGACTACGAGTCGGCACGCTACAGCGCCGATCGCGAGTGGATGCCCCGGCTGGTCATGGTGGCCAAGAGCACCTATGTCTGGCTGGACCAGCTGGCCAAAAAGTACCAGCGCCCCATCCATTACCTGGATCAGATCCCCGACGAAGAGCTGGACACACTGGCCCAGTGGGGGTTCAGCGGCCTGTGGCTCATCGGGCTGTGGGAGCGCAGCCAGGCATCGCAGCGCATCAAGCAGATCATGGGCAATCCCGAAGCGGTCGCCTCGGCCTATTCGCTGTTCGACTACCAGATCGCCGCCGACCTGGGCGGTGAAGAGGCCTACCGGAACCTGGCCGGCCGCGCCTGGCAGCGCGGCATCCGGCTGGCGAGCGACATGGTGCCCAACCACATGGGTCTCGACTCCAAATGGGTCCTCGATCATCCCGACTGGTTTATCGGCCTGGATTACAGCCCATTCCCATCCTACACCTTCAACGGGCCCGACCTGTCTTCGGACGGCCGCGTGGGCATCTTTTTAGAAGATCACTATTACAACCACAGCGATGCTGCGGTGGTCTTTAAGCGGGTGGACCGCTCCGCTGGGGCCGGCAGCACCCGGTATATCTACCATGGCAACGACGGCACCAGCATGCCGTGGAATGACACGGCCCAGCTGGATTACCTGAACCCCACTGTGCGCGAGGCCGTGATCCAGACCATCCTCGAGGTGGCGCGCCGGTTCCCAGTCATTCGGTTCGATGCAGCCATGACCCTGGCCAAGCGGCACGTGCAACGGCTGTGGTTTCCGCAGCCGGGCACCGGCGGAGCTATCGCCTCGCGCTCGGAATATGGGATGCCGCAAGACCGGTTTGACGCGGCCATGCCTGCCGAGTTTTGGCGCGAGGTCGTGGAACGTGTCGCACAGGAAGTGCCCGATACCCTTTTGCTGGCCGAAGCCTTTTGGATGATGGAAGGCTATTTTGTCCGCACCCTCGGCATGCACCGCGTCTACAACAGCGCGTTCATGCACATGCTGAAGGCCGAAGAGAATGCCAAGTACCGATCCTCCATCAAGAACGTGTTGGAATTCGACCCCGAGATCTTGAAGCGCTATGTTAATTTCATGAACAACCCGGACGAAGACACGGCCGTGGCCCAGTTTGGCAAGGACGACAAGTACTTTGGCGTCTGCACCATGATGGTTACCATGCCGGGCCTGCCCATGATCGGGCATGGCCAGGTGGAAGGCTACCGCGAGAAGTACGGCATGGAGTACCGCCGCGCCTACTGGGACGAACAGCCGGACATGGACCTCATCCGGCGTCACGAGCGCGAGATCTTTCCGCTCATGCAGAGCCGCCACATCTTTGCCGATGTGCAGAACTTTCATCTCTATGACTTTAACACGGCAGAGGGGCACGTCAACGAGGACGTGTTTGCCTACTCCAATGCCGCCCAGACCCAGGACGGGCCCGGTGAGCGCGGGCTGGTGCTGTACAACAACAAGTACGCCGATGCGCGCGGCTGGATCCGCACTTCGGCCAGCCGGGCCGTCCCGACGGATGGGGGCGAGCGCCAGTTCGTGCAAAAGACCCTGGGTGGGGCTCTGGGCCTGCACACCGATGACGGGCGCTTTTGCATCTACCGCGACCACGTGGCGGGCCTGGAGTACCTGCACGGCAGCCGCGAGTTAAGCGACCAGGGGATGTACGCCGAGCTGGGCGCCTTCCAGTGCGTTGTCTACCTGGACTTTCGCGAAGTCGTCGACGATGCGGAGGGCCACTATGCCCAGTTGGCAGCGAGCCTGGGCGGCAGGGGAGTGCCGAGCATCGCCGAGGCGCTGCAGGCTATGCTCCAGCCGCCGGAGGAACCGGAGGTGGTTGCCGTCGAGGCTGAGCCCGAGCTGTTTCCCAGGGGCAGCGGCCTCCTGCTGCATCTGACCTCGCTCCCAGGCCGTTTCGGCATCGGCGACATGGGCGACGCCGCCTACCGCTTTGTCGATTTCCTGGCCGAGAGCAGCCAGCGCTACTGGCAGATCATGCCCCTGGGCCCAACGAGCTACGGGGACTCGCCCTACCAGGGACTCTCGGCCTTGGCGGGCAATCCCCTGCTCATCAGCCTCGAGTGCCTGGTCGAGCTGCGCTGCCTGGCGTCCTGGGACCTCGATACGGCGCCCAACTTCCCTGAGAACAGGGTGGAATATGGACCGGTTATCGGGTGGAAGCAGCGCATGCTGCGCCTCTCCTACGATAACTTCAAGATGAACGCCAGCGAGGGCCTGAAGGACGAGCTTGACGCCTTTTGCACCGCGCACGCCTGGTGGCTGGATGATTATGCCCTCTTTGCGGCCCTGAAGGAGCATTACGGCGGCGCCAGTTGGAGCAGCTGGGAGCAGGACATTGCCACGCACCAGCCCGCGGCTGTTGCGCGCTGGCAGGAGGAGCTGAGCGAGCAGATCCAGTATCACCGCTACGTCCAGTTCATGTTCGACAGGCAGTGGACCTCGCTCAAGGCCTACGCCAACGAGCGCGGCATCAGCATCATGGGTGACGTCCCAATCTTTGTGTCCTATGACAGCGCCGACGCCTGGGCGCATCCCGAGCTATTCCACTTTGACGCCCAGGGCAAGCCCACGTTGGTCGCCGGAGTTCCGCCAGACTACTTTAGCCTTACGGGGCAGAAGTGGGGCAACCCGCTCTACGACTGGGATGCCATGGCGAGTGACGGCTACGCCTGGTGGATCGACCGCTTCAGGCGGGCCTTCGAGCAGGTGGACGCCGTCCGGCTCGACCACTTCCGTGGTTTTGAAGCGTGCTGGGCCGTGCCGGCGACCGAGGAGACGGCCATCAACGGCGAGTGGCTCAAGAGCCCCGGCAGCGAGCTGTTCCGGGCTGTGGAAGCTGCCCTGGGGCGGGTGCGTTTCATTGCCGAAGACCTGGGGCTTATCACGCCGGAAGTCAAGGCTCTGGTGGCGGAATGCGGCTTCCCGGGCATGAAGGTTCTGCAGTTCGCCTTCTCCGGTGATCCTGACAACCCGTATCTGCCGCACAACTATGACCGCAACTCGCTGGTGTACACCGGCACCCATGACAACGATACCACCGTGGGCTGGCTGAACAGCGCCAGCGAGCAGGAGCGCGGCCACCTGCGCCGTTACATCGCCGGCTCCTGCGAGGAGTGGAACTGGGCCATCATTCGCCTGGCGCTGATGTCCGTGGCCCGGATAGCCATCGTGCCGTTGCAGGACATCCTCGGCGTCGGAAGCGAGGGCCGGATGAACACGCCCGGGCGGGCCGACGGCAACTGGGGTTGGCGCTTTACGCCGGGCATGCTGACCCCGGAGCTGGGCAGCCGCCTTAAGGAATTGACCGGAGTCTCGGGCCGGGCGCCCCGTGACGAAAATCATGATTAGCCGTCGTCTAGACGGAGTGAAGGAGGAATGAAAGTGTCCGAAATCGAAAACCTTGTTCCGCTCGGCGTTGTCGTTGGTGAGGACGTTCAGAGGGTGTTTGCCTACGCCAAGGAGCACGAGTTCGCGCTGCCTGCTGCCAACTGCACGGGAACGAACTCTGTCAACGCTGCGCTGGAGACGGCGCGCGAGATGAACGCGCCGATGATCATCCAGTTCTCCAACGGCGGCGCGTCGTTCTACGCCGGCAAGTCGCTCAGCAACGAGGGGCAACGGGGGTCGATTGCCGGGGCCATCGCCGCTGCCATGCATGTCCACCAACTGGCCGAGCTGTACGGCGTGCGCGTCATGCTTCACACCGACCACTGTGCCAAGAAGCTGCTGCCGTGGGTAGATGGCCTTCTGGAAGCAGGAGAGGCCTACTACAAAGAGCACGGGAAACCGCTCTTTAGCTCGCACATGCTGGACCTGTCTGAAGAGCCGCTGCACGAGAACGTCGATATCTGCAAGCGCTACCTCGAGCGCATGAGCAAGATGGAGATGACCCTCGAGCTGGAGCTGGGCGTGACCGGCGGTGAGGAAGACGGCGTGGACCATACCGGTATCAGCAGCTCGCGGCTCTATACTCAACCCGAGGAAGTGGCTTACGCCTACGAAGGACTGATGAGTGTCAGCCCCCGCTTCACGATCGCGGCCGCCTTCGGCAATGTGCATGGCGTTTACAAGCCGGGCAATGTCAAGCTGCGCCCGGAAATCCTTCACAACTGCCAGGTGCACGTCCAGGAAAAGTTCGGCACGCCTGAGAAACCCCTCAACCTGGTTTTCCACGGCGGTTCGGGCTCCACGCTGGAGGAGATCCGGGAGGCCGTCTCGTACGGGGTAGTGAAGATGAATATTGACACCGACCTGCAGTGGGCGCTTTGGGCAGGCGTCAAGAACTATTACGTCAAAAACGAAGGCTATCTCCAAGGCCAGATCGGCAACCCCAAAGGGCCGGACGAGCCCAACAAAAAGTACTATGACCCGCGCGTTTGGCTGCGCGCCGGCGAGGAGAGTTTCAAGGCCCGGCTGCGGGGCTACTTCGAAGAGCTGAACAACGTGGGCGCCTAGTTTGTCGCGGACGCCAGGCGCAAGCGCACGGCCACTGGCACTTGTTGCGCACGTACAAGCGCGCGTCCCTACCGACAGAACAGGAGGAAGAGGCGATGGCCAAGAAAACGATCCGCGATATCGACGTGAGGGGCAAGCGCGTGCTGATGCGCGTCGACTTTAACGTGCCCATGAAGGACGGCGTGGTGGCGGATGACAAGCGCATCCGAGCTGCATTACCGACGATCCAGTATGCGCTGGACCAAGGTGCGTCCGTCGTTTTGATGAGCCACCTGGGCCGGCCGAAGGGCGGTGGATTCGAACCCGAGTTCAGCCTGAAGCCCGCCGCCGAGGCGCTCGGCAGACTTTTGGAGAGGCCGGTCAAGATGGCGCCCGACACTGTAGGCGCTGAGGTCGAAGCGCTGGCCGAGGCACTCCAGCCGGGCGAGGTGCTCATGCTGGAGAATACCCGCTTTCACAAGGGCGAAGAGAAGAACGACCTTGAGCTGGCCAAGCGGATGGCAAAGCTGGGCGACGTGTACGTCAACGACGCCTTCGGTTCGGCGCACCGCGCCCACGCCTCAACGGAGGGTGTCGCTCGCTTCCTGCCTGCCGTCTCGGGCTTGCTCATGGAGCAAGAGCTGGAGTACCTGGGACGCGCAACCGAGAATCCGCCCCATCCGTACGTCGGGATCTTGGGCGGTGCCAAGATCAGCGACAAGATCAAGGTTGTAGAGAACCTGCTGGCCCAGTGCGACTCGCTGATCATCGGCGGTGGCATGGCCAACACCTTCCTGGCGGCCAAAGGCTACGACATGCAGGACAGCCTCGTAGAAGCCGGCTCCATAGACACTGCCAGGGAGATCATGGACAAGGCCGGCGACCGGCTGATATTGCCTGTCGACGCCGTGGTTGCCGACGCGTTCGATGCCGAGGCGAACTGGAAGGTCGTCGATGTGGACCAAGTCCCGGCCGGATGGCGCATGCTGGACATCGGCCCGAGGAGCATCGAGAAGTTTGGCGAGGTGCTGAAGGATGCCAAACTGGTCGTCTGGAACGGCCCCATGGGCGTCTTCGAGTTCCCGAAGTTTGCCGAGGGCACGTTTGCCATTGCCAGGTTGCTGGCCACCACCGGCGCCACGACGGTCATCGGCGGTGGCGACAGCGCCAGTGCCGTCAAGAAGGCGGGCGTCGCCAAGCAAATGACCCACGTCTCGACCGGCGGCGGAGCATCGCTGGAGTTCCTGGAGGGCCGCGTTCTGCCCGGCGTCGCCGCGCTCAACGATCGCGAATAGGAGGCACAGCTCAAGTCGATCAAGCACCATTACCTGGGCGACCCGGAGCAGATCCGCAAGCCCAGGAAGCGGCAGCAAAGCAGGGCCGGGCCAAGGCCTGACCGGCCAGCGAGCACAGGTTCGGGCAAGGTTCCCGTTCCGGGGCGTGCAGTTCAACCAGGATCGCATCTTGGCTCACCGGCCGGCGCTGGCGACCGGCTCGACCGCCGTCTAACCCTGGCTCGACCCGCATCGATCCGTCGTGGTTCAGGAGGTGAAGGCCGTGGCAAAGAGACTTGCGGTGCTCGACAAGGAGCGCTGCGTGGGCTGCCAGTCATGCATGTTTGCCTGTGCCCGGCGGCCGGGCGCAGGCGGCCTGGGCGGCACCAGCATCTGGGTGCGCTCGGCCGGCGGCATACGCAAAGGCTTTGTCGTCATCGTCTGCCGGGCGTGCCCCGACCCGCCCTGCGCGCGTGTCTGTCCCACGGACGCATTACTGTTGCGGCCGGGTGGCGGCGTTCGACTGAAGCCCGAGCTGTGCATCGGCTGCCGCAACTGCGCCGAGGCCTGCTCCTACGGTGCCGTCCTGTGGGATGGGGAGCAGAACAAGCCCGAGATCTGCGTCTACTGCGGATACTGCGCCGGCTACTGCCCTTACGACGTTCTGGGCCTGGAAGAGCTCCCAGCGGCTGGAGCGCCGGGAGGAGCTCAAGCAGGAGGGACAGACGATGCTGGCCAATGACCCGCTCGCTCGTGTGCTGTACATCGACCTCTCCCGCCGCTCTTTCGCGGTGAAGACACGGCCGGAGCTGTTTCAGGCCGGGCTCGGCGGCGCGGGAGTAGGCATCCGCCTGCTGGAAGAAGAGTGCGCGCCGGGCACCGATCCCTTTGCGCCGGGAAACCCGATCGTCCTGGCCGTGGGGCCGTTGACCGGGCTGTATCCTCTGGCCTCCAAGACGGTGGCCATGTTCAAGTCGCCGCACACAGGCAATCTGGGCGAAAGCCACGCGGGCGGACGGAGCGCAGTGGCCATCCGCCTGGCCGGCTATGGCGCCATCGTCATCCGGGGCAGCAGCGCCTCGCCGGTGTACGTGGCCGTCGACGGCAGCCAGGTACATTTCCGCGATGCCCGCGCTCTCTGGGGCACACGCAGTGCCTACACCGTGGGCTCGGTCCTCCGCGAGAGGGAATCGGGGGCGGGTGTGCGGTCGATCATGCGCATTGGCCGGGCGGGCGAGGTGGGTGTCACCTACGCCGCCGTGATCACAGAGACTTACCGCCACTTCGGCCGCCTGGGTCTGGGCGCCGTCTTTGGCAGCAAGAAGCTGAAAGGACTGGTTGTCTCCGGGCAGCGCTCGCTGCCGGTCGCCGACAAGCGAGCGTACCGGTCGGTGTACGATTCCCTGTACAAGGATGCGACCGAGTCGTCGACGATGAAAAAGTACCACGAGCTGGGCACGGCCATGAACGTCCTGCCCATGGACGCCATCGGCGCCCTGCCGACGCGAAACTTGCAGCAGGGCAGCTTCGAGGGTGCGGAGGCTATCAGCGGCGAGCGCCTGGTCGAGGAATACCTGGGCCGCCGGGTCGCCTGCGCCCACTGTCCCGTAGCCTGTATACACCTGGCCGCGGTCCGCTTTCCCTATCCCAAAGAGCCCTACTTTTACAAGACCTCCATGATCGGGTACGACCACGAGCCGATCTTTGCCGCCGGCAGCCTTCTCGGCGGCTCCGACGTCAAGGGTATGTTCCAGTTGCTGGATGAGGCCGAGGTCCAGGGGCTGGACGTCATGAGCATGGGAGTCACCCTGGCGTGGGCTACCGAGGCGCTGCAGCGCGGGTTGATATCGACCAAGGAGACAGGCGGGCTGGCGCTGGAGTGGGGCAACTATCCGGCCTACGTGGAAGCCGCCGGGCGCATTGTCAGCCAGCCCAACGACTTTTATCGCGCCCTGGCCCGCGGTGCCGAACATGCGGCCTCGCTCTATGGCGGGCTGGACTTTGCGCTAACCTTTGGCGGCAACGAGATGCCCGGCTACCATACCGGGCCGGGCTGCCATCTGGGCTATCTCACCGGGGCGCGGCACAGCCATCTGGACAGCGCCGGCTACAGCCTGGACCAGAGGGCGGCCGCCAAGGGCGAGCCCCTGACGCCGGACGGTGTGGCCCGCGGGCTGGTGGAGGAGGAGCGCTGGCGCCAGGTGCTGACGAGCCTGGTGATCTGCCTATTCGCCCGCGGGATGTACGTGCCCGACGTCGTGTTAGAGGCGTTGGCGACGGCCGGCTTTGAGTGGTCGGCCGAGGATCTGGCGCGCTTCGGGGCAGACGTCTTGCAGCGCAAGGTGGCCTTCAAACAGCGCGAAGGCTTTAACGCGGAGGCCCTGCGCATTCCTGGCCGCATCCTGGAGACCCCGACGCCCCTGGGCACCCTCGACGAGGAGTTCATGCGCCGGTCTATTCAGGCTTACAGCCAGGTCGTTGGCCCTCCCCGGTGAGCAGCGACCCAACCAAGGATTGGCTCTGATGCACGAACCATTTGTGAGCGCCACGCCTCCTGTCGGTGCACCTCCCGGGGTCGAGCACGAGGACATTGTCAAGTTGCCGGGCGGGTCAGCACCCGTGCGGGTGACCTGCGTTGACTTTGGACCGGCGCAGGCACACATGCAAGACGTCCGCAATGTCCCGGAGTTCCTAGCCGGCCGCCGGCCCGAGTGGGCGGAGGTACGGTGGATCAACGTCGACGGCCTGGCGAATATGGGTGTGATCCATGCTCTGGCGACCAAGTACGAGCTCCATCCGCTGGCGGTCGAAGACCTGCTGCATCTGCGGCAGCGAGCCAAGGTCGAGTCGTATGGGGGCGAGGACAGCGGTCTGCCTGCCCGCCTGTTCATCGTCGCCCGCATGCTCGATCTGGAGGACGATCGCCTGGTCAGCGATCAGATCTCCATGTTCCTGGGCCGTAGGACGGTGCTCACGTTCCAGCAGGAACCGGGTGACGTTTGGGATCCCATCCGCCAACGAATCAATGTCAAAGGCTCGCGTCTGCGCGCCAGCGACGCCAGCTTTTTAGCATACTCCCTGCTGGACGCGATTGTCGACCACCTTTTTCCGCTGCTGGAGCACTATGGCGAGCGCATGGACGCACTGGAGACGGCTATCCTGGAAGCTCCGCAGCGTGACAGCCTTGACAGGCTCCACGAGATCAAGCGCGAGCTGCTGGTGCTGCGCTCGGTCGCCTGGCCCATGCGGGAACTCGTCTCCTCCCTGCAGCACGATCCCCACGAGTGCGTCAGCGACGGCACCCGCGTCTACCTGCGCGATCTGTATGACCATGTTGTTCAGATCATGGAGATCATCGAGACATACCGCGAAAGGGCCACTGACCTGACCGATAGTTATATGTCACGCGTCTCGAACCACATGAACGAGATCATGAAGGTGCTGACGATCATCGGCACGATCTTTATCCCGTTGACGTTCCTGGCAGGCGTGTACGGCATGAACTTTCGCCACTTCCCCGAACTGGACCTGGGCTGGGCGTATCCGGCTTTCTGGATTGTCTGTTTTGTGGTGGCCGGAGTCATGCTGCTGTTCTTCCGCCGCAAAGGCTGGCTCTAGGCTGTTGGGCTTCTGTTCTGGGAGGGGTAGACATGGAGAACGAGATCAATGTCTGGATTCCTGCCAACTTGGACCTTGTCGATCGTGGCACACACACTGAAATCGTTTGGAAATGGTTCAGGGGGGAGACGATGTTCCTGACAGCTCTCGTAGTGCTCGGGGGTTGGGCGGTCTACAAGATCTACTCAAACCTGGGCCCACCCCTGAAGCTAGAGGGCGTCGTTTGGTTGCTGCTCTTTCTGGCCGGGCTAGGCTGGCTCACATATTACGTGATAGCCGGGTGGTTGAACCGGACCTATGTAGCTGTGAGTCATGGAAGGGTTGCCGTGCGCCACGGACCAATACCGTGGGTTGGCAACAAAGAAGTGGAAGTCTCCAATCTGATAGAGTTCTACACAACAGAGCGCGAAATCCGCGGCCGCCATGGCTTTGTGCTTCGTGTGACCTATCAAGTACACGCCCGCACACGTGATGACGGAAGCATAAAGCTCGTCGATGGTCTCCAATCTTTTGAGCAAGCGTTTTTCATTGCGAAGCAAGTCTACGAGTACTCGGGCATGGGAGACGTGCCCGCAGCCGGGTAATGCCAGCCAGGAGAACCTGGCCCGCCTGTTCAAGGGCGGCCCCTGGCTCGATGAGCGCTTGTGCCAGGCTGGATTGCCCTCGAGACAAGCAAGGAGTTGCTGAGATGGAAAGAGGCCAGGTCGTAGGCTATTTGGGGCTGCTCGACTCTCAGCGCGCAGCCGCCTTTGCCGCGTTGGACGGCCTGAGCGAGGAACAGATCTGGCAGCGGCCCGCGCCCAAGGAATGGTGCATCGGCGAGATCCTCTCTCACACGGTGCGCTTCTACGCCAGCTTTCTGCCAGGCTTGCCCTTCATGTGGAGGCTTGCTGGCTGGTACGGCCGCCTGCGACGTAACCGCCCCTACTCTGTCGAGATTGAGAACGTCTACCAGCGCCCCAGCTTTCCAATGTGGACGGGCTTTCTTTGGACGCCCCGCCATAACCCGCAGAAGCCGGTCTCGCTGCCTGTGCTAAAGGCAGAGGTCGAGTCGATGCACAGCCGGCTGCGAGCGTTTTATGCGGACAAAGACCCGGATATACTGGGCAACATTCACGCCTGGGACCCCGCCATCGGCGTCGTCAACCTGATCACCGCTCTCAAGGTCGGCATCGATCATGACCAACTGCACTATGACGACGTGCTCAAGATGGCAGCCGCTCTCCAAGCGGGAGAGTGATCCGTAACCCCAGAGGCTGAAGCCTATGGACAAGTCCGAGATCACGGTGTTTGTCACCACGGGCGAATCGTCGTGCAGTGACTGTGGCGAGGACCTGGGCCGCAAGGCCTGGATCACCCTGGTCGAGGGCAAGGGCGCTCTGTGCCTGGCCTGCGCGGACCTGGATCATCTCCTTTTCTTGCCGGCCGGCGATGCGGCCCTGACCCGCCGCGCCCGCAAACACTCGACGCTGTCTGCCGTCGTTCTCCGGTGGAGCCGGGCTCGAAAACGGTACGAACGGCAGGGGCTCCTGGTCGAAGGGGAGGCGTTGGCCCAGGCCGAGCAGGAGTGCCTGGCCGACGAGGACGTCAGAGCCCGGCGGCGGGAGCGCGAGGCTGAGCGTCGGGCGGAGCTGGACCAGCAGTACGTGCGGCAGTTCGCCGAGCGGGCGCGGGCGCTCTATCCCGGCTGCCCGCCCGGGAGAGAAGTGGCCATCGCCGAGCACGCCTGCCTGAAGTACAGCGGCCGTGTGGGTCGTTCGGCCGCCGCCAAGAGCCTGGACGACGAGGCGATCCGGCTGGCGGTTGTGGCCCATATCCGCCATACAGAGACCGAATATGACTCGCTCCTGGCATCCGGCTATGAGCGCTGGGAAGCGCGCGCCCAGATAGAGGGGGCAGTGGCTCGGGTTGCGGCCGCTTGGGCAACGTTGCCCTGATCCCCCAGGTAAATGAATGGTCGATTTGCCCGCTCGTGTGTTGTGCTAGAATTAGCACAGCCCGGAATCAGGGCCTGCCTGCTGACCTGCCTCGGCGGCAGCTATCTCGCCTTCGGGATCTGGCTCCATCTCCCGCTGCCGAGCATCCCCGGCAAAGTAGCCATCGGCCTCGCGGCGGTCACGCTTGGCTACCTGGTGGCCTACCACAATGCCCGGGTGCAAGGCATCAATGTAGGACAGGACCTGCTCTACATCTCCCTGGTCGTCGGTTCGTTACGTGCAGGTTCTGAGCGGTGCCGATCCGCGAGGCAGCTCAGAAGGAGGGTCCCATGGGTGCGGCTCGAAGAGCCTACATCTATATCGCCTGCATCGCCAGCCTGGAAGCGGTGGCTTGGGCAGTTATCTCGCTGCTGCGCGACCTCCTGGCGCCCGGGAAAGTCACGTCGCTAGAGTCCACCGCCCTCCAGGTGGCCGTCATTGTCATCGGGCTGCCCATCTTTCTCGTCCACTGGCTGTGGGCGCAGCGGCTGGCAGCCCGCGAGGCGGAGGAGCGCGGGGCCGTCGTGCGCCGGCTTTACCTCTACGGGGCCATGGCCACGTTCCTCGCCCCCTTGATCGCGAACGCCTTCGACCTTCTCGACGGCCTGCTGCGGCTTGCCTTGGGGGTGAAGCCGGTTGGCTACCAGTATCTCGGCATGTCCCAGGTGGAACTGGTCGTCCATCACCTGGTCGCCATGGCCGTCCTGGCCGTGCTGTGTGCCTACCACCGGCGCGCGGTCGTTGCCGACAGACAAGAGGTGCCGGAGGAGGGCGGCGCAGCGACGGTCCGGCGGCTGTACGTCTATGGCTTTAGCGCCGCCGGCCTGGCGATGACCACCCTGGCCATCGTCTCCCTGTCGCGCGACCTCATGTTCGCGCTGAGCGGTGGGGGGATCATCGGCCGCCAGGCCGGCCTGGCCGCGGAGATGGCTCGACTGGCAGTGGGCTTGCCCCTCTGGCTGATCTTCTGGCGTTGGGCACAGCGCCTGTTCGCCGCTCCGGACCAGGAAGAGCGCGCCTCGGCCGTGCGCAAGGGCTACCTGTACCTGGCCGTCTTTCTCGGCGTCATGGCTGTGGTCACCACCTTGACCATCGTCCTCGCCGACGGGCTCGGCCGCCTGTTGTGCGCTTCCGGCCCCGGCACTGGCGACATCCGGGAGGCGCTGTCTGTGCTCCTGGGTGCCGGGCTAGTGTGGGCCTATCACGCCGCCGTGCTGCGCCGAGACGCCGCCCTGGCCGGCGAGCCGGCAACCACAGCCTGGATGGGGCGGCTGTATCGCTAC
This sequence comes from Anaerolineae bacterium, assembly GCA_041300865.1. Taxonomy (GTDB): domain Bacteria; phylum Chloroflexota; class Anaerolineae; order JAAYZQ01; family JAAYZQ01; genus JAAYZQ01. The sequence continues at coordinate 22,365 of JBFYTF010000439.1, forward strand.
CTGGTGGCCGCCGTCGGCCTGGCCGCCTTCCTGGTGGGGCTCGGCGGCGACATATCATTCCTCATCCGCGCCCTGTCTGGCCTGCGTTTTGTCGGTGGCCTGCCGCAGGAGGTTCCTTATTTCACGGCGCTGATCATCGTCGGAATGCCGGTGTGGATCGTGCCCTGGCGGCGGCTCCAGCTGGCGGCCACGGCTCCCGGCCCGGCCGGTGACGAGGAGAGCAGTTCCGTCATCCGCAAGGTGTACCTCTACTTCTACCTTTTGCTTGCCACCCTCACCGTGCTGGGAAGTGGGGTCTATATTGTCTATCGCCTGATCGGCCTGCTCCTGGGCGCGGAGCAGCCGGGCAACCTGCTGGCCGACCTGGGCCAGGCCATCGGTTTGAGCCTGGTGGCGGTGGGGGTGTGGCTCTATCACGGCTCTGTGCTTCGCGCCGATGGCCGGCGGGCAAAAGAGGCAGGAGCGCAGCGTCTGGCGGCGCGGCGTGTCGCGGTGCTGGACGCGGGGGACGGCAGCCTGGGACGTGCCCTCCTGGACGGCCTGCGGCGGGAGATGCCCGGCCTGGATCTCCAGCCGCTGGGGCTGACACCAGAGGCTTCCGCTACCCTGGGCGCAGTCGTGGCCCCTTCTGACACCCCAGCGGCCATCGCGGCGTCAGAGCTCATCGTTGGGCCGTGGGCCGTGGCCATCCCCGGCTCGGCCGGCGGCGCGGTCAGCGACGAGATTGCCCAGGCCGTCGTGGCCAGCCCGGCCTTCAAGGTCCTCTTGCCGGCCCAGGCTGCGGGTTGGTACTGGGTTGGCCTGGGCGACCTGAAAACCAGGGACGCCGTCCGGCTCGCCGTGCGCGCGGTCAAGCAAGCCGCCGCCGGGGAAGGGGGGAAGGTGAGTCCTGGGTTGAGCGGCGGGGCGATCATCGCTATTGCCGTGGGTGCCCTGACCCTGCTGATTGCCGTCGTCATCCCGTTGCTGGGTATGCTTTTCGGGGTCTTTTGAACTGCTCTATTGAGCTGTGACCCGAAGGACGTCGCCATGGGCTCTGGTTTGCCTGGGGGTGCTGCTGCCCGTGGGGCTGGGCGTGCTCCAACCCATGTGGGAGCAAAGTCCGGCTTTCTACTCCTGCAAATGTATCCCAACATGTATCCCTTGCGTGTACCCAGGTATATGGACCCGCTTCTCGATGTGTGCTAGACTCAAAGCTCAGTGCTGGAATCTCCAAGTTTGTCAATGCTCCGACGCGCTGCGCCGCAGCATCGGCATGGAAAAACGCACTGAGGTGTCCGAACGGGGAACATAAACAGCTTTGGGCACGACAGACACATATCAGCAGGAAGGGGGGATGGCTATCGCACAATTGCGCAGAACGTCTGACAGAACCGTCCTGAGGGTCTGATTCTGGTAGACGATATCTCGAACAAGCGATTGCCCCTCCCCGGCTGAATCGCAAGTCCAGCGCGCTGCTGAACAAGTGCCAATGCGTTCTATCCCGGGATACCTGCCCATCTCGCAGATCTTCATCTTGGCATCCGGACTGTCTCTTCCGCGAGGTGGGCCGGGTTCCGGTCCTGGCGGTCCCGCGCCGTACCTGCCTGATTATCAGTGACGTCAATCCCGCACTCAGCTTATGGCCACCGATTCGCCGCGCGACCCGGCGTGCAAGCGCCCGGCCGGCGGATGGAGCGCCGTGGGCGCCGGCCTGCGTTTCAGCCCGCGGGGCAAGTGATATGTTCACAGCGAACCATTACGCGAAATCAAGAAAGGAATGGTGAAATGCATCTTAATAGCCTAAGAGACCTTTTCGAGCACGAGTTGCACGATCTATACGATGCCGAGCGCCAGGTCATCGAGGCGCTCCCGAAGATGGAGCAGGCGGCGTCCGCGCAGGAGCTTCAGCGGGCCTTCAGGAAACACCTGGAGCAGACGCGGAACCAGCGCACTCGCCTGGAACAGGTGATGCGCCAGATCGGCGTCCAGCCCAACGGCATGAAGTGCAAGGGTATGGAAGGTCTGATCCGAGAGGGCGAGGAGCTCATCAAGGAGCGGGGCAACCCCGACGTCAAGGATGCGGCGCTTATCGGTGCGGCACAGAAGGTGGAACACTACGAGATGGCCGGCTACGGCACGGCCCGCACCTTTGCCCGCATGCTGGGCGAGACCCAGGCGGCGGGGATGCTGCAGCAGACCCTGGACGAAGAAGGCAACACGGATAAAGAGCTGACGATGCTGGCTGAAAGCCGTATCAACCGCGACGCGCAACGCTAGACAACCGCGAAGGCCGGACCGCCCCCTGGAGCTGCCGCAGGGCTCGGGCTCCAGGGGGGGCCGGCCGGCGAGAAAGATGTAAGGAAAACAATGGCAGGCGAAAGCAAAACGACAACTGATCACGACGAGATTCGAAGGTGGACAGAAGAGCGCGGAGGCCGCCCGGCGACGGTCAAGGGCACGGGCAACGGCGACGAAATTGGTGTGCTGCGGGTTGATTTTCCGGGCTATGGCGACGAGGATTCGCTGCGTGAGATATCGTGGGAAGAGTTCTTTCAAAAGTTTGACGAGAAAGACCTGGCCTTCCTGTACCAGGATGAGATGAAGAGTGGCGAGGAGAGCCGCTTCTTCAAATTTGTGTCGCGCAAAGGCAATCGTTAGCAACCGCTCTTCGCGAAAAAGCCCACTGACCGGAAACGGTCGGGGCTGTCGCCGGTGGATGTGAGAACGGTGGATGTGAGAAGAGGAGGAGGATGTAAGCCATGAGACTGCTGAATCGTGTATTGAGCGGATTTGTGGCTGGCTTCGTCGCCACCGCACCGATGTCGGTGGCCATGATCGCCATGAAGCAGCTGCTCCCCCGACGGGAGAAATATCCCCTACCGCCGTACCATATCATGATGGACATCGCGCGCAAGGCGGGGGTGAGAAGTAAGATGGGTTCAAGGGCCCGCTCCCTGGCGACGGCCGCCGGCCACTTTGGCTATGGCGCCGCCCAGGGAGGGTTGTTCGGAGCGCTATCGGGGGACCTGCCTGGGCCGGCGGCTCTCAAAGGCATTGTGTTTGGCCTGGCCGTGTGGGCGGGCAGCTATCTCGGCTTGCTGCCGCTGACGCGCATCTACCGGCCGGCTACCGAGTACCCTGCCCGGCGTAACCTCCTGATGGTCGCGGCGCATGTTGTGTGGGGCGCTGCCCTGGGGCTGCTGTTTGCGGCCATGAATGCAGGTCGCGGAAAAGGTGCGCTGGCTGTGGCCCCTCGTGGCTTGCCCGGTGGTGACGTCTTTTGGCAGAGCGAAGAGATAGAATGGCCCCTCCAAGAGCGAACCAGGACTGCTGGGAGGTAACGTGGCAAATAACATGGAGATGCCCCAGTCGGCGCGCCGCGGTCCGGGCGTGCCGAACGTGGGGCCTGCGGAACGAGTAGTATCGGTAGCCGGGGGTCTGGGCTTGATAGGGTTGGGCGTGGGCCTCCGGTCAAAGACGGTGTTGGCGCTGGCGGCCGCCCTGGCAGGCAGCTACTATGTCTTCCGCGGTGCCACCGGGTACTGCGTCACATACGACGTCTTGAACATCAAGCGGGCCAAGGAGGATGGAAAGGACGCGGGCATTCAGGTTGACCGCTCGGTGACGGTTAACCTGCCGCGAGCCGAGCTGTACCGTGCCTGGCGCAACCTCGAGAACCTGCCGCGTTACATGACCCACCTGGAGTCAGTGCGTGTTACGGGCGAGCGCCAGTCGCACTGGGTTGCCAAGGCGCCGCTGGGCCGAACGGTCGAGTGGGATGCCGAGATCGTCGAGGATCGCGAGAACGAACTGATCCGCTGGGAATCAGTGCAGGGCGCTACGGTGCAGAACAGTGGCCAGGTCCGTTTTGAGGATGCTCCCGGTGGGCGGGGCACCGAGGTGCACGTTTCGCTGACCTACAACCCTGTGGGCGGGTCTCTGGGCGCGGCGGTCGCCAAGCTCCTGGGCGAAGAGCCGGGCAGCCAGGTGCGGGAGGACTTGCGCCATTACAAGCAAATGCTCGAGGCCGGCGAGATCCCGACCAACGACGGCCAGCCGTCGGGCCGGGAGACAGCAAGCGGCGGAAACGGGAGCCGGCGCCGGCGTCGCGACCAGGTGAACATAGCTTCCGAAGATTCCTTTCCCGCCAGCGACCCCCCCGGCTGGGTGGGTGGTTGACGGACGAGACGGGAGATAGCCAATGAAAGCTGTCTGTTGGAACGGAATACACGACGTGCGGGTGGAGACCGTGCCCGATCCGGAGCTCCTCAATCCGCGCGACGCCATCGTCGAGATCACATCCACGGCTATCTGCGGCTCGGACCTGCACCTGTATGATGGCTACATCCCTACCATGCAGCCCGGCGACATTCTGGGCCACGAGTTCATGGGGCGCGTGGTGGAGGTTGGCAGCGAAGTAAAGAACCTGAAGGTCGGTGACCGGGTCGTGGTACCGTTCACGATCTCCTGTGGGCGCTGCTTCTTCTGCGAGCGCGATCTGTGGGCGCTGTGTGATAACTCGAACCCGAACGCCTGGATGGCAGAAGGGATGTGGGGCCATTCGCCTGGAGGCTTCTATGGCTATTCACATCTGGTAGGTGGTTATGCCGGCGGCCAGGCGCAATATGCGCGTGTGCCCTTTGCCGACAGCGGGCCGCTGGTCGTCGAAGGCAACGGCGACGGGCTGACGGACGAGCAAGTTCTGTTTCTGTCCGATATCTTTCCCACCGGCTACATGGCTGCCGAAAACGGGAACATCCAGCCTGGGGACGTGGTAGCAGTGTGGGGCTGCGGCCCGGTGGGCCAGTTTGCCATCAAGAGCGCCTATCTGCTGGGCGCGGAGCGTGTCATCGCCATCGATC
>JBFYTF010000446.1:0-4289 GCA_041300865.1 Anaerolineae bacterium
GGCGGCGATGACAGGAGCGAGGAACGGCAGGAAGACGAGCAGTTCCAGCATGCACAACTCTCCTATTAGGATGGCTGCAGAATGGGTACAAGTCTACCCCGCGACCCCGGTGCCGACAGCCCGGCGATTATACCATCCTTTCTCGCGGAATGCAATGGATGGGGTGGCGATACGCCTTCCTACCGGGCGAAAAGTCGGGATCAGGGCCGTGGTGGCGAGCCGTGGGGGCGCAGCATGCTGCCCGGCGGGCGGGCCGTACGCCACAAGCTACGGCTGCACGCACTTGCCTTTTGAGCAGACATGTGGTAGAATGGCACGCGCTCAGACAGGTGGCCTGATGGGTGCGTCGCGAAAGGGATGCCGTGAATGAGTCGTGGCAAGTTAGCAGGTTTCGTCGTTCCTCGGCAGCCAAGGGCATGATGGGGGCCCGCCCCCACGTAAGCGAGTTGTACGCCGCTTGAGTCCCTTGTCGCCTGCTTTGGCGCGCTGCGCGCCGGCACCAAGTTACGCATGCCAGCGGAGCGAGGGAGTACCTCGCTCTTTTGATTATGGGAGGATCAACATGGCTCGCAAGATACTCATCGGAGTTGCCTGGCCCTATGCCAACGGGCATCAGCACCTGGGCCACCTGGCCGGTGCTTACCTTCCGCCCGATATCTTTGCTCGCTACCACCGGCTCGCCGGCAACGACGTGCTAATGGTCTCGGGCTCTGATGCCCACGGCACGCCCATCACCGTCCGCGCCGACGCGGAGGGAGTGCCGCCGCGGGAGGTCTTTGAACGATACCATAGGACGTTCCTGGAGACCTACCAGCAGATCGGCCTGACCTTCGATCTGTTTACGCACACCGACACCGAGAACCACTACCGCGTTTCGCAGGACATCTTTCTCCGACTCCTGGAGAACGGCTACCTGTACAAGGAGGTGCAGCGGCAGCTCTACAGCCCGCAGGAAGGCCGTTTCCTGCCAGACCGCTACGTGGAGGGCGAATGCCCCCACTGCGGATATCCCGATGCCCGGGGCGACCAGTGCGACAACTGCGGCAAGCTGCTGGAGCCGGCGGAGCTGATCAACCCGCGCAGCAAAGCCAGCGGCGACACCGAGCTGGAGTTGCGCGAAACCGAGCACTACTTCCTCGACCTGTCCAAGCTCACCGCTGAGCTGCAGGACTACCTCTCCGACAAGGACCACTGGCGGCCGAACGTCATCAACTTTGCCCGCAACTATGTCCAGGACCTGCACGGGCGGCCCATTACCCGCGACATCGACTGGGGCATTCCAATCCCGCTGCCGGGCTACGAGGGCAAGCGCCTGTACGTCTGGTTCGAGGCGGTCATCGGCTACTTTTCGGCGAGTATCGAGTGGGCCAAGAATCAGGGCACGCCCGAGGCATGGAAGGCATGGTGGTACGATCCCGAGGCGCGGATCTATAACTTTATCGGCAAGGACAATATCCCCTTCCACACCGTCATCTGGCCGGCCGAGCTGATCGCCCTGGGCAGGCTTTACTGCGACGACTGTGAGACGAACCTCACCCTGCCCTACGACGTTCCTGCCAATGAGTACCTGAACTTCAGGGGCGGCAAGTTCAGCAAGAGCCGCGGCGCCGCCGTCGACGTCCCCTACTTCCTCAGCCGCTACGACCCGGATGCTCTGCGCTACTACCTGACGGCCACAGCGCCCGAGACCCGCGACACCGAGTTCTCCTGGGAGGATTTCGTCGAGCGGAACAACAACGAGCTGGTGGCCACCTGGGGCAACCTGGCGAACCGCATGCTGTCGTTTGCCTACAAGCGCTTTGACGGCAAGGTACCCGAGCCCGGCGAGCTCGATGCCGAGGACCGGGCGTTGTTGGCCAAGGTGGAGCGTGGCTTCGAGATCGTGGGCGAGCTGTATAACGCCTGCAAGTTCCGCGCCGCCCTCGGCGAGGCCATGGGGCTGGCCCGCGAGGCCAACGGCTACCTCGACCGCAAGGCGCCGTGGTTCCAGATCAAAGAGGACCGGCAGGCGGCGGCGACGAGCGTGTACGTCATCCTGCGCGCCGTGGACAACCTGAAGACGATCCTGGCGCCGGTGTTGCCGCACACGGCACAGAGGCTGCACGAGTACCTGGGCTACGACGGGCAGCTCTTCGGCACCCAGCACGTGGTCGAGTATCAGGAGGAGACGCGGTCGCACCAGGCGCTGACCTACGATCACAGCGGGGCCGTCGGCACCTGGGCCAAGAGCGAGCTGCCGGCGGGGCAGGCGCTGCGCGAGCCGGCGCCGGTGTTCAAGAAACTGGATTTGGATGTGGTGGAGGAGGAGACGGCGCGGCTTGGGTGAGTGGAAAGTCGCAATACTCGGTTCGCAGATTGGCGAGCTGGGGCACACGTGTCCCGGCTCGCTACATTCTGACAGCGTAGAGCGTTGAGGATAAATTTGTGTCTTTGCTTCTGTCTGTCTTTGTGCTATAATGGTCAAGGGAGCATAGCGTCGGTTTCGGACCTGTTGATGATCAGAGCGGGGGAGTGACAAATGTCTGTAGAAGGTGTGACTGAGAAGCAGGTTCTTGAGGAGTTGTCGGACTTGGAGCCGAGTCGTTGGCCCGAAGTCCTGGACTTTATTGGCTACTTGAAGGAACGGGATAGCCGGGCACGAGCAGAATCTGGTACTCGCGAGTTGAGAGCTCGGGATCTCTTGGCATCGAGGGTTGTGGGTTTGTGGGCTGATCGCGACGATATTGGCAACAGCTTGGAGTTTGCCCGCCGGCTCCGCCGTGAAGCCGAGCACCGCCGAGGGCTGCCCTAGTGATCCTGGTAGATACCGACGTGATGGTTGATGTTATGCGCCGTCATGGGCCAGCCGTGGCATGGCTTGACTCGCTGGGCACTGAGGTCATCGGCATCCCTGGCCTGGTGGCGATGGAACTCCTGCAAGGTTGCCGAACCCGGGAAGAGCAGGAGCAGCTAGAGCGCTTTCTGCGCCCCTACCAGCGATATTGGCCCACTCAGGCAGATTGTGCTCGCGCTTTCGCCGATTTTGCGGCGTACCACCTGAGTCACGACCTCGGTATTCTCGATGCACTCATTGCCGAGACTGCCGTGGGGCTGAGCACCGAGTTGGCGACTTTCAACACAAAGCACTACAGCGTTGTTCCGAATGCTCAGATCGTGCAACCGTACGAAAGAGAGTAGTGCGGAACAGTACTCGCCTCGATAAGCTGAGGCGCCTGCATTATTGTCTTTCGGAACAGAACTCCCTCCGTGTCCTAGTGCCTTCTCCTGACAATTGGTCACCGCGCGCTGAGGGCGAACGCTTTTTGTGCATTGTGACCATAAGTACCTGAACTTCCGAGGGGGCAAATTCAGCAAGAGCCGCGGCGCGTTCGTCGACGTGCCCTACTTCCTCAGCCGCTACGACCCCGACCCCCTGCTCTACTACCTGACCGCCACCGCCCCCGAGACCCGCGACACCGAGTTCTCGTGGGAGGACTTTGTCGAGCGGAACAACAACGAGCTGGTGGCCACCTGGGGCAACCTCGCCAACCGCATGCTGGCCTTCGCCTACAAGCGCTTCGACGGCCGGGTGCCGGAGCCGGGTCCGCTGGACGACGAGGACCGCGCCTTGCTGGCCAAGGTCGAGGCCGCCTTCAAGACCGTCGGCGAGCTGTACAACGCCTGCAAGTTCCGGGCAGCGTTGGGTGAGGCGATGGGGTTGGCGCGCGAGGCCAACGTCCACCTCGATCGCAAGGCGCCCTGGTTCCAGATCAAGGAGGACCGGCAGGCGGCGGCGACGAGCGTGTACGTGATCCTGCGCGTCGTGGACAATCTGAAGACGATCCTGGCGCCCGTCCTGCCCCACACGGCGCAGCAGCTGCACGAGTACCTTGGCTACGACGGGCAGCTCTTCGGCACGCAGCAGGTCAAGGAATACCAGGAGGAGACCCGCTCCCACCTGGCGCTGACGTACGACCACAGCAGGGCAGTGGACACCTGGAGCAAGAGCGAGCTGCCGCCGGGCCAGGCCCTTCGGGAGCCGGCGCCGCTGTTCAAGAAGCTGGACGAGAGCGTCGTGGAGGAAGAGACGGCGCGGTTGGAAGCGTAATCGAGCCGGAAATTGGCAAAGAGCCGGGTTCGTACCCCGGCTCTTTGACTATCGATCAGTAGCGAAGTGGCAGCCTGGGGGGGCCCTGTCAAATCAAATGATAATGTTACCGAAGAGGGATCGTTCCGTCAAATGATAATGTTACCAGGCGTGTCCCCTCCTTTTAAGGGTCGTTATAGGTCTTGCTGCAGCTTGAGGACGC
>JBFYTF010000447.1:0-7020 GCA_041300865.1 Anaerolineae bacterium
TTCTTTAGCCGCTCCTCGAACTCGCCGCGGAAGCGGGTCCCGGCCACCATGGCGCCCAGGTCGAGCTGCAAAACCCGCTTGCCGCTCAGGATCTCGGGCACGTCGTCCTCGGCGATCTTGATGGCCAGGCCCTCGACGATGGCCGTCTTGCCAACGCCCGCGCCGCCGATGAGCACCGGGTTGTTCTTGGTGCGCCGGCTGAGGACCTGGATAACGCGCAAGATCTCGCTGTCCCGGCCGATGACCGGGTCGAGCTTGCCTTCGCGCGCCAGCTGCGTCAGGTCACGGCTAAACTTGTCCAGCGTCCGATAATGGCTCTCGGCCTGCGGCGTCGTGACCTTCTGTCCACCGCGGACCTCTTCCACGGCGTCGAGAATGCGCTTGCGGGTTACCCCTACCTCGGCGAGGATCTTGGACGCGGCGGTGTTGCGCTCGCTGGTGATGGCCAGGAACAGGTGCTCCGTAGAGATATAATCGTCCTTCAGCCGCGACGCCTCGTCGTTGGACTGATCGATAATCCGCTTGAGCCTGGGGGTGATGTACACCTGCCCCACCCCGCCCCCATAGATCTGGGTTCGAGACGTGCGCTTCAACTCTTCGTCCAGGCGGCGCCTGATGGCTTCGAGGTCGACGCCCATCCGCTCCAGGATCTCGGGAATGACCCCTTCCGGCTGCTCGATGAGCGCCAGGAGCAGGTGCTCGGTGTCAACTTGGGTATGTCCATAGCGTTGCAGGACTTCGTAGGCCCTCATGGCCGCGTCCTGCGCCCGCTCTGTAAAGCGATCGAATCGCATCATGGGATAATTACCTCTTCTCTATACTGGGTGATGTCTTTATCACCTCAGGAGCAAGCACCCGGCTTGCTTGTGTTCTCTCTATACGCTATCTTAACCGAAGTGGCTCGCGTTTCCGTAGCTCACGTTACGCAAGGGTGAAGCCCGGTCCCTTTTCCTCCGCGCCACGAGCCCGGCCCTGCGCCCGCCGCCGGGGAAGCAGACAGTTCTGACTGAAACATTATAAATCCGATTGCCTTTCCTGGCAAGCACACTCCGCCTCGATCGAGTGCCGCCCGGATCCGCGCGGCCCGGCCCATTGCGCCCAGCCATGCGCCCTGCGCGGAACCAAAAGCCGGCGAGAAGCGTCTCACATGTGGCAGGCAAGGCCTGCCAGACTCTGCTGGAGGTGGAGAATGGAGAAGCGAGTGATGCTCTTGAGCGTCCTCACAGCCCTCGTGCTCCTGCCCGGCCTGGCGCTGGCGCAGGGCACCGTTCAACCTCAGGATTCGGCTCCGAGCTGGAACGCGTACTACTGGAATAACACCGCCCTGTCCGGCACTCCGGCCCTGGAGCGCCTGGAACCTAACCTCGACTACCGTTGGGGCAGCGGTTCGCCCGATCCCAAGGTGTGGGCCGATGGCTTTTCGGCCCGCTGGACCCGCTACCTGGACCTGGCAGCGGGCAACTATCGTTTCACGACGGTCAGCGACGACGGCCTGCGGCTCTACATCGACGGCAAGCTGCTGATCAACGAGTGGACGGACCATCCGCCCAAAACCGTGGCCGCCGAGACGAGCATCAGCGCCGGCCACCACCTGGTCGTCGTCGAGTTCTACGAGAACAAGGGCGACGCCACGGCCAGCGTCTCCTGGGCGCCCGTCTCGGCCATCCAGAACTGGCGCGGCGAGTACTTTGGCAACAAGACCCTGTCCGGCAGCCCGCTCTTGGTGCGCGACGACGCCAAGGTTGACTTTGGCTGGGGCGCCGCCTCGCCGGCACCCGGCATCGTCCCGACGGACGTCTTCTCGGTGCGCTGGACGCGGACCATCAACCCCGGCGCCGGCAACTATCGCTTTTCCATCACCGTCGACGACGGCGCCCGGCTGTGGGTCAACAACCACCTGCTCATCGACCGCTGGAAGGACCAGGCAGCGACGACGTACACCGGAGACATATTCCTGCCTGCCGGAAACGTGCCCATCAAGATGGAGTACTACGAGAACATGGGCGATGCCGTCGCCCGGCTGTCCTGGACCCGGACGGACGGTGCCTCAACCGGGATCATTGTCGACGACACCGATCCGGGCTTTGTCAAAGGCGGCTCGCCCACCGGCTGGCACACGCAGCCCGAGGGCTACGGGGGCCACCTGACCTGGACCAAGAATAACACGACGACCCAGCCCAACTACAACTGGGGCCGCTGGTATCCAAAGCTCACACCCGGGCGCTACGAGGTCCTGGTCTACATTCCCTACCGCTACACCACGACGGCCAGTGCTCGTTACTGGATATCGCACGCCGGCGGCTTTACCCAGCGCGTGGTCAGCCAGTCGGCCAACGGCGACCGCTGGGTGTCGCTGGGCACCTACGACTTTCTGGGCAACAGCAACGATTACCTGTCCCTGGCCGACATCACCGGCGAGCCCTATCTTTCGCGGCTCATTGCCTGGGATGCGGCCAAGTGGGTAAAGAAGTAGCGATCTACAGCTCGCGATTCGGTTGTTAAGGGCTGCGCTAGCAGCGGGAGCGGGCCGGGAGTAATCCCGGCCCGGTCTCTATGCCGTCTGGCCGGCCCGGCCCGCCTTCTCGAAGGTCAGGTGGCCGTCCACGGCGTCGATACGCACGCGGTCACCCTCCTGGAACTCGCCCTGGAGGAGCCGCAGGGCCAGGGGATCCTGGACCTGGCGCTGAATGACGCGCTTGAGGGGGCGGGCGCCGTACGCCGGGTCGTAACCCTCCTCGGCCAACAGGCCCTTGGCCGCCTCGGTCAGCTCGACCTCCAGGCCACGATCGGCCAGGAGCCGGCGCAGGCCCTGCACCTGGATGTCAACGATATCTTTCAGGTGGTCGCGCGACAGGCCATGAAAGATGACAATCTCGTCGATGCGGTTCAGAAACTCGGGGCGGAACTGCTGTCGCAGTGCCTGCATCACCAGCTCGCGGCGCTGCTCGTCGGTCTGCACCTGTCGCCCATCCATGAACTCGGTGCCGACGTTCGAGGTCATGATGACCACCGTGTTGCGAAAGTCCACCGTCCGGCCATGCCCGTCCGTCAGCCGCCCGTCGTCCAGCATTTGGAGAAGAACGTTAAAGACCTCGGGGTGCGCCTTTTCGATCTCGTCAAACAGCACGACGCTGTAAGGGCGCCGGCGCACGGCCTCGGTCAGCTGGCCGCCCTCCTCGTAGCCGATGTAGCCGGGGGGCGCGCCCATCAGGCGCGAGACGGTGTGCCGCTCCTGATACTCGCTCATGTCGATGCGCACCATGGCGTCCTGATTGTCAAAGAGGAACTCGGCCAGGCTGCGCGCCAGCTCGGTCTTGCCTACACCCGTCGGCCCCAGGAACAGGAAGCTGCCGATGGGCCGGTTGGGATCCTGGAGGCCGGCACGGCTGCGACGCACGGCATTGGCAACAACGCTGATGGCCTGGTCCTGGCCCACCACGCGCCGGTGCAGCCGGTCTTCCATGCGCAGCAGCTTCTCGATCTCACCCTCCAACAAGCGGCTGACGGGGATTCCGGTCCAGGTTGACACGACGGCGGCCACGTCTTCGGCATCCACCTCTTCCTTGAGCAGCTGTTGGCCGTCCTGTTGCAGCGCCTTGAGCTGCTCTTCCTGCTGCTCCAGCTGCCGCTCCAGGCGCGAAAGCTCACCGTACTCGAGCTCTGCGGCACGCTGGTAGTCGTAACGGCGCTTGGCTTCATCTGCCTGGTGGCGCACCCGCTCGATGCCCTCTTTCGTCTCCTGCATCTTCTGAATGGCGGCCCGCTCTTGCTCCCAGCGGGCGGTGAGGGCCCGGCTCTCTTCCTGCAGGTCGGCCAGCTCCTTCTCCAGCTTCTGCAGGCGTTCCTTGCTGGCCTTGTCCCTTTCCTTTTTCAGGGCCTCACGCTCGATCTCGAGCTGCATGATCTGGCGATCGACGCGGTCCAGCTGCTGCGGCTTGGAGGTGATCTCCATGCGCAGGCGGCTGCCAGCCTCGTCGACCAGGTCAATGGCCTTGTCGGGTAGGAAGCGCTCCGTGATGTAGCGGTCTGAAAGCACCGCGGCGGCAATGACCGCCGAGTCCTGGATGCGCACACCGTGGTGCACTTCGTAGCGGTCCTTCAGGCCACGCAGGATGCTGATCGTGTCCTCGACGCTGGGCTCGTCCACGAACACCGGCTGGAACCGACGCTCCAGGGCGGCGTCCTTTTCCACGTGCTCGCGATACTCGTCGAGGGTCGTGGCGCCAACCATGTGCAATTCACCGCGGGCCAACATCGGCTTGAGCATGTTGCTGGCATCCATGGCGCCCTGGGCAGCACCGGCGCCGACGACGGTGTGCAGCTCGTCCAGAAAGACGACGATCTGCCCCTGGGCGTCGGTGATCTCTTTCAGGGCAGCCTTGAGGCGTTCTTCGAACTCGCCGCGGAACTTGGCCCCGGCGATCATCGCGCCCAGGTCGAGCTGGATGAGGCGCTTGTCCTTCAGTCCCTCGGGTACGTCGCCATGGACGATACGCTGGGCCAGGCCTTCGACGATGGCCGTCTTGCCTGTGCCCGGCTCGCCGATGAGCACCGGGTTGTTCTTGGTGCGGCGGCTGAGGACCTGGATGACACGCCGGATCTCTTCGTCGCGGCCGATGACCGGGTCCAGGCGGCCCTGCCGTGCTTGCTCGGTGAGGTCGCGCCCGTAGCGCTCCAAGGCCTGGTAGGTGCCTTCCGGGTTCTGCGATGTGACGCGCTGGCTGCCGCGGATGCCCTGCAGGGCGCGGAGAACGGCGTCGCGGCTCAGTCCCTGGCTCTGCAAGAGCTGGGCCACGCTTCCGGCACGCTCTTCCAGAAGGGCCAGCAGCAGGTGCTCGGTCGAGACATAGTCGTCTCGAAGCTCATCCGCGACCTTTTCCGCGCGTTCCAAAGCCTGCTGGAGCTGGCGCGAGAGGTTGACCTGCGCCGTACCGCCGTACACCTTGGGCCTGCGGTTCAGCTCGCGCTCGACCTGCTGGGCCAGCAGGCCCGGCTGTAGGCCCAGGCTCTGCACGACCTGGGGCACGACGCCCTCTGACTGGCGGAGCAGGGCCAGGAGCAGATGCTCGCCCTCGATCTGTCCGTGGCTATATTCCGATGCCAGACTCTGTGCCTGGGCCACCGCTTGCTGTGCTTTTTCAGTATAACGATTCAGGTCCATATGACAACTCACTTTCTCTGTCTGTCATCTTGGCGGGCTGATTGTAGGCCACGTGCGTTAGACAGGCGTGTGAGGAGTGTTAGAGTTGTGTTAGAGGTGCCATCGCTGGCACCAGCTTCCAGGGTCGCGAAAGCCAAAAACTCAAAGCCAGACTTGACAACAGGGCAAAAATGGCTATAATAATCAAGGTTCTCATATTTTCGCATTGTAGACCAGTCGCTCGGAGGGATCGGATCTCCCCATTCGCTGTCAAAGAAGAGATCGGTCAGCCTGATGGTAGTCGCCGGCAAGGGAGCCTGAACAGCAGAACGTCCCCCTTGCCGTAGAAAGGAAAACTATCATGCGTGACGGATCCAGTGCTCCGCCGGCCGGCCAGGGCCGGTGGCTCGCCCTCGTGCTCGTGGCTGCGACCCTCGTGTTGTCCTGGTCCACCTGGTTCTCGGCCTCAGCAGTCCTCCCACAGCTGCGTGACATGTGGGACCTGTCTACTGGCTTGTCTGCCTGGCTGACGATCGCCGTACAGGTCGGCTTTGTCGTCGGCGCCGTCATCTCCAGTCTCCTCAACCTGCCCGACATCGTTGCGCCCCGGCATGTCATCCTGGGAGGGGCGGTCGGGGCCGCGACAGCCAACGCGCTGCTGCTGGTTGCCAACGGGCCGGCCGTAGGCATCCTGTTGCGCTTTGCCACGGGATTCTTCCTGGCCGGAGTGTATCCACCTGCCTTCAAGCTGATGTCTACCTGGTTCAAGGGGAGGCGCGGTCTCGCCCTCGGTGTCCTGGCCGGGGCCATCGTCGTGGGCGGCGGCATGCCCCACCTGGTAAACGGACTGGGTGGCCTGGACTGGCGAGTGGTGATCGCGGTCAGCTCCGCGCTCACACTGGCCGGTGGCTTGATCGGCGAGTTTGCGGTGAAGCAAGGTCCCTACCCTTTTCCGCGCGCCACATTCAGTCCTCGCCAGGCTAGCCAGGTCTTTGCTAACCGGGGCGTGCGGCTGGCTACCCTGGGCTACGTCGGGCACATGTGGGAGCTTTTTGCGATGGCTGCGTGGTTTTCGGTCTTTTTTGCCGATGCCCTCAGGGAACGCGGCATCGAAGTCGGCGCACACGCGGTTTATGCTACGTTTGCCGTGTTTGCCGCGGGTGGTGTCGGTTGCTGGCTGGGTGGCATCCTGGCGGATCGGTGGAACAAGCCGAGCATGACCGCACTGATGATGACCCTGTCCGCCACATGCGCCGTCCTCATCGGCCTGCTGTTCGGCGCATCGCCCTGGCTGATCCTGGGAGTTGGCCTCATTTGGGGCTTTACCGTCGCGGCCGACTCGGCGCAGTTCTCGACCATGGTCACCGAGGAAGCAGATCAGGCGTATGTAGGGACCGCCTTGACGCTGCAACTCGCCGCTGGTTTCGCTATCACCGTTGCGACCATCTGGCTGGTCCCAATCGTACAAGAGGTCGTGGGCTGGAGATGGTCCTTTGCCATCCTCGCTCCTGGCCCGATCTTGGGCGTGCTGGCCATGATCCGTCTGCGGCGAGGGCGGGTGGCAAGCGCCCTTGAGACCAAGTCGGCAGCGTAGCCGATGAGCGGGATAGGCGGCAGCCCACCGCCGGGTGCACGGACGGCGACTTGTCACTGGCCCTGAGACCGCCGGCATCCCCCCGGCACTTACGTGAAGGGTAAGTGTGCCGGCCCCAGCGCCGAATCTCTGACAACCTGTTAGTACACCCGAGTCGCGGCGGGTGGCCCTGTCAAATCAAATGATAATGTTACCGAAGAGGGATCGTTCCGTCAAATGATAATGTTACCAGGCGTGTCCCCTCCTTTTAAGGGTCGTTATAGGTCTTGCTGCAGCTTGAGGACGC
>JBFYTF010000528.1:0-5518 GCA_041300865.1 Anaerolineae bacterium
ACCGCCCGTACCCTCGTGTAGCGGCTGACGGCCAGGCACAGGCGCGGCACGGGGTTGGTAAAGTTGATCAGCCAGGCTTGTGGACATAGGCCTCCATATCGCGGGCAATGGCCAACATCTCGGGCACCTGGCGCAGAGTGTGGGCCAGGCCGCCGGGCCCGCCGTTCTCGCCATAAGGCTGGCGCACGCCGAACTGGAGCGGGATCTCCCAGTCGCGCTGCCACGTGCCCTCCCGGGGCCCGACCTCGATGGCCACGACGACGAAATGCGCGCCCGGCAAAATCTCCTCCCGGCGCGTAGAGCTCTCTATAGTCAGGTCCGCGTCCCACTCCCGGTTGAGGCGTTTGGCCAGAGCGTCTATCAGGGCCAGGCCTTCGCCGTTAAGGTCGACGAGGCCCAGGGTACCGCCGCGCAGCTGCGGGCTGCGCACCAGGGTCGCCAGCGTATTCAGGCCAAAAATGGCGCTGCCCGCGCCGATGATCACGACTTTCGTTCCGCTCAACTCATCTGCCTCGATCTCTGGGCTGCCGTGCCCTTCCGGGCACGCCGCCCGGCCATTGTACCGCGGAGCCAGACAGAAGTCAACCGCCGGGGCACACTACCCGGCCATTCTCAGTATGGCTTTCCGCCCTGCACAACCATCCCTCAGAAGGACCACGTAGTGGCGACTTCAGTCGCTACTGGCCAGAAAACGACTGAAGTCGTCACTACAATACGCACCGAACCCCTGCTGCCCGGCCGAAATTGCCCAAAGTGAGAATTGCTGCGGCACTACCCGGCAAGGCAATTGCATCGCAACGTGACCACGAGGCGGCGCTTTCACCGCCAAAGGCGATTGCTCACTAGGACCCCCCTCCCATATAGCCCTCAAACAACACAAACGCACAATCAGGCGCTCCCAGTCGTTTGTCCGCGGGCCGAAGGCGTTCGATGACGCCTTTCCCGTCGACCTCTCGCTCGCGGCGGCGACCAACGGGGATCGTTAGGGAGTGGCGATGCGCGTGCCCTGGGCTACCCCGTGGGGCGCGCGATCTGGAAACCGAGGTGCACCCACGGACGGCGGGTGGGCTACACCTGCTTCACCGGTTGGCGCGGGCGACGATGGCATCCAGGCGGGCCTGGACGCCGGCGGGCAGGGGCTCCGGCCGGTGCTCGGCCAGGATTTGGGTCACGCGCTCGGCCGCACGCTCGCCCAGGCTCTTGCCGCCCTTGCGCTGCCAGGTCTTGTGATCGTCCCGCTCCAACAAATCCGGCATCCACGCCTGCCGAAAGTGGCGGCGGGTGTGCTCCTGGTTAAGGTACTGGCCCTCAGGCCCTGCTCGGCCCACGACCTCTACGGCCAGCGTCTCGTCCGAGACCTCCACGCCCCCGAGGAAGGCCTGGATCCAGCCGATGAGCTCCTCGCAGATGGCGAGCTGGACCAGGGAGAAGGTCAGCCCGCTCTCCAGGTAGCCCAGGTCGTGGATGAGGTTGCCGCCGGCCAGCGACTCCGCGAGGAGCGTGAGCGCCGCCTCGGCGGCGGCCTGCTGATCCACCGTTTTGCTGTCAGAGACGCCGCCCCAGCCGAACGAGGGCAGCCGGTAGAGGTGGGCCAGGGCCTGAAAGATGCCGCGCTGCGGGTCGGCGTAGGGCACCGTCATCGTGCGCATGTCCATAGGCGAGGGCTGCATGCCGGTCATGATGTAGGGCGCGCCCTCGCGTTGGAGCTGCGACACGACCAAGCCCAGGAGCACCCCGGCGTTGTCCAGGGCGACGGCGCCGGCCGGGGTGACGGGGCAGGTCACGCCGCCAGTCGAGGCCGGGATGTAGAGGGCCGGCAGACCCTTGCCCGCCAGGTAGAGGAGTTTTTGCAGCGCCTCGCGGTTGTGCTTGGCACCCGAGACGACGTTGATGTAGCACGTGACCAGCGGCCGCCGGCGCAGGGCATCGGCGCCACCGGCCACGGCTTCGGCCATCTCCACGGCGTCGATCAGGCCTCGCAGTTCGTAGGCCACCAGGATCAACGGCTTGGTCGTGTGGCTGAGCATGGCCCGTGCCTGGTGGGTGTCGGCCACGGCCTGGTCGACGTCCGAGGGCAGGACCATGGACATGCAAAAGTCGATGTCGGGCAAGGCATCACACAAGACGGTGCCCTCCACGACGTCCTGCAGGAGCGCCTTGCGCCGCTCGCCGGTGCGATGGTCGACGATGTGCAAGCAGTCGGAGCCTGGACCGTAGAAGCAGCGCTCGCCCTCCAGCCGGATGGCCGGCTCCCCGGCGCGGTTGTAGAGCACCACGCGCCGCGGCACGGTGGCAAAGGCCCGCTCCACCATCCCGGGCGGGACCCGCACCAGGTTCCCGTCGCTGACCTCGGCGCCGCCCCGGCGAAGCAGGTCGATGGCCTCCTGGTGGTGCAGGCGAGCGCCAAAGCGCTCCAGGATCTCCAGGCTGGCCCAGTGGATACGCCGCGCCTGCTCTTCGGACAGGCGGGCAAACTGCACGCTGTTGAGCTGCCGGTCGTTGACACGGACGTCGGCCATTTTGCCTCCAGACAAGAGGTGCGGCGCACGAGAGATCCGTGCGCCGCACTGGCCCCCAGGGCGAAGGGGCTTGCTCTACTCCCGGTTGAGGGTCTTGCCGTAGGCGAACAGATCCCCCGCCTGGTAGATGTCCATCTGCACCCTGGAGAACGGCTCCGCCTCGAAGGTCTGCTGGTCGTTCAGGACGGTGTTGCCAGTTGCCAGGTCGAGCTCCAGCCGGTCGCCGTTTTTGAACTGCCGGAAGATGGTCGGCAGGTCGGGCAGGACGACGATCGGGAAGCCGCTGTTGATGGCGTTGCGCTTGTAGATGGCGCCGAAACTGCCCGCCACCACAGCCCCGACGCCCAGGGCGGCAAAACAGTCCACGGCCTGCTGCCGGCTGGACCCGGCGCCAAAGTTGACGCCGGCGAGCAAGATGTCGCCGGGCTGGGCTCGCTTGGCGAAATCCTCCCAGCCTTTGAGGTTGTCGAGCGCGTACTGGCCCATCTGCGCGATGTCGGTGATGGCCAGGTACCGGTTGTGAAAGATCATGTCCGTGTCAATGTCGTCGTACAGCTCGCCGTCGGGCGTGGTCAGCACCCAAACGCGGCCCGCGATTTTCGTTTCTTTCATGGTAGTCTCCTAGCCCTCCGGCACCGTCAGCTCGCCCGCCAGCGCTGCCCAGGCAGCCACCGTGGGGCTCGCCAGGTAGTTGTCGCCCGGGCCTTGCTTGCCGGCAAAGTTGCGGTTGCTGGTGGAGACCTGGATCTGGCCTTCGCCCACCATGCCGATGTGCCCCGAGGCGCAGCCGCCGCAGCCCGGGTTGCTGATGATAAAGCCGGCATCGAACAGCGTCTGCAGCGTGCCGTTGCGCAGCATCTGGGCATACACCTCGCGGGTGGCGGGCACGACCGAGGCCACCATGCCCGGGGCGACGTGCTTGCCCCTGACCACGTCGGCTACGGCCATCATGTCTTCCAGGCGCCCGTTTGTGCACGAGCCGATAAAGACCGAATCCACACGGGTGCCCGCCACTTCCCGCACGGGCTTGACGTTGTCGGGTTTGGGGGGCGCGCCGACCAAGGGCTCCAGGCCGGCAATGTCGACCTCGATCTCGGCCGTGTACTGGGCGCCGGGGTCGGCGGCGATGGCCGGGTAATCACGCTGGCCCGTGCGCTCCCGGCAATAATCCAGCACCTGCCCCGAAGGTGGGATGAGGCCGATGATGCCGCCCATCTCGGTCATCATGCTGGCGAGAGTGATGCGTCCCGGCAGATCCAGGGCATCGATGGCCGGCCCGTAGAACTCGACGGCCTGGCCCAGGGCGCCGCTGGCGCCCAGCACGCGCAGCACGGCCAGGGTGAGGTCCTTGGCCGTGCAGGGCGGTTTGAGGTCGCCTTTGATGTTCACCTTCATGCTGGCCGGCACCTCGAACCAAGTCTTGCCCGCCCTGAAGGTGAAGGCGATGTCCTGGTCGCCCATGCCCTGTCCAAACGAGCCGATGGCGCCCAGGATGTTCAGGTGGCTGTCGGTGCCGACAAAGGTGGATCCGGGCCAGGCCAGGCCGGTTTCGATGGCCACGTGGGAGCCGATGCCCTGGTCCACGTCATAGACCTTTACACCCTGCTCCTTGGCCCAGTCCCGGCAGATCTGCTGGTTTACGGCGTAAGGGATGTTGTTGGCCGGTGTCACCAGGTCAAAGGTGAAAAAGGTCTTGGCCGGGTCGTCCACCGGCGAGCTGCCATAGTGCTTGCGATAGTTCTTGACCACGTTGGCCCCGCCGAAATCTCGGGCGGTGCGGGCGTCCAAGCGCATCCAGACGATCCGGCCGGCTTCCACCGGCTCGTCGGAGTGGGCCTGGATGATCTTCTCGATGATTGTCTGGCTCATGCTGCTCCTCCTTCTGTCGCCGGCCTACGCGCCGGGCCGCGAAGCGAGGTTTCGCTCCGCCGGACCGTCGTACTGGTGGTTGCTAGGATCAATGCGGCGCATGGGCTTCTCACGGGTCTGCTCTTCGTACACCTGGGCCGTCAGGCCCACGGTCCGGCTGATGGCGAAAAGGCCGTTGCCCAGCTCGGTGGGAAAGTCCAGCTCGCACAACACCGCAGCGATGGCGCCGTCGACGTTCATGGGCAGGTCCTTGCCCATGCTCTCCAGCATGGCCTGGCGCAGGGCATGGCCCATCTCGATGTACTCGCCCGAGACGCCCGCCTCCTGGGCCAGCTCAAAGAGCCGCCGCGTGCGCGGGTCGTCGGTGTGGACACGGTGGCCGTAGCCGGGCAGGCGGATCTTCTTGGCGCGGAACTCGGCCAGCTTTTCCCGGGCAGCCGCCTGGGCGTCGATGCCCTTTTCGCGCTTGTAGGCCACCACCTCCAGGAGCACCTTCATGCAGCCCTCGATGGCGCCGCCGTGGTGCTGGTTGATGGTCATGATGCCGGCGGCGATGGCAGTCGTCAGCGGCGCCCCGCCCGAGGCCACGGTGCGCGCCGCCAGAGCGCTGGGCGGCGTCGCGCCGTGGTCCACCGAAGACACCAGCATGGCGTCGACCAACCGGCCGACCTGGGGCGTGGGCAGCTCGCCCTTGAGCACCAGGTAAACCATCTCGCCGAAAGAGATGCAGCCCATCAGCTGGTCGATGGGGTAGCCGCGCACGGCTACCTTGTTCGGCTCAATCTTGGTAATCGCAGTTTTCCAGGCTTCGTCAGCCACTGTCCTTCTCCTTCAAATGGTGTTATGAACGGCGGCATGCCCGGCTTACGGGATGCGCGGGTGTTCCGCCGGTTTTCAGCTCCTATGCCGGCCTGCCGGAACGGCGCCGGCCGGCAGCGTCCAGGGTTGCGGAGCGCCCCTGGCGCGGGCAGCGCGGCTCGGTCATGCTCCGCTTACAGGCGCAACCGCCCCAACACTCCCTTCGTCGCCGCCGGCAGATCGCCAAAGGCGTCCACAACCGTGGCGCCGACGGAGCGCAGGCGGTCGACTTTGCCTTCGTAGGTGCCGCGGCCGCCCTCGATAATCGCCCC
>JBFYTF010000539.1:0-8038 GCA_041300865.1 Anaerolineae bacterium
TGGACCAAATCCTGGCCTCCGGCGCCGAAGCCTGGATCGCCACCTGGGCCGGCGGCGGCTTTGTCGCCATGATGCAGGCCGCGGAAGAGTCGGGCGTCATGGACGAGATGGCCATGGGCACGGCCTACATCAACAACGCCCTCATGCCGGTCTTCTTTGCCAACGCCATCGGGCAGACGGCGGGCATCCTGTACCACTATACCGCCCCCGACAACCCCATCAACGACTGGCTGGTGCAGGAGACCATGGCCCGCTACGGCGTGCCGCCCGACCTGTTCGACGCCGACGGCATGAACGCGGCCATCGCGGCGGTGACGGCGCTATACCAGACGGGCGGCGACACCAGCTCCGAGGCCCTCATCGCGGCCATGGAAGGCATGGAGTTCGAAGGCCCCAAGGGCACGATCTCCTTCCGGCCCGAGGACCACGTGGCGGTGCAGGACATGTACATCGTCAAGCTGGTGAACGTGGACGACCCCGAGTTCAAGTTCTATGAGCTCGTCGAGACAACGCGGCCCGAGATCCCGTGCCTGTTGCCCGAGGACCTGAAGGACCGCTGCGGCGACCTGCCCTACGGCAGCCTGACCGGGGAATAGGAGTGATTCTAGCGGGTGGGTGATCGGTGGGCCTTGCCTGCCAATCACCCACCCCCAGGCGGCTCCTCGACAACGCGGACGGCCGGGTCGGGGATGCTCAGCCCAGTCCCGCCGGCGGGAGGGTAGCGATGGCGGACGATATCATCCTGGAGACAACAAAGCTGCGCAAAGAGTTCGGCGCCCTGGTCGCCGTAGCCGACGTCAGCATACAGGTGCGGGCCAACAGCCTGCATTCCATCATCGGCCCCAACGGGGCGGGCAAGACGACCCTCTTTAACCTGGTGAGTGGCAACATCTCGCCCACCAGCGGCCGGGTCGTCTACAAAGGCCGGGACATCACCAACCTGCCCCTCTACCGCAGCGTGCACCTGGGTATCGGCCGCTCCTTCCAGGTCACCAACATCTTTCCCAACCTCACCGTGCTGGAAAACATCCGGCTGGCCTGCCAGGCGCTGGGACACGACAACTTCAAGCTCTTGCGCCACCACCGCAGTTTCAAGCAGTACGAGGAACGAGCCTGGGAGGTGATACGGCAGGTGGGACTGGCCGAGCGGGCCCCGCACCTGGCCCGAAACCTGCCCCACGGCGACCAGCGCAAGCTGGAGCTGGGCATGATCCTCGCTCCTGACCCCGAATTGCTGCTCCTGGACGAGCCGACGGCGGGCATGGCCTCGGAGCAGGTGCCGGAGCTTATGGCACTGGTGGCCAGGATCCGGGAAGAGGGGAACAAGACCGTGCTGCTGGTGGAGCACAACATGAACGTCGTCATGAGTGCCTCGGATCGGATAACCGTCATGCACCAGGGCCAGGTGCTGGCCGAAGGGACACCCGGCGAGGTTGCGGCCAACGAGGCGGTCCAGAGCGCGTACCTTGGCGGCCTGTACGGCGAGCTGGGGCGGTGAGGAGATAGGATGGAGAGCTTATTAGAGGTCCAAGACATCCACACCTTCATCGGCCAGTTTCACATCCTGCAAGGGGTGACCGTCCAGGTGCCCAAGAACAGCATCACCGCCCTGCTGGGCCGCAACGGCGCGGGCAAGACCACCACCCTGAAGTCGATCCTGGGGCTGACGCCGCCCAGGCAAGGAAAGGTCATCCTGGAGGGCAAAGAGATCCAGGGCCAACGAAGCTTCGGGATTGCCGGCATGGGCATCGGCTTTGTCCCGGAACACCGCGCCATCTTTCGTGACCTGAGCGTGGAGGAAAACCTGCGCATCGCCGAGCGGCGCAAGGGCGACCTGCAGCGCAAGGAAGAGTTCATCTTTGGCCTCTTTCCCGACCTGAAGCGGCTGATCAAGCTGCCCGGAACGCACCTGTCCGGCGGCCAGCAGCAGATGCTGGCGGTCGCCCGGGCGCTCGTGCCCGACAACCGGCTGCTGCTCATCGACGAGCCGAGCGAGGGACTGGCGCCGGTGATCATCGAGCAGATGATGGAGGCCATCAGCAACCTGTCGGCCGCAAGCACCGTCGTCCTCGTGGAGCAGAACTTTATCGTTGCCAGCAAGCTGGCCGAGCGTTACGTCATCATCGAAGAGGGACGCTCGGTGAAGGAAGGGATGATGGCCGACCTGATCACAGACGGAGAGACCATCCATCGCTACCTGGGAGCGGCGTGAGGGGGCAGCCATGGAATCTATACGGAAGAACCGCGTGCTCCTGATGACCCTGGCAGTGCTAGGCCTGTTCTTTCTCTTTGCCATACGGGGCATGAGCACCTCAGACTGGGTCATCACCGTCTTTCGCGGCTTTGCGGCCGGCGCGGTCACGTTCCTGGTGGCCTCGGGCCTGTCGCTCATCTTTGGCCTGCTGGACGTGCTGAACCTGGCCCACGGCGCGCTCTTCATGATCGGCGCCTATGTCGGCTGGACGGTTTACGTCCGGCCGGACACCTTCGTGGACCTGCTCGGTCCGGTGCTGCTGCTGGCTGCCGGTCTGCTACTGCGGCCCCTGTGGGACGTCGTCCTGGAGCGGCTCCACCTGCCGCCCGCGGTGTCGCGGGCCTGGCCCTGGTTGGCACTGGCCGTGGCGGCCGTCATCGTGCTGGCTTCCTTCGCGGCCTGGCCCATTGCCCAGTGGGAACCCGGCGTCCCGGCGCGGAGCCCGGCCACGGCCGCCCTCGAACTGGACATGCTCACCAAGGCGAACCAACCGCGGCCTGTGCCTGAGGCGGCCGGCAGCAGCGGCATCCTGCCCCTTGCCGGCCTGGTGGTGGGCGGCGCCCTGCTGGCCGCGGGCCTCTCGGGGCTGGCCCACCGGCACGGTGCGACGAGCGCGGCCCCGAGCTGGAAGCAGCTGCTGCTGCCGGTGCCCGTGCTGCTGTTGGGCCTGCTCGTTTACTTGGGCAACGACGCGCTGACGGCCTGGCTGCTGAGCCTGCACACCACCTGGCTCTTTCTCCTGGCCATGCTGGTCGCCACGCTGACGGGCGCAGTCTTGGGCGGCCTCATGGAAGCGACGCTCATCCGGCCGCTCTACGCGCGTCCTATCTACCAGCTCATGCTCACCCTGGGCGTCGGCGTCGTGGGCATCGAGCTGGTGCGGGCACTGTGGGGCAAGGTCGAGTTCACCATGCCCAAACCGGCGATCTTTGTCGGTTCAGGCGAAGGCTGCCCGGCAACCAGCATGGAGGCCTGGATCACGAACAAGTGCTCGACCTTCTCAATGTTGGACGGCCGCCTGCGCACCTACAACGAGATCTTTGCCCTGCTGGTCGGCTTGGTCGTGCTGGTGGCCGTCTGGCTGCTCCTCAGGCGCTCCCGGCTGGGCATGATCATCCGCGCGGGCGTGCAAGACAGCCAGATGGTCGAGGCCCTGGGCATCAATGTGCGGCAGGTGTTCACCCTGGTCTTTGCCCTGGGCGCGGCTCTGGCCGCCCTGGGAGGCGTCATCGCCGCGCCGGCTATGGGCCTGTCACCCTTTATGGGCGAGACGCTGCTCCTGGGATCGCTGGTGGCCCTGGCCATCGGCGGCCTGACCAGCTTTCCCGGTGCCGCCGCCGGCTCGCTGCTGGTGGGTCTCTTAGAGGCGTTCATCGTCAAGTACGGCCAGATCGGCATCCAGTTGCCCTTCATGGCAGAGCCGTTCAAACCCACTCCGCCCCTGGTCCCTGCCTCGAGCGTCCTGCTGATGGTCGTCATCCTCCTGGTGATGCCCAAGGGCCTGTTTGGAAGGAAGGAGTAGGCCATGGAAGCTACAGCGACCCAACAGGGAACCAGGCGCGCGGCGTGGCTCCGGGGCAACCTCGGCCTGCTAATCCTTGTCCTGGTCATGGCGGCCCTGCCGTTTGTTATCGCCATCCTGGACGGCCAGTCGCTGTCCAGTGTGATCGCCAACGAGTCAGGGCAGTCCAAGTTTATCCAGGGCCTGCTCATCGAGGTGTTTATCCTGGCAATCTTTGCCTTGAGCTATGACCTGATCTTTGGCATCACCGGCCTGCTTTCGTTCGGGCATGCCATGTTCTTTGGGGTCGGCGCCTACCTGACCGGGATTCTGCTCAAGAGTTTTGACTGGCCGCTGCCCGCCGTCCTGGGAGCGCTGGCCGTGGCCGCTGTGCTGCAAGCCCTGCTCTTTGGCCTCGTCCTACCCCGGGTCAAGGGGGTGACCTTTGCCCTGGTGACCTTGGGCATCGCCGAGGTCTTTCACATCACGCTCCAATCCCGCGAGGCCGCCGCGTACACCGGCGCCGACGTTGGTCTGCAGGGAATCCCGATCCCCCCCTTCTTGAACGCCTCCGCCGAGCGGCTGCGCTTCTACTTCGTGGCGCTGGGTATCCTGATCGTGGTGTACCTGCTCTGCCGGCGCTTTGTGGATTCGCCGACGGGGCGGGTGTGCATCGCCACCCGCGAGAACGAGGACCGGGCGCTAATGCTGGGCTACAACACGTTCTACTTCAAGCTGGCGGCCCTTATCGTGTCCTCATTTTTCGCGGCATTGGCCGGCATGATGCACGCCATCTTCCAGCCCATCGTCAGTCCCAACGTCGCCTCCATCAATCTCACCGTGAATGCCCTGCTGATGGTCCTCATCGGGGGCATAGGGACGCTGAGCGGGGCGCCCATTGGCGCGGCCCTCCTGCGGCTCATGACCTTTTACTTTGACAAGTGGTTTGGCGAGAGCTCGGGCTTTCTCCTGGGGGTCGTCTACGTGCTGTTGGTGCTGTTCCTGCCCTACGGGATCGTGGGCACCTGGCGGCTGCGCAGCTTTCAATGGAAGCAGGGCTGGCAGCGTCTGCTCGGCTACGTGGACGCGGGGAAGGAGAAGAAATCAGGTCCAAACCGCTGATAGGCTGCACCTGGGCTCGGCATTTCGCCGAGCACGTCCTACCGCTCCGCTCTGCCGCTTGGGTGACACCGTGGAGCCAAGCGCGATCCTGCCCGGCGCCCTACACGGTCTGAGCCCCGTAGAGCGCCGGGCAATGATTTCAGGCCGGTTCCTGCACTCCTATAGCCCGGAGTTGCGCAGCACCAGCGGCAGGTAGAGCAGCACCGGGTGTAAGGCACGATAGCCACTCGCGGCGCTCGTCAGAAACTCGGTCCCGGCAAAGAGGCCGACGACCTCGACCACGGTCGCCTCCGGCGGTTGGGCCGTTCCCTCGGCTACACCGCGCTCTCGCGGCAGCTGCAGCGTTCCCTCGGTCACGCCCCTTTCGTCCGCCGTGAGCAGCAAAAAGATGTCGGGCAAGAAGCGGCGCTCCCCGGTAGCGGTGCGCCCCAGCGCCTGGATCAGCACGCGGAACGGGTTCTTCGCATCGTAGTAACCGTCGAACCCGCCGAGCTCACACCGGACATAGTACTGCCCCTGGCCGGTCTCGCGCACTGTGCAGTCCAGCTTGGTCTCTTGCTTGACGGCGGCCTGCACCACGACGCCGCCCAGCTCCTCAAACCAGGGGTGCATGTCCTTGGGATCGAGGTCGCTGACGAACAGCCTGTGCCACGACGCGCGCACTTCGACCGCGCCGACCACACCCGGCAACCCGGAGTAGGCCGGGTCCGGCTCGATAACGATCGGGATGTCGGCCATTTCGCCCGGCCCCAGCTCAAGGCCCAGCTCGCCTTTGTTGACGTCCACCCGCCAGCCGTCGGGCAGGTTCGTCTCCCAGTCCACCACAAAGTAGCGCGGCTCGTACAGGTCGTCGTTGTGCAGGTGAATGACGGCGTCATAGATCGGTGCTGATACGGCCGTCTCGGGCACCGCGAAGTAAAAGACGTTCTCCTGCTCCATGTCGCCGTCCTGGTTGCCGAACACCGTTTCGTTTGTCACCTTGTCGAGCGTCACGCGCAGGCAGGTATGGAAGTAGAACGCCTCTCCCTCCAGGCCGCTGGCCGGCGGTGGAAAGTTGGGCGTCCAGTCCAGGAACACGTCCACAAACTCGCCCGGCAGGATGGTTGCCAGGTCGGGAAAGAGGGCAGAGTCGACGCTGCCGAGGGAGGCCCACCCAGTGGCGCCGCCGATGCCCAGGCCGGGCGGATCGGTGATCTCGAAACTCACGACGACGTCCGTGGCAGGTGCGCCACCCACGTTCCGGACGCGCGCATAGAGGCGGTTTACCAGCCCAAGGGCCGGTTCGTCGCCGTTGCCACGCGGCACAGGGTTGCCGTCGAGGGCGTTCCAGGTCCCGTAGCTGTAGACGCCGTAGCCGTTGACCGGGCTGTCGATCCAGATGTCTGTCGTCTCCCAGGTGTTGCCCGGCGGTGACGTCCAGGGGTAGAGCATCACGTCGGGCTGCATCGCTGCCTGTTCGTTGTACCTGACAAACACCTCGTAGTTGTCGTCGTCCAGCTGCTTGCCGACGGTGATCCAGATGCCGTCTCCTGCACTCGTGTAGGTCTCACCCTCGTGCCAGAGATCGTTCCGCGTGAGCGCCGGGGGAGCCATCAAGGTCACCACCTGCGCGGCGCCCTCTTCCACGCGCTCGATGAGCACCCCCTCGTCGGGGATGCCATAGTCGCCCGACGGTCCGGGCTGGAAGCCACCGTTCAGCTCATCGCCGTTCACACGGCGGCGCACGCTGATCATGTAGTAGAGACTGTTGGTGATGTACGCCTTGGCCGCCTGCTTGTTGGGCATGCCGTCAGGATCGTACTCCATCGCCCACAGGTAGGCCGTGCCGCCACCCTCCCCCGTACAGGGGCTGGGACCTACGGTGCAGACGGGGGTAAACGTCACGTACTTGGATTCGGGCAGCCAGCCGGGGTAGTCGAGCACCTCCTGTTTTTCGTACACGCCGATCTGCCCCGGGTAGTTGCTGTCCATCAGCTCGAACTCGCTGTTGTAGTTGCTCGGGTGTGCGGGACCGGAATCTCCCTGGAAGGCGTGCCCGACCTCGTGCGCCCAGCGCCCCCACACCTGCAGGTCGGTATCGCTTGGGTTCTCGCTGAAGATGGCGCAGCCGACGTTGGCGATGTCGCCGCCTGGCCCCATGGGCAGGTTGCAGCCGGCGCCGCCCTGCCCACGGTGGAACTCGCCGGGGTCCGTCTCGGCCATGACGACCAGGACCGCCTTGATTGCGCTCCAGTTCAGGCCGGCGGGCGAGTTGGCTATGGCGTCGCCGAGGACCTTGCCGAACTTCGAGCCGCATGACAGGTCGCCGCCCGAATCCTCGGCGCACGTGCCGACGGCGCCCCCATCGTCGATGTACGCGCTGCGGTTGTCAGGCAGCTGGAAGAGGTCCGATACCTGGTAGTCGATGCTCATGGCGCCGTACGAGATGTTCTGATACAGCTTGTCAATGTCGGTGAGCATCCCCTCGACTTCCGCCTTCGTGTAGCGCGTTGTGGCAGCATAGTCCTGGAAGTAGACGCGCAGCACCATCACGCCCTGGGGGCCGAGGACAGGGTCGGACGCGGGAGCAAAACGTTCGACGGAGGCAGCGGGTTGTCGGGCCCCCTGCGGTGTGGGTCCCTGAGCCCACATGGGCGCGGCACTGACCGGCAGGAGGATCGAGACGACGAGGAATAACGAAATCAACAGCTTGTGTTTCATCGCACACATCCTTTCCACCCTTGTGAGGCGTTGGTCATTCAAAACAACACACGCTCGACAAGAACTATCCTTTCCCTCCTTCCCCTGTTGGGCGGCCTGTGCTGGTACCTCTCGGCTGGCGGGACCAGGCCGCGGCGCGGTGGCAGGCCGAGCATTCACAGACCCTGCCTCCCGCGGTTGAGACCAGAGAACGCGACTGAGATGTTCCTACGAATGAGCCGGCCAAGCCACCGGCTGAGCGCGAACTATTGCCAAGTCCTACGACCATTGTTGCGATGGATGGCTCTATTCTACCAGACAGTGCCGGGGGCGTCAAGGCCCGGGGCTTGGAGCCGGAATGGGATTCCTGGATGAGACCACCGGGCCTACGCGCAGGCCCGGCGGTTGCGGGGGGCAAGTGTCCGGTTTCGCTGGCGCGGCTACCGCTGCTTTCCGTCGCGCTGCTTGCGGCGGTAGAACTG
>JBFYTF010000065.1:0-4727 GCA_041300865.1 Anaerolineae bacterium
TCGTAGCACTGCAGGCGGATGAGGGGCACGTCGAGCACTTCGGCCAGGGTCTTGGCCACCTGGGTCTTGCCCACGCCCGCCTCGCCCTCCAGGAGCAGCGGCTTGCCCAGCTTCAGGGCCAGAAATAGGACCGTGCCGAGGGTGCGGTCGGTGACGTAGGCATGCTCGAAGAGAATGCGTTCCAGCTCCGGAATCGTGGGAAAGGGCTGCGAGTTCGTGCTCATTTTCATCTCTTTCTATGCCGGGGCCCCAGGTGCCACCCGGCTGTTGTAAGTCTTGCCAAGTGGGGATTATACCTTATTCCGTGGCATTCGGCAACTCGCAGCGCGGTCCGAGCGGAGTATCGATAATCGATTTACCCGGACTCGGTTCATTGCCGTCTGGACAACGGAAACGGTGTATGCTATAATGCCAGCGGATACCCAAAAAAACGTCGGAAATGGTCTCCGACTCATCGCGCTCCCATTGGGACGGATGAGCGATACGGCGCGGGGAGCAATCCTTTCGCCCGCCATTGTGCAAAGGAGGCAGAACTCTCGGCACCTGTGGCTTGCCCAGGTACCAGGAGTGCGGCCTCCTTTGTGCTTAGAAAGGGGGGCAGAAGCGAAGGGAAATTCTGACCCTGGAGATTGAGAATGGACACGATCCGTGTAGACCTGTGGCTCTACGGTCCTATCGCGCGCTATGCCGGTGAAGCAAGCCAGGGCAGCCATGCGCATCTCCTCTACGACCTGCCTGTGGGCAGCACTATGGCCGATCTTCTCGACCGCTTGAGCCTGCCTACCGAAGAGAAAGGCATCACCTTCATCAACGGCAACCTGGCCGCCCTGCCCGGCCTCGAGACCGATCGCGCTGTCGTCCTCAAGGACGGCGACCGGGTCGGCATCTCGCATCGCAAGAGCATGTGGCCGTTCCAGTATCGCTTTGGTGCGAGCCTGACAGCGGAGGTACAGGAAGAATTCCGCAGCCGTACGGACAGGGGCGTGCATCACGCCTATACGAAGCCGGAAGACGAAGATTAGAGATCGGAACTCATTGCAACGAAAGGAGCAAGATCGATGGGGAAGCTATTGCGTGTGAACATGACGGATCGAACGGTGAAGGTGGAGGACCTCCCCGCGGCGTACCAGGAAATGGGCGGCCGCTGGCTGACGTCCACGATCGTCGCCCAGGAGGTGGATCCTACTTGCCATCCCCTCGGGCCGGGCAACAAGCTGGTGATTGCCCCCGGCATCGTCACTGGCACCTCTGCGCCAACCAGTGCCCGCCTATCGGTGGGCGGCAAATCGCCGCTGACCGGCGGGATCAAGGAGGCCAATGCCGGCACTGGCTTTGCTCCGGCCCTGGCCGCCTTGGGAGTGAAGGCCATCGTCGTCGAAGGCCAGCCGGCCGACAAGGCGTGGTGGATGCTGCACCTGACGTGGGACGCCAACCAGGGCGAACCGGCCATTGAGTGGCTCCCGGCGGAACAGTACGTGGGGCGAGACCTTTACGAGGTCTTTCCCGAGCTCTTCCAGCGCTTTGGCAAGGTGAGCGTGGCGGGCATCGGGAACGCAGGCGAGTTTCTCTACGGCAACTCGGGCATCGTCTTCGAGGACCAGGAAAACCGGCCGGCGCGCTATGCGGGACGTGGCGGCCTGGGTGCCGTCATGGGCAGCAAGCACCTGAAGTTCATCGTCCTCGACCGCAAGGGTGCGCCCGGCGTGACGCTGGCGAACAAGGAGGTCTTTGAGACCGGCCGCAAGAAGCTGACCGAAGCTCTCATGAGCCACGACATCACCAAGCCCAAGGGCGGCCTGAACAGCTATGGCACCGCCGTGCTGGTCAACATTATCAACGAGGCCGGCGCCCTCCCAACCAACAACTTTCGCAGTGGCCGCTTCGAACACGCGGCCGCCATTGCCGGCGAGGCCATTTTCGAGGGCAACAAGGAGCGCACGGGCAAAGAGCTGTACAACCACGCCTGCAGCCCGGGCTGCATTATCCGCTGCTCCAACACATGGCACAAGCCCGACGGCACGGAGCACGTCTCGTGCGTCGAGTACGAGACCGCCTGGGCGCTGGGCGCCGACTGCGGCATCGGCAACCTGGACGACGTGGCAGAGCTGACGCGCCTGTGCAACGCCTACGGCCTGGATACTATCGAGGCCGGCTGCACCATCGGCGTTGCCATGGAGGGCGGACTGGCGGCGTTTGGCGACGGCAAGAAGGCCATCGAGCTGCTGCACGAGATGGGCCAGGGCACGCCCCTGGGTCGCATCCTGGGGTCCGGCACCGCAACGGCTGCCCGCGTCCTGGGTGTGCGCCGCGTGCCGACGGTCAAGGGCCAGTCCATGCCCGCCTACGAGCCCCGCGCCATCAAGGGCATCGGCATGACCTACGCCATCAGCACCATGGGCGCCGACCACACCTCCGGCTACACCATCGCCCCGGAGATCCTGGGCGTCAGCGGCAAGGTGGACCAGTTCGACGTCGACAAGGCTGCCCTGGTGCGCAACTTCCAGTACGCCACGGGCTGGATTGACACCTCGGGCCACTGCCTGTTCATCGCCTTTGCCATCCTGGACATCGCCAGTGGCTTCGAAGGTGCCGTCGAGGAGTGCAACGGCGTCCTGGGCACCAACTGGACGATGGACGACGTTGGTCGCATCGGCAAGCTGGTTCTGGACGCAGAGCTCGACTTTAACTGCCGCGCCGGCTTTACCAAGGTTGACGACCGGATGCCCGAGTTCATGCGCCTCGAGCAGCTGC
The DNA here is from genome assembly GCA_041300865.1 of Anaerolineae bacterium. Classification (GTDB taxonomy): domain Bacteria; phylum Chloroflexota; class Anaerolineae; order JAAYZQ01; family JAAYZQ01; genus JAAYZQ01. Next base: position 2,752 of record JBFYTF010000065.1, read on the forward strand.
CGCCGCACAATGTCACCTGGGACGTGCCCGACGCCACGTTGGACGCGGTATTCGGCTAGACACTGGTCGACTACGAGCCGTTCCCGGGGTGCCAACCCCGGCCGTGAACGAAAGCCTCCCGCCGGCCATGAGCCGGCGGGAGGCAGGCTGAAGGATGATCACCGTTCAGGTCAAGCTCTTTGCTACGTTGCGGAACCGCGCCGGTCCCACTGGGCTCGGCATTGGCCAGGCGTTCCCGGTTGAGCTACCTGAGGGGGCAACCGCCGGTCACCTGGTCGATCACCTGGGCCTACCCCCCGAAGAGGTCAAGATCCTGTTCGTCAACGGCCTGACACGCACGCTCGACCACGTGCTCGCCGACGGTGACGAGCTGGGCATCTTTCCACCCGTCGGCGGAGGATAGCGGCGCGAGCCTCTCCCGGCGATTCCCTAGATATACAACCGCTGGCGGTCCACCTCGCGCAGGATGCGCAGCTCCTCTTCTGTCGGTGCCTCGTTCTGGCCGATGTCCGGCGCCATGAGCAACTCGAACCCTGTCTCGGCCAGCACTTGCTCAACCGTCACGCCGGGGTGCGTGGCCAGCAGCTTCATGCGTTTGGTCTCGTCGTCAAAGCCCATGAGGGCCAGGGTGCTGACGACGTAGAGGGGCCCTGTTCCGGGCGGAAGCCCTGCCGCCTCCCGGGCGCCCGGCCCGCTGAGGTAACCTGGTGTCGTGACAAAGTCGCACTTGGGCACAAAGCTGCGGGCCGAGTGGCGGATGATAATGATCGTCCGCCAGCACAAAGAGCCGACGTCATTGGCGCCGCCGCTGCCCGGCAGCCGCGCCTTGGGCTTGTCATGGGGGCCGATCACTGTGCTGTTCAAATTGCCGTAGGGATCGATTTGCGCGCCGCCCAGAAAGCCATAGTCGATGAAACCACGGGCCGCCGTCTCCATCGTGTCGGTGATGCCCGAGGCATGCAGCGCGCGGTGAAAGGTGCGGGCCTCGCCCACAGCCATGGGCAGGTCTTCCAGGATGGCGCCCATACCGCCGAACTCAAAGACGGGGATGAGGCTGGGCGCGTGCCGGCGTTGGGCCAGCGACGCGGCGAGCATGGGAATGCCGGTGCCGATAAAGGCCGTCGTCTCGTCCTCTACCAGGCGCGAGGCGATACAGATCAGGAGTTCCGTGGGATTGTACTCCGGCTGGCTCATTCTCGTCGCTCCCTTCCCGCCACTACCCTTTGCAGCCGCTCATCGCCGACTTTCGCCAGGTAGGCCTGCTGGTCCGGCACGTCGTGGATCCACTCCTGGATATAGGCCTTGGCGCCCTCGTCGCTGGCACTGGCTTCCACCCAGGCCTTGATCTCGGGCTCGTCGCGGCAATAGACATAGGCCATCTCGCCGGGGTGCGATCCAAAGGGCGCGTGGACCACGGCGTCGACCAGGTAGTAGGGCACGAGCGTGCGGTCGGGATAGCGCCGGATCTCGTCCGTGTCCACGATCTCTTCGGCGCTGATGATGAGCCGCTTGCAAGCCCGGGCAAACTCGATGCCAAAGCCGGTGATGCCCTCCACCTGGCAGTTGCCGTAGCGGTCGGCCCTGTGGACGTGCATCAGGCCGACGTCCAGGATGAGCGCGGGGAGCAGCGCCAACTTTTGCCCGGTGAACGGGCACTCGACCACCTTGGCTGCGCTGTACTTTAGCGTGTCGGTGCCGAGCATGGAGCGCACGGGGATAAAGGGCACGCCCAGGGCGGTGGCCTTGAAGCGCCAGCTGATGCCGGCGTTGCTCCACTCCACTACCCTTGACAGGCGGCCGCTCTCCACCTCGCGGCGCAGGGCATTGGAAACACCGTACACCTCCAGGCCGATGTACGTCAGGTCCAACGCCTTGACGATCCCTGCCGCCAGCCACAGATCCAGCTCTGTCACGCCCTGGCCCGCGACCCGCAGGTCCTTAAAGCCCTGGCGCAGCACCTCGCGCACCAGGGACAT
>JBFYTF010000566.1:0-4676 GCA_041300865.1 Anaerolineae bacterium
TGTGCGGGGAGGGGGAGATGCTGGAGTGATTCACTCTTGGCGGCGCGGCCCTGTTGTTGCACCCCCCAGGGCTTTTCGGCCGCGCTCCGGTTCACAGCCCGGTCCTCGATTCTTGATCAAACAGAGGGGTGCCGGTGCCGACATTGACCCAGCAGATGAAGCAGGTGCTCAAACAGCAGCCGGTCGTCCTGGTCGCCACGAGCGACGACCGGGGCCGGCCCAATGTGTCGCCCAAAGGGGCGCTCAAGATCGTCGAGGAGGACAAGCTGGTTTTTGCCGATCTCTTTTCCCACAAGACCCGGATCAACCTGCAAACCAACCAGAGCATCGCGGTCGCGGCGGTCGACCCCCAGACTTACGAAGGCTACCAGTTCAAGGGTTGGGCCGAGCTATTGGACGACGGGCCCTTGTTCGAGGAGATCGCAGGCCTGCTGGCCCGTGGCAGGAATGGACCGCGGCCTATGGAGCTGTGGTTCGAAAGGGCAGCCCGGGAGCTGGCCGCGTCACTGGCGCGCGCCGGCCGGAATGAGGTCCGGCCGAGCCACGTTGTGCTGCTGCACATCGAGGAGATCTGGAACCTGACGCCAGGCCATGAAGATGAGGTCTGGCGCTAGTGCGTAGTCCAGGCTCCGGGCATAGGGGATCCACGAGCAAACATATAGGAGGGTGAGATGATCTGATCAGCCATGAGGGCAAGACAACCCTGCCGTACAATTCCGCTGGGAAGAAAAGGAGACATGCCATGCATACGTACAAGTTGCTCAATCGATTGCTCGTGGTCCTGATTCTGCTCTCCCTCGTGCTGACCGCCAGCGTGCCGCTCAGCGCGCAAGAAGAAGGCCAGGGCAACAGCAATGGCAACGGGAAGGGCAACGACGAGATCCTGAAGTACTACAAGGACAAAGCTGCCAAGACGAAAGAGAAGCAGGACAAGAGGATCACACAGGATGAACGGCAGGCCGCGGCAGACCGTGCCGCGGAAGCCGGCTTGGTGCTCCCCGAGTTGGGCGCCGCCGAATTGCAGGCCGTAACTACTGTGCCGCACTACTTCAGCCACCCGAACTATGCGAACAGCCCGCTGCCGGTACTCCAGACTCAGGGGACGTGTTCGCTGACAACGACTCAGGTCTGCACTTACACGACCGATTGCCCCGCACTCGAAACGTGCGTCGGCGCAGTCTTTACCGGCGGCATGCAAAAGTTCGTGGATCCGCTGCCGTGGGCGCCTGGAGGTTCGCCTTTACCCCTCGCGGTCCCGCAGACCCTCGGTGACGGCTCGGAATACTACGAAATCGGCCTCGTCCAGTACCGCCAGATCATGCACTCCGACCTGGCAGGCACAACCGGGAAGGGAACGCTGCTGCGCGGCTACGTGCAGCTCGCACCCTGTGGTGGCGCAGCGGTTCCGCTCTTGAACGAGATGCTGGACGGGACGACCATGCCTACGGGCTACTGCGGCGCGACCGCGCCCACCTACCTGGGGCCGGCCATCGTCGCCCAGAAGGACAGGGCCGTGCGCATCCTGTTCCGCAACCTGCTGCCGGCAGGCGAAGGCGGCAACCTGTTCATCCCGACCGACGTTTCGGTCATGGGTTCGGGCATGGGACCTAACGTGCACGGCGCACCGGAGGTGGACCCGCAGAATCCCATGTGCCAGGAGATCCCGAAGCCTGCAGGCTGCTTCACCGAGAACCGCGCCAACCTCCACCTGCATGGCGGCCTCACGCCGTGGATTAGCGACGGCACGCCCCACCAGTGGATCACCCCGGCCGACGAGCTCTTGCCGTACCCGGACGCGGAGCTCCTCGCCGATCCAAACGCGGAAGACCACGAAAACGCCGTGGAGAACAAGGGTGTGAGCGTTGAGTACGTGCCTGACATGTGGTTCAACGCTACGACCGGCGCCCCCATTGATAGTTGCTTCCTCAGCACAACTTGCGCTGAGCCGAACGCGACGAACAACCCTGGTCCCGGCGCGCAAACCTACTACTACACCAACCAGCAGAGCGCCCGGTTGCTGTTCTACCACGACCACGCCTGGGGCATCACCCGCCTGAACGTCTACGCCGGCGAGGCGGCGCCCTACCTGATCCAGGACCCAACCGAGCTCGCACTGCAAGGTGGCGCCCTCGCAGGCCTGGGCATGGGCATCCCGCTGGTCGTCCAGGACAAGACCTTCGTCCCCAGTCCAGAACAGATCGCCGTGTCCGACAACACCTGGGATTACGCGCGCTGGGGCGGCCTGGGCAACCTCTGGCTGCCGCACGTCTACTCGCCGGCCCAGAACCCGGGAGACAGCTCAGGCGTCAACGAGTTCGGCCGCTGGGCCTACGGCCCCTGGTTCTGGCCCCCCACGTCCGACATCGCCTACGGCCCGTTACCCAACGAGTACTATAACCCGGGCTGCGACCCGGATCTGACCTGGTGCGAGCCGCCCCTGATGCCCGGAACACCGAACAACTCCATGGGCATGGAGGCCTTTAACGACACGCCGGTGGTCAACGGCAAGGCCTACCCCACCGTCACGCTGGACCCCGGTGAGTACCGTTTCCGCGTGCTGAACGCCGCCAGCGACCGGTCCTTCAACCTGTCGCTCTACCTGGCCGATCCGGCGGCACCCACCGAGGTGCAGCTCAACCCGGACGAGGTAGCCGCGGCTCTGGAAGACTCGACAGTTTTCCCGACGCCGGTCGCAGGCACCGAGGGCCCGGCCTGGATTCAGATCGGCACCGAGGGCGGCTTCCTGCCTGCCCCGGTGGTCCTGCCCGCCCAGCCCACGACCTGGGTGAACGACCCGACCGTCTTTAACGCCGGCAATGTGGACCAGCACTCGCTGCTCCTCGGCCCCGCCGAGCGCGCGGACGTAGTGATTGACCTCGCGCCGTTCGCGGGCCAGACGCTGATCCTCTACAACGACGCACCGGCGGCCTTCCCCGCCCGCGACCCGCGCTATGACTACTACACCGGCGACGGCGACTACCGCGACACCGGCGGCACGCCTCCGACGATCGCCGGCTACGGCCCGAACACCCGCACGGTCATGCAGATTGTGGTGACTGGCACGCCGGGTACTCCAATTCCCAACCACGTAAACGCGGCACGGCTGGCAGCGTTGGAGGCAGCGTTTGCCCACCACGCCGACGGCACGGGCGTGTTCGAGTCATCGCAGCACCCAATCATCGTTGGGCAAGGCGCGTACAACTCGGCCTACGGCACCAACTTTGCGAACAGCGGTCCCTTGGATGGATTTGCCCGGATCACCGACTTCTCGCTCACGTTCAGAACCCTGTACAACTGGGAACTGAACAACACGATGACCATGCAGCTCGGCACCAAGGCGATCCAGGATGAGATGGGCGAAGCCTTTGACCGGGACTATGGGCGGATGAGCGGCAACCTGGGCCTCGAGGTTCCCCTAACCCAGGCAGGAGTCCTGCAGAACCTCATCCTCTACCCGTTCGTCAACCCGGTCAGCGAGCTCATCGACACCACGTTGCTGCCGAAAGCCAATCTCGACGTGACGCCGATCTCTGTCGCCAGCGATGGGACGCAGATCTGGAAGATCACCCACAACGGCGTCGACACGCACCCCATCCACTTCCACCTCTTTGACGTCCAGCTCATCAACCGCGTCGGCTGGGACGGGATCATCCGTCCGCCCGAGGCGAACGAGCTGGGCTGGAAGGATACGGTCCGCATCAGCCCCCTGGAGGACACCATCGTCGCCCTGCGGCCGGTCATCCCTGTGACGCCGTTTGACAACGTGCTGCCCAACAGCACCCGGCCGCTTAACCCGGCCATGCCCACCGGCTCGACGCTGATGTTCACCAACGTGGACGAGAACGCGGACCCGACCGTGCCCATCGTCAACGCCTGGTCGAACTTTGGCTTCGAGTACGTCTGGCACTGCCACATCCTGAGCCATGAAGAGATGGACATGATGCGGCCCATCTCGGTTGCGGGGCAGCCCATCGCGCCCAGCGAGCTGGTTGGGACACGCACCGGCAATGGCAACAACAAGGCGGACAACCTCACCTGGCTCGACAACTCGTCCAACGAGACAGTGTTTGTCATCCAGCGAGCCCTCTCCGAGCTCGGCCCGTGGAGTGACATTGCAACCGTTGGTCCCGACTCGACTACTTATTCCTACGTCGTCGGCAACACGAGCACGATCTACTTCTACCGGGTGATCGCGTCCAACACCGTCGGCTACACGGCCACGGAGGGCTACCGAAGTCTGACGGCGACGAGCATGTCCAACACCGTCGCGGTGCCCAACCAAACGCAGCTGCCTCCGGCCAACCCGACCGCGCTCACGGCCGAGGCTCAGCCCGGCCCGCAGGTGCTCTTGACCTGGACGGACAATGCCCTCGACGAGAGCGGCTTTGTAATCGAGCGGGCGGTCGGAACAGGCGATTTCGCCACGCTGGTCACGGTTGGACCACGGAACAACAGGGGCAGCGTGACCTACATCGACGTAGCGGTGACGGCGCCCAACACCTACCGCTACCGGGTAATGGCCATAAATGCGGGCGGCATCTCCGGCCCGTCGAACGTGGCCGAAGTAACGCTCGTCGCACCTGCGGTGGCGCCATCGAACGTGGTGGCGGCAACCTACCGGCAGGGCCGCTCTTCCAGGGTGACGGTCACGTGGACCGACAACTCCCTGGATGAGA
>JBFYTF010000568.1:0-2568 GCA_041300865.1 Anaerolineae bacterium
AAGCCGACGATGTTGATCACCAAGAACCACCACACAATGCCATTGACCATCATCATCGGGAACACGCCGTCGATGGGCACGACGTAGACGTGCAGGCCAAAGAGGGCAAAGATTAGGGGTAGATAGAGCAGCATGAGCAGGCCGTTGACCACCGCCCCGCGGAGGTATGCGCGGCCCGTAGCGGCGTAGTGGCTGCCCGCCGGACCCTGGAGCGGGCGGAACAGGCGCGTGCCGAGCAGCAGGAAGGCGAGCGGCAACAAGGACGCCACTCCGGCCACCAGCGCGACCAACGTCGCCAACTCCTTGATCGGCCACGTCTGGCTCTGGGCGTCGATCCAAGGCGGCTGTGGCTGGAGTGCCAGCCGCATCCAGTCCAGTGCCCGGGCGATGGCGGCCGGGCTGTGCGACTCCTCGAGGTGGATAGCGTGCGGCACGAACACCTGACGGGCCGTCCCCTGCTGAAAGTCACCGTAGGTGACGCCGAGCTGCGGATTAGCGACGGGGATGGCGGCGGCGCTCTGGGGCGAGGCCATCCACTCTGCCTCGATGTCGCCCACACCGGTCATCCGCTCCCGGTATTCGTCGTACTGGCCGATGATCATGAGCATGTTCTTGGGGCTGTCGGCGGTAGCGTCGTTGCGGTAAGCAAAGCCAGAAAAGGCCAGCGCCCTGACAGTGGGGTCGCGCAGCGCCACGGCATAGGCCATCTCGGCCCCGAGGCTGTGGCCCATCAGCCCGACCGAGTCACCGCGCACGTACGGCAGGGCTCTCAGATAGGCTAGCGACGTCGCCGTCCCGTATGTCTCGTCGAAATCGGCCTCGTCTGGGTCGCCGGGCACGCCCGAGTTGCCCCGCCCGATGGCATCGATGCTCAGCACGACGAACCCACGCCGCGCCAGCTCGATGGCGTACGCGTCGCTCGTCTCCCGGTTGTTCTGGTAGCCGTGCACGTACACGATGCCCGGTGCAGGGCTGTCTGCCGTCACGTCCACGGGCTGCAGCAGCTTGGCCCGCACCGTGATGCCATTCGCGTTGGGATAGGTCACGTTGCTGACCGCCACCCGGCCAAAGTCGCGCTGCACCAACCAGGCCACGACTTCTGCCGCGAGCAGGACAGCCAGACACACACCGAGTGTTATGGCGGCCGCCGCGCGTCGTCGCGCGTTGAAAACATCCTGTGTTTCCATTCCTACCTCCATCGCTTGCGAGCGTCCGCAGCCGGCAGCTCACCGTCTGCGACCCACCGTCTGCGACCCACGCACAGTTAACTGGCCGGTAGCGTCTCTCCCTCCAGCGTTTAGACCCTTATCCGCAGGTCTTCGAGGGGATAGCTAACACAGGCGTGAATGAAGCCATTCGCCCGGTCGGCCTCGCGCACTCTGTCGTGCGCCGGCATGAAAACCCGCCCAGCCAGAAGCTGTGTGCGACAGGCGCTGCACTCTCCGGCGCGGCACACGGCCGGCACGACGATGCCGTAGCGCTCAAGAGAGTTGAGGAGCGGCTCACCCGCCGCGGCCCGGATCGTCTGCCGGCCCACCACCTCCACCGAGAACAGCGTGTTCGGCGCCAACCCGGCCGGCCAGCCCGGCTCGCGCGTCACGTCGGACGGCGGTCCGTACAGCTCGCGCTTGACCTTGTGGCGCGGCACACCCAGCTCCTCGAGTGCGCACAGGCAGAAATCGTACATCTCATTCGGTCCACACACGTAAAACGTCTTGCCTGCCACGTCGCCCACGCGCTCGCGGATGAGCGCCGCGTCGAGGAAACCGGCCGGCCCGGCGTACCCAGGCGGCGGTTCGGAGATGACGACTGTGTAACGCAAGTTCAGATTGCCGGCCGCTAAGGCTGCCAGCTCCTGGCCGAATATTACGTCATCCGCTACCCTGCAGCCGTATAGCAGGTGGATATTGAGGGCAAGCCCTTGGCGTACAGTGTCACGGATGATGCTCATGAAGGGGGTGATGCCGCTGCCGCCGGCCAGAAATACCAGGTCATCCCCATCGATGAGCGGCTCGTGATAGAATGTCCCAGCTGGACCAGTGGTCTCCAGCTCGTCCCCGACCTGCACCTCGTTCAGGAGATAGGGTGCCACGAACCCGCCCGGCTTGTCTTTCACTGTGATCTCCAGTGTCCCGTCTCCGGGGCGAGACGCGATGGAGTACGGCCGGCTTGTCTGCACGCCATCCACGTCGACAAAGACGTTGACGTACTGGCCGGGGCGGAAGGGCGGCAGAGGGCCATCGGTCCGCTCGAGGCGGTAGGTCCTGGCGGATGTCGTCTCCTGGATCACGTCCACGACCCGCAGGCGCATCCGGCGTGGATGGAGGCGCTCCACGACGGCCTGCACCGGATCCCACTGTGCCACGTGGTCGAACCCCCGGCCGGGCGCTCGCAGTGCCCGGCGTTGGCGTGTCACGCGCAAGTGCTCACTCACGTCTTGAAGCCAGTACCACACTTCCGCCATGTCAGGCCTCCCCCCGCTGCTTCGTGAGCTTGTGGACGATGGCCCCGCCGGCCATTTGTCCCGACATCACGCACGGCTCGAACCCGCCGCCCGGCTGCGTCCAC
>JBFYTF010000083.1:0-4585 GCA_041300865.1 Anaerolineae bacterium
CTTTCTTCAACTCATCGGCAGCTCGGAACTCGTTGGCTAGCTCTTGCATGCAAACGGGCTGCTCAACCCGCCTGCAACGAGTATAGCACACTAGTCATGCATTGACAACGGTCTGTCGACAACATCTGGGTGAAGAGAAAAGCCGTTGCCAGAGCCGTATGGCCTTGGCCTTGGACTCGACCGGCGCCGCAGGGTGCATCCCTGACTCGGGCTCTTGCTCGCGCATCTGCGACGCCCAGCGGCTCACCGAGGGGCGAGAGCCTGCAAATCTCTGCTTCTGGATCTCTCGGTGGAGAAGTCTTCTCTCTCCGACAGGCTGCCAGTAGGTACTTTGTCCATCGGGTGCCTGCTGGACGCTGCTCCTTGACCGTCCGCCCCCGCCTCGCTTAAAAAAACAAGAGCCATCCCCGCCAAGGGATGGCTCCCGTTTTCGCCACAGGTGGCGAGGATCAGGAGATCTCGACGACTGCGTCCTGCTCTTTGAGCGCGTTGGCGGCCGACTCGACCTGGTCCTTCGGCGCGGCTTCCAGCACCTTGACCGGGGCGCTGTCGACCAGCTCCTTCGCTTCCTTCAGGCCCAGATCGGGGCGGAAGGTGCGCACGGCCTTGATGACCTGGATCTTCTTGGGGCCGACGTCCTTGAGCGTCAGGTCGAACTCGGTCTTTTCCTCTTCCTCTTCCACGGCTTCGGCCGCACCGGCAGCGGCCATGGGCATACCCGCCATGGCAACCGGGGCAGCCGCCGAGACGCCCCACTTCTCCTGGAGCATCTTGGACAGTTCCGCAGCCTCGATGAGCGTGAGCTGATCGAGGGACTCTACCATTTTCAGCAGCTTGTCAGACATGAGTGATGTTCCTCCTCGGTTTGTTTGTCTGTGTGTAGGCAGCCACTATGCTGCCGCTTCTTGCCCCTGCTCGGACCGTGCCCTCAAGACCTGGGCGAGCTCGCGCAGAGGAGCAGTGATCGTGCTCACCAGGGTGCTCATCGGCCCCTGGACCGTGCCCAGCAGCTGGGCCAACAACACCTCCCGCGGCGGGAGGTCGGCGATTGCCCGGACCTGCTCGGCGCCCACAAACTGGCCGCTCAGGATGGCACCCTTCACCTGCAGGATCTGCGTCTCGCGGGCAAAGTCCAGCAACACCTTGGCCACCGCCGACGGATCGCCATAGGCGAATCCCACGCCCAGGGGACCGTCCAGGTGAGCGGCAGGTACCTCGATGCCGCATTCCTGGAGCGCCAGAGCAAAGAGCGAATTCTTGATGACGTGGAACCCGCTGTCCTGCGCGCGCAGCCTCTGGCGGAGGTCCGTGACGTTGGCCACGGTCAGGCCCCGGTAGTCCGCCAGGATCATGACTTGGCTACGGGACAGCTTGTCCACGTAGTCGGCCACCATCGCTTCTTTCTTTTCTCTGCTAATTGCCAATCTTGCTCACCTCCTTCATCCCTTCGTCTTGCCGCCCTGAGGGTGCACACCTGTGCTTGCCCTACAAGTGCAAGCCGCCGTGCGCCCCTGCACAGGCACAACAAAAAAGCCTTTGCGCTGCCGACGCAAAGGCTTCAGACCCGGTCTTCCAGGGTCGCATTCTATCCTTGTGCCTCGGCAGGCTTTGCAGTTTAAGCGCGGAGCGCGCCTGCTGTCTCGGGCGCTATTCCATTGTGAACGAGCAGTCTGCTCGCGTTACGCCGTCTTCATGCTCGTCGCCGCCAGCGGGTCCACGCGGATGCCGGGCCCCATGCTGCTGCAGACGGTGACCTTGCGAATGTAGGTGCCCTTGGCGGCCGCCGGCCTCGACTTGACGATGGCCTCCATCACTGCCGCCATGTTCTCCACCAGGTCTTCCTGGGCAAAGCTGGTCTTGCCGATGGGCACGTGGATGTTGGCCGTCTTGTCCACACGGTACTCCACGCGACCCTGGCGTGTCTCCTGGATCACCCGCGGCAGATCCTCTTCGGCGACGATGGTGCCGGCCTTCGGGCTGGGCATCAGGCCCCTGGGGCCCAGGACACGGCCCAGGCGGCCCACCTTGCGCATCATCGGCGGGGTGGCGATGGCGACGTCGAACTCCAGCCAACCCTGGTTGATCTTTTCCACGAGGTCGTCGCTCCCCACAAAGTCGGCGCCGGCCTCGCGCGCCAGCCTGTCGCCCTCGCCCTCGGCGAACACCAGGATGCGAACCTGCTTGCCGGTCCCCTTGGGCAGGAGGACGACACCGCGCACCTGCTGGTCGGCGTGCCTGGGATCCAGGCCGGTGCGCAGATGGAGCTCGACGGTCGCGTCGAACTTGGTATAGTCCGTCTGTTTGGCCAGCTCCAGGGCTTCAGCCGGCGCATAGACCGCAGCGGGGTCTACGAGCTTGGCCGCGTCCTTGTACTTTTTTCCATGCTGTGGCATTTTTCTCTCCTCTGTGGTGCTACAGGGGGAATCCCCCTCCCACTCGCGTGGGGCGCATCGCCCGGCGCCCCTACAGATGACGATCCCGTCAAGGGAACAAAACCTAGTCCACTACCTTGATGCCCATGCTGCGGGCCGTGCCTTCGATCATGTTCATCGCGCTGTCCACGTCGTAGGCGTTCAGGTCTTTCATCTTTTGCTCGGCGATCTGGCGCACCTGCTGCCGGGTCACCGTGCCTGCTTTCCTGGGTCCGACTTCTGACGCGCCCTTGCCGACGCCGGCGGCCTTCTTCAGGAGGTCCGTCGCGGGCGGGGTCTTCAGTTCAAAACGGAACGAGTTGTCCGCAAAGATCGTGATCTCGGCCGGGATGATGCTGCCGGTCAGGTGCGCGGTGCGGGCGTTGTATTCCTTGCAAAAAGCCATAATGTTGATGCCGTGCTGGCCCAATGCGGGACCGACGGGCGGCGCGGGCGTGGCCTTGCCCGCCGCAATCGCCAGCCTGACGATGGCTTTGACTTTCTTTGCCATGATTCCTCCTAGATCTTTTCCACTTGCAAAAAGTCGAGTTCGACGGGCGTCTCGCGGCCAAAGAAAGACACCAGGATGCGCACCTTGCCCTTGTCCGGATAAATCTCGTCTACTGAACCCACAAAATCCTCAAATGGGCCATCGGCAATGCGGACCTTTTGGCCGGGCCGGAACGACACCTTGATCCGGGGCGTCTCGGCGCGCATGCGCTTCAGGATCTTGTCTACGTCGCGCTCCCGCAGGGGCGTCGGCCTGCGTACCGAACCGACAAAGCCCGTGACGCCTGGCGTGTTGCGCACGACGTACCACGAATCCTCGTCCATCGACATGTCGACGAGAATGTAGCCCGGGAAGATGCGCCGTTCGACGGTCCGTCGCTGGCCTTCCTTCAGCTCGATCTCTTCCTCGGTGGGCACGACCACCTGAAAGATCTTGTCCTGCATTCCGAGCGACTCGATGCGATGCTCGAGGTTCTTCTTGACCTTGTTCTCGTAGCCCGAATAGCTGTGGACGACGTACCAGTGCCGTCCCTGGGGCGAGATCTGTTCCTCGTCGCCCCCGTCGGTCTGGCCCTCGGCTCTTTCCCCAGTCAACAGAACCAGCTCGCCTTCCTCGACTAGCTCGGTTAGCTCTCCCTCCTGGTCCTTGGGTGCTTCCGGTTCTTTTTTGGGAGATTCGAGGTACGAGGCAAAGAGCCGCCGGGCGCGGTCTTCGGGCGCCAGCGTTTCTTCGTCGGCAGCCCCTTCCTCTGGGCCTCCGGCATCGGTGGACTCTTCTTCTGTAAGCTCGGACCTTTCCTCTTCCATACTCCCTGTTAGCCTCTCAACAGCAGGCCAAAGGCCGTCTGGAATATCCAGTCCAGAAGACCCAGGACAAGCGCCAGGAAGGTCGTGACCGCTGCGACGATCATCGTCAGGTTGGCGGCCTCGGACCGGGTAGGCCACGAGACTTTTTTCAGCTCGAACCAGGTATCCCGCAAATATTCCACGACACGGTTATTCTTCAGTCTGCTTTCGGAGCCGATCCTCTTTTCGGAAACTGGTTTTGTCACCGATCTTTTGCTCCTTCCATCTGCTTCTACACTGGAGGACACCGTCCCATTTGCTTCTTATGAGACGGTGTCCTCCCATTAGGCAGGCCAGGCAGGAATCGAACCCGCAACCTACGGTTTTGGAGACCGTTGCTCTGCCAATTGAGCTACTGGCCTGTGTAATACCCGGACCTCTGGTCTGCTCCAACCCCCCGCCCGCGACAATCGAGCCACGACCGGGGGGTTGGACGCTAGAGCGCCGGTACTACTATTTCGTCTCCCGGTGCATGGTGTGCGTCCGGCACCGCGGGCAGTACTTTTTCAGTTCCATGCGGCTCGGATCGTTGCGCCGGTTCTTGCCCGTCGTATAGTTCCTCTCCTGGCACTGCGTGCAGGCCAGGGTCATGACAATGCGAACTGCTTTCTTGGCCATTCTGTCTCCCTATGCCACGATTTTGGAGATGACGCCCGAGCCCACGGTGCGCCCACCCTCGCGGATGGCAAAGCGCGAGCCCGACTCGATGGCCACCGGCACGATGAGCTCGACCTTGATGGTCACATAGTCCCCGGGCATCACCATCTCCACGCCCTCGGGCAGCTGCACCGAGCCCGTCACGTCCAACGTCCCCACGT
>JBFYTF010000626.1:0-7101 GCA_041300865.1 Anaerolineae bacterium
TAGCCCTACATCGCCTGCAACTCCGGCACATCGGCGACAGCGCGGTCCACGGACCTGGTCCGGCCCTCGGCCCACGCGGCGTTCAGAGCACTCTCGTCGAGCCGGCCGCGCAGCTCCTCGAGCGTGGTTTCGTACTCGCCTTGCTCTTCAGGCTGCCTCTGTGTGCCGGCGGCCTCGCGCAGGACTTCCGCCGATCCCAGCAGCCGCGCCGCACGCGCCGCCTCTCCCCGCCGCAGGGCGAGCGTGGCCAGGCATTCGAGTTGGTGGGCCACCGCGGAACGGTGGCCCATCTGCTGCCAGACGTGGAGAGTCTGCCGGTACAGGGCTAGGGCCTCATCGTCCCGGCCCTGGCGGCGCAGCGTGTGCGCCAGCTCGCTCCGGGCAACGGTGGCAAAGTGCTGGTCGCCGACCTCGTCAAAGAGGGCCGCAGCTTGCTCGAAACGTGCCTGGGCGGTGCCGGCCCGGCCCTCCCTCCGCGCCAGCGCACCCAGGCTCATGGTCGCCACGGCCATGTCCCACAGGTTCCCTTGCGTGCGTGCCAGGCGCTCGATTTCTTCTAGATGGCCGCGCGTACCGGTGAAATCAGAGCCACCATAGAGGGCAGGCCCGGCCAGGGCCGAGAGCGCCATCATCTGTTCCAGGGAGTAGCCGTGCCGGCGGGAGATGGTCAGGCTCTCCTCAGCGACGGCCTGTGCCGCCTCAATCCGGCCCCCGTAACCGTTGGCCAAGGCCAACATCCCGAGGCTATGCGCCAGGATCTGGGGCTCCCCCAACCGGCGGGCCACGGCCACAGCTTCGGTCGCCGCCTCCACTGCTGCTGCGTTTTCCCCCTGCGCAATCAACGTCTGGGCGAGGGTGACGAGCACCCGCGCGTGGGCCGCCTGGGAGGAAGGCGTAACGGGCACGTTGTCCATCCTACCCGGATCCAGGGCCTGCTCCAGCACGAGGCGTGTCTCGGTGGTGTGCGCGCGGCGCAACCAGTAGAACTGCAGGGCCGCGACCAGTTGCAGCGCCGTCTCCGGCCGGCTCTCCAGCGTCCAATCGAGCGCCGCCCGCAGGTTGTCGCGCTCCGCCTCGAGGCGGTCAAGCCAGGGCACCATGTGCGGGCCAGTCAGGTGTGGCTGCGCTTCCAGGGCCAACGCCAGAAAGAAAGCGGCGTGCCGGTCGCGCGGCGCTTCTCCCTCACCCGCCTCCCACAGGCGATCGCGCGCGTACTGGCGGATCGTTTCCAGCAGGCGATAACGGCCTTCGTCACTCGCCATGACCAGGGATTTGCCCACAAGCTGGGCCAATCCCTCCAACACGTCGAGGGGGTCCGAGTCGCCGTCACTGCCGGCCACCGCTTCGGCGGCCTCCAACGTCCAGCCCCCGGCAAACACCGACAGGCGGCGCAGCAGCAGCCGCTCGGGTTCAGGTAGCAGGTCCCAGCTCCAGTCGATGAGCGCCTGGAGGGTCTGCTGCCGCGGCAGAGCCGTGCGGCTGCCGCCGGTGAGCAGGCGAAAGCGGTCGCTCAGCCGGGCGGCGATCTTTTCCGGCGGCAGCACTTGGACGCGGGCCGCGGCCAGCTCAATGGCCAGGGGGATGCCGTCCAGGCGGCGGCAGATCTGGACCACGGCGGAGGCGTTGGCCTCGGTCGGGCCAAAGTCAGGCCGGACGGCCTGCGCCCTGTCGACGAACAAGCGGACGGCCTCGAAGGCCAGGAGCGAATCAGCCGGTTGGGAATCGCCGGTCTCGGAGACGGGCGGAACCCGCAGCGATGGCACCTGGAAGATCACCTCGCCGGCGATGGACAGTGCCTCGCGGCCGCTGACCAGGATCGTCAGCCGCGGGCAGGCGCGGAGCAGGCGGTCGGCCAGCCGGGCGCAGGCGTCGACCAGGTGCTCGCAATTGTCGAGGAGCAGGAGGAGTTGCTTGTCCCGCAGATAGTCAATGAGCACGTCGTCCAGGGGACGGCCCGGCTGCTCCCGCACGCGCAGCGTGCCGGCAATGGCCTGCCCGATGAGCGCTGGATCCGAGAGCGTCGCCAGCTCCACCAGCCATGCGCCGCCGGCATAATCGCCGAGGAGGTCCGCCGCCGCCTGGAGCGCCAGGCGGGTCTTGCCTGTGCCACCCGGGCCGGTGAGCGTCAACAGGCGCGTGACTGACAGCAGGCGCTTTGCTTCGGCCATCTCGCGCTCGCGGCCTACAAAGCTGGTAAGCTGGCTAGGCAGGTTGTGGGCATAGGTCGCGAGGGAGCTTATGGGCGGGAACTCGGACCGTAACCCCGCGGCGGCGAGCTGGAAGACATGCTCCACCGCCGCCAGATCCCGCAGGCGGTGCTCGCCCAGGTCGATCAATTGGGCGTCGACCTTGGCCAGGAGGGCAGCCGTCGTCGCCGACAGGAGGATCTGCCCGCCGTGGGCGGCAGCCATCAGCCGGGCGGCGCGGTTGAGCGCCGGACCGTAGTAATCGCCGTCCCGCAGCTCGGCCTCGCCCGTGTGCAGTGCCATACGGACCCGAAGCGGGCCGGTGTCGCCCCACGCACCGGCCTGCAATGCCTGCTGGGCGGCGACCGCCGCGTCGGCGGCCGACAAGGCAGAGGTAAACACGGCGTGCAGGCCGTCGCCCGTCGTCTTGACCACCGCGCCGCCGTGGCCCTCGACGGCCTCGCGGAGGAGACTGTCGTGCCGCGCCAGTGCAGCCGGCATGATCTCCGGGTGCGCTTCCCAGAGCTGCGTGCTGGATTCGAGGTCCGTGAAAAGAAAGGTCACAGTGCCGGTCGGCAGCATCGCAGGGTACCCCTCATCTGAATGCCGGGCACGGCGTGGCCCTCAGAGTGAGGACGGCTCCGTGCTGCCGGCCAACTCGGGGGAGCGGTGCCCAGGACATTGCTACCTACGCCGCGGCGCTTGCCGTCAGGCGTTCCGCCTGCTGTGGCAAGGTCGACGCCTGCTCCTCGCCGATCAGGCGGGCCATCAGGTCCAGCGAAGCGTCATAGGCGGCCATCCGAGCCATTGGCTTGGCGACCAGGCGCGCCGCCCAGTCAGGCACGGGGAGGCGGAATCGCAGGAAGGTCTGCAGCCGAGTGCCGCCGGGGACGGGTTCCAGCCGCTGGGTTGTGATCGCCGCCATCTTGCCGTCGGCCGAGATCCAGGTTTCGAAGGTGTAATAGTCAAATGGGCGCCAGTCCAGGACATTCTCGATCGTCACCTTGCCCTTGCCGTGGGCGCAGTGGTTGCGTGTGCCTATGCCGGTCCGCCCGCCGCTGCGGTGGACGGCGCTCCACGTCGTGTCGGGCATCCACTCCGAGCGCCGGTGAGGGTCGTTCAGCCACTCCCAGACGACTGGCGGCGGGGCCGAAATGGCGCGGGTGTATGTCACGTGGGCTTCGGCGGGGGCGACGACGGCACGCCGGGCATCGGTCAGGGCCGCGTAGCGGGCGTGGAGGTCCATGCTGTAGGTCCGCACTTCGCCCAGGTGCTCGTAGGTCTCGGCCTGGACGTGCAGGCCGTCAGGCGGCAGGGCGAGCACGGCCAGACACTGCTCGCTGAACAGCACGTAGCCGCGCCAGCCGGTGGCCTCGGTGACGTGGTTCTTGGACAGGCGGTGCACCAGGTTGACGTCGCTGCCCACCAGCTCGTGGATGCCCGACACCTGCTGCGCGACGAACTCGCCATAGTGCAGGATGAACTTCAGGTCGAGGCTGGGAATGGCCTGGCAGGCCCGGCAGTTGCACGTCGTGAGGCGGCGGATACCCTCCACCCGGTCGCGGAAGGCAACGTAGGTAGATTCGACGATCTCGAGCAGCGTCTCGCCCCGGGACAGGCGCTCGGCGGGCAGGTAGGCAAATATGGCGTCACCCTCCAGCTTGCTCATGGTCAGGACCGGCGTCAGCCGGTCGACGAGAAGCTCCAGAAGCTCGGTCAGCACCTGGTGAGAATGCTCCAGCTCCGTCGCTGCCACGTACGAGGTATAGCCCGAGATATCAGCCAGGACCAGGTAACCTACTTGTGTCTCGTGATCCCTCATAACTTGCGCCTCTTCTGACTATCGACGGCTCCGACGGCCATTTCGCGCCAGGATGTGGGCGGCGACGTGGGCCGCATTCTCGCCCACGCCCATGAGCAGGCCGGTTTTCGCGCTCGGCAGCCAGGGCAGCCCCACAAAGTACAGCCCGGGATAGGCACTGACACCCCCCTCCTGCACCGGAAAGCCATCGCCGTCCAGAACGGGCAGCTTGACCAGGCTGAAGTCGAAGCGATAGCCGGTTGCCCAGATGACCGTGGTGATGCCCGCCGCCTCGAGGTCCAGCTCGCGGCCGGCGCCCGAGCCGTACCCGTCTCGCAGCTGCGGCACAGCCTCCTCGGGCGCCTCCAGCCCCTGCGCCGCGATGTAGGTATCGATCAGCTTCAGAGCCTCCGCCTCAAATTGGTCCGCCTTGGCCAGGTTGGCCCTCAGGTCGTCGGCCAGCCAGACCTTGCCCTCTCGTGCCCCCTCGATGCGGCCCAGGAGCACGACCCCGTCGCGCGCGAAGCGGTGAAGGTTCAGGCTGCGCCCGCCGTCCTTGCCCGATACGTGGGGATTGCCCGCGAACCGGGCCCGCGGCGACGGAAGTTTGTCCGGAGTTCTGTCCAGAAAGCCGGCCAGGACGAGCCAATCGAACGTGTCCCGGCCACGGTAGCGTCGGGGCACCCGGCCCGCGCTGCCGGTGCACAAATAGACACGCCGGCCCGCCTGGTACAGCTCCTCGGCGATCTGGCAGCCCGACTGTGCCGATCCAACCACGAGCACCCCACCGGGCGGCAGTGCCTGCGGGTTGCGGTATTGTCCAGAAGGCAGCTGCGCGATGCCGGCCGGGAGGCCGGCGCCGGCTGCCGGGATCTTGGCCTGCTGGAACAGACCGGTGGCCATCACGACGTTGTGTGCGTCCAACGCGGGGCCGTCTGTCGTCACCCGGTAGCCGCCGTCCTCGCCGTTGGGCGCAACCGCGAGGACCCGCACGCCGTAGCGCACCGGCATCTGGTACCGCTCGGCGTATGCTTCCAGGCCGGCCACGACTTGATCGCGGGGCATATAGCCGTGGGGGTCGTCGCCCTGGTACTCGGCCCCGGGCAGCCGCACGGTCCAGTTGGGCGTCACGAGGGTGAAAGAGTCCCAGCGATCGTTGCGCCAGGCATTGCCCACTTGCGCGGCCTTCTCGAGAACGACATGCTCGCCGCCCTGCCGGCCCAGGCAATAACTGGTGGCCAGCCCAGCCTGCCCACCGCCCACGATCACCGTTTCGACCTGCTCAACCATCCACTCCATCCTTCTTGCCAGGCTGGAGCGTCCATGGGCCAGGCCGGCACGAACACGACTTTAGTAGTCCATATTATACCACGAGAGCCGATTCTGCGCAAGTGTGGCGTGAGCCGCCCAAACTCGGTCAGAGCTCCTGGCAGCCGGCATTCCTGTGACGATGCCGGCGTTGGGTTGCCGCCGGCACCTCGTCGCGACAGCGGGCATTGTATGCTCACAGCTTCTGCCTTGCATCTTCCCCGGCCCTGGGGTAGAATGGAGCTCAAAGCCCGGGGTAGTGGGATGCTGCCGGGCGATCCCCCGCGGTCAATGAGGAGGTGCCCAATGAGGATGCGCTGGTCGCAGCTGCCGGCCTTGATCGCCGGCCTGCTGCTGCTTGTCTCCCTGACCCTGGGCGCCGGCGGCAGCGTACAGAGTGCGGTTTTGTCGCCGGCCGGCACGGGGCGCGCGACGCAACCTTTCAGCCCGGGCGTCGCTTCGAGCGCCACGCCCCACGGCTTCCTCCCGCTCATCGCCGGTGCCCCGGAGCCGTTGGCCTGGATCGAACCGAGCAACCGCGAGACATCCCTCGCCTTTTTTGAACAGGTGTACCGCGCCTCGGAAGGCGTTGCCGCGGCCTGGACCGGCAGCCAGGCAACCTGTGACCCGGGTGAGGTGGCGCCCGCGTTCCAGGAAGCGGTGGCCCTGCGCCTCAACTACTTCCGCGCCATGGCCGGGGTACCGGCCGTCGTGCAGCTCCGCGACGAGTACAGCCGCAAGGCGCAGAGCGCGGCGTTGATGATGAGCGCCAACGACCGGCTCAGCCACAGCCCCTCCCCCGACTGGCTGTGTTACACGCCCGACGGTGCCCAGGCCGCAGGCAGCTCCAACCTCTACCTTGGCGTCTATGGCCCCGCAGCCATCACCGGCTACATCTACGACCCCGGCGACGGCAACTATGCCCTGGGGCACCGGCGCTGGATCCTTTACCCGCAGACACAATGGATGGGGAGCGGCGACATCCCGCCAACGAGCAGCTACCGGCCCGCAAATGCCCTTTGGGTGTTCGACGAGCACATGTGGGCGCCAAGGCCGGAGACGCGCGAGGAGTTTGTGGCCTGGCCGCCGCCCGGTTACGTCCCCTACCAGGTCGTCTTTCCCCGCTGGTCGCTGGCGTACGCTGAGGCGGATTTTTCGCAGGCCGCGGTGACCATGCGCTCCGGCGGCCACGGCATCCCGGTCACGGTGCGGCCCGTCGTCGACGGCTATGGCGAGAACACGCTCGTCTGGGAGCCAGAGCTGTCATTCGGGAATCCCCCGGCCGGTGACACGGCCTATGAGGTGGCGGTCAGTCAGGTCAAGATCGACGGCGGATGGCGCAGCTTCTCCTACCGGGTAATCATTTTTGACCCTGGACCTCTGGCCGCGGCCAGGCCTCTCGGACGGCCCGAGGGGTTGCTGAACGAGCCCCCGGCGCGCCAGGACTAGAGAGCTGCTTACTGGGAGCTGCCCATGGCCGCAGTCCACAGCGCCTCGGCGCGGTGTGAGCTGCGCACCAGGGGCCCCGAAGCCACACCTCGGAAGCCCATGGCCGTTGCCCTTTCGGCATAGGCGGCAAACTCGTCCGGTGGCACGTAGCGGGCGACGGGGAGCTGTTCTCCAGAAGGTGGCAGGTACTGCCCCAGGGTCACCAGGTCGCAGCCGGCCCCCCGCAGATCGCGGAGCACCCCGAGCACCTCTGCCGTGCGCTCGCCCAGGCCGAGCATGAGCCCCGACTTGCAGACCAGGCCCGGATGAAGGGCCTTGGCCCGGGCCAACAGGGCGAGGGAGCGGCCATAGTCCGCC
>JBFYTF010000127.1:0-3095 GCA_041300865.1 Anaerolineae bacterium
CACGGCCAAGATCGAGACGGTCCTCGACCGGGCAGGGGTGCAGGTGCGCAGCCTGGATTTGATTGCTCCTTCCCTGGAGGACGTCTTTATCTCCACTGTGCGCCGGCCGCCACCGGCGTGACGGGCCGGCCAGGATGCAGGTGGCCACCGCGACACGTGCCGGAGGCCTCAACTGGGACGGCGACCTGGTGCTGTGGGGAGTCCAGCGCGAGCAGCGGAAGGCAAGTGCCGCATCGCCGGGTTAGGCCGGCAGCATCACGTGTACAGTGTATTCGAACCTGTGACCAGGGTAGCCCGGGCTCGCTCGGGGCTCCGGGTAAGCGTTCCAGGGGGCTCAACGCCGGCACAGGTCTGCTAGAGGACGGAGGTAAGCAAGTTGAAGCGATGGGTGGTCCTCCTGGCTCTCGTGGCCATCGTAGCCGTGGGACTGGCCGGCGGCTGGTGGCTGCTGCAACGCAATCCGGACTGGCGCCAGACGCTGGCCGGGCAGTGGGACTCTGCTCTGCAGGCGCTGGGTTTGGGCACTGCCGAGGGTCCCAGTGACCTTGTGGCGTCGGGCTTTATCGAGGCCCAGGAGGTGCTGGTGACGACGGCCCAGGGTGGCCGGATCGCGGCCTTGCACGCTGACGAGGGCGATGAAGTGCAGGACGGCCAGGTGTTGGCCGACCTGGATACCGCCCTTCTCGAGGCCGGGATCGAGTCGGCCGAGGCCGACCTCCGGTTGGCCGAGGCCCATCTGGCGCTGGTCAAGTCGGGCGCCCGTGCGGAGACGCTCGACCATGCCCTTGCTCAACTGGAGCAGGCGCGCACGGCCGCCGAGGTGGCGAGGGTAAGCTCGCAGGACGCACAGGCTATGGCCGAAGACCCCCAGGACCTGGAGCTGGCGCTCCTGGCGGCCCAGGCGCAGCTGGAGGTGCTGGGTTACCGGGCCAGGCAGAGCGCGGCGGCAGCCAACGCCGCTCAGGCGGGGCAGGATTTTGCCGACGCGGCGCTGGCCATGATTGAAGACGTGGAGCCACACACCGAGTGGGTGCTCGTGGGCGAGCTGCCGCCGGGCGTGCCGGTGCCCGAGGGCTACAAGGTCGAAATCGAAAACGGCGTGAGAAAGCTGTATGCCCGGGTGCGCATCGCCGTGCCCGCCGACGTGAGGACGGAGACGCGCCTCGAACAGGCAACTGCCACCTACCGGGCCTGGACGGCCTGGACCGGTGCCGAGCAGGCCCAGGTGGCCACCGGCGGCGCCGAGGAGTACGCAGCGCTTCTGGCCCTGCAAGCTGCCAATCCTCTGACGCTCGAAGCGCGGGCGAACGCTGCCCGCGCCCAGCACGCTGTCGCTCTTGCCGCCGTCGGGCTCGCCGAGGCCCGGGTGGAAGGCCTGCACATGGGCGCAACCCCAGAGCAGGTCGCCGCTGCCGAGGCCAAGGTCGACATCGCCCGCGCCGCTCTCGAGGTCCTGGAGGTGCAGCTCGAAAAGCTGCACCTCGAGGCCCCTATCTCCGGGCTGGTGCTGGAGCGACCCGTGCACGCCGGAGAGCTTGCCCTGCCGGGTGCACCCCTGTTCGCCCTGGCAGACCTCGATCGCCTGTCCTTGACGGTCTATGTGCCCGAGGACCAGGTGGGTCGGGTCCGGCTGGGCGGCGACGTGGCGGTGGCCGTCGACGCCTTTCCGGGCCGGACGTTTCCCGGGACGGTGACCTATGTGTCGGGCGAGGCCGAATTCACACCCAGGAACGTCCAGACCCAGGAGGAACGGGTGAACATGGTCTTTGCCGTCAAGGTCGAGCTGCCGAACCCCGGGCACCTGCTCAAGCCGGGTATGCCGGCCGACGCGCTCCTGTTGTCAGAGGCAAAAGTCGACGGCGAGGACGGATAGTGGCATGAAACGTTTGCTGGTGCTGATCCTGATTTTCGTCGTCGTGGGCGCCGTCCTCGCCGGTGCACGCTGGTGGGCGCACACCTTGCCCGAGAACGCCGCCGCGTTCCTGGCGCGCGCCGGGCTGGAGGCGGGCACGGCCGCGTCGTGGGTTGCGTGGGCCGGCGGGCAGGGCCCGTCCGAGGAAGCCGAGCCGCTGGTGGCCTCGGGGAGCATCGAGGCCGTCGACGTGGCGGTCGTGTCCGAGATAGGCGGCCAGATCGCGGCCCTGCCTGTGCGCGAGGGTGACAGAGTCACTGCCGGGCAGGTCCTGGTGCAGCTCGACACCCGCACGCTCGAGGCTCAGGCGGCGCAGGCCCGGGCGGCGGTCGCCGCTGCCGAAGCAGCCCTGGCCAACGTTCGTGCCGGCACGCATCCTGCCCAGATCCTGGCCGCGGAGGCGGCCCTGGAGCAGGTGAAAGCTCGGCATGCCTCAGCCGAGGCTGCCCTGCAGGATGCGCGGGCCATTCTGGCCAATCCGCAGGACCTCGACGCGCAGGTGGCCCGAGCCCAGAGCGAGGCCGACGTGGCCGAGGTAGCCACCGAGCAAGCGCAGGCGCAGATTGCCACAGCCGAGGCAGAGCGCGACCAGTACCGGGCCCAGGGTACCATGGCCGAAAAGTGGCTGTACACTGTGCATGACTACCAGGTACAGGCTGCCCGGGAGGGCTTGGCCGCAGCCCAGGCCCAGAGGGGGGGAGCGGGCAGGACGCTTGCCGCGCTCAAGGCCATGCGCGACAACCCCCTGGCCCTGGTCAGTCAGGTGCACCAGGCCGAGGGGCAGGTCGAAATGGCGGCGGCCGACGTGGCAGTCGCCGAGGCGCACCTCCGGGAGCTCGAGGCCGGGCCGCGGCCCGAAGAGGTGGCCGTCGCCGAGGCGCAGGTAGCCCAGGCGCAGGCGGCCCTCCACGGCGTAGAAACCCAGATCGCCAAGCTGGCTCTCACCTCACCCATCGATGGCGTGGTTACCAGTCGCTCGGCCCACGAAGGCGAGGCCGCCGTGGCAGGCACAACCCTTCTCACCGTCGCCGACCTTGATGAGGTGAGCCTGAAGATCTATGTGCCTGAGGACGAGCTCAACAGCGTCTACCTGGGCCAGGAGGTGGAGGTGCGGGTCGACTCTTTTCCAGGGCAGGTTTTCCGCGGCATCGTATCGAGCATCGCCCAGCAGGCCGAGTTCACG
>JBFYTF010000096.1:0-8612 GCA_041300865.1 Anaerolineae bacterium
GGCCCCATTGTACTTGACTCCAGAGCAAAGGTCAAGCTGTTGCCCGCTGCTTCATCCGGCCATAGCCTGCCTGATGCTCTTGCTCTGGTGCACTCTCGCCGCCCTGCAGCCAAGCCGGCGTCCAAGAGCCCGTGCTGCCCGGCTGCAAATAGCCGAGTGCGAATGATATAACTCCCTGGTTTGTCAACACTCACAGCAAAATTAGACAATTTCTGGCAGATTGTGGTATAATACTCCTTGGACGCATGTGCCGAGGCCGCTATGCGTGAGAATCCCGTCGATCTCGTTGGCTCGGTGGCAAAGAGCCGAGGGCTGGCAGCAGGCCCGGGGACGGTTCTCCGGCAGGGGTGACGGACGTCGTACCGAGTTACGCCCCCCGCACTACAAGGATCAGCCCTAAAATACTCCCTACGGACGATTGTGCACGAACTCACGACGTGTTATGCTTATTCTACCGTGTTGCACAGTTTATGACCGATTTATAGGGAACCTAAGCCGATACTAATCGATAGGAGGGATTTCGATGAAAGAAAGGCGAATTTTGACAGCCAAAGAAGGCGCGGCCTACCTGCGCGTTAGCCTCTTTACCCTGCGCAAGATCGAGCAGCAGGGACTCATTGTACCCTACCGCACGCCTGGCGGCCATCGCCGCTACAGCATTGACATGCTAAACGAGTACTTGGAAAACAGCCGCGCACGGGCGGCATAGAACCAGGGAGAGGCTTGCAAGAAGCGCGCACCTGCGGGCGGAATTGCCGCCGGGGAGTGGTCAAGGCACCTGCGACGCCGACCACCACTGTGTGGTGATAGAGCAGCTCAGCAGCAGCGCCGGCTCCAGGGCTCGTCTTCGAATGCGAGCCGGAGCCGGCGTTAGTCACGGTACGGGCTCAGGTGTGGTGGTAGGGGCTGATCGCCTGCTCGCAGGGCTGCCCCCACCCCGGTCCGCGGTCCAGAGGCTGCGGGCCAGACCACAGGCAGAGGATGGTGAGCAAAACCTAGCCGAGGGGAGGGAAACCCGTGGAAGAAAGACGACTTTTGACAGCGAAAGAAGCCGCTGCCTACCTTCGTATCAGCCTGTTTACCCTGCGCAAGATCGAGCAGCAGGGGCTCATCGTGCCTTATCGCACGCCCGGTGGACATCGCCGCTATTCCGTCGACATGCTCGACGAGTACCTGGAGAACAGCCGCAATTTTCCCGAAAGAGAGGAATAAGCTCCGGCTGGCAGCTTGGGCAGCCCTGCGCTCAAGAGCGCAGGGCTGTTCCCAATGCGTCCCGCCACATGTCGCCCTCCTGGATTTTACAAAAAAAGCCAGGTGTTGTATAATAGCCGCAGTGGAAGTGAACTGAGAGGCCCACTCTCAGTTTTTTGTTCCCGATGGGCCCTGGGGCAGCAGACAGCGCCTCAGGCGTTCTTTTTGCTATTCGAGGGAAAAGCATGAGCAATCAAGCAACGTTTCTCACCCCCCAAGGGTATCGAAAACTTCAGGAGGAGCTCGACTATCTGGTGAGCGTGCGCCGCGCCGAGATTGCGGAAGCTATTCACGACGCCAAGATGGACGGTGACGTCTCGGAGAATGCCGGCTACGAGGAAGCCAAGCGGCAGCAGGCTTTTGTCGAAGGGCGCATCATGACCATCGATGCCATGCTCAAGAGCGCGGTGATTATCGAGGCCAACGGCACAACTGAGCACGTAGGCCTCGGCTCGCAGGTGACCGTCGCCGAGGAGGGCTTTGAGCCTGAAACGTATTTCATCGTCGGCTCGGCCGAGGCCGACCCGGGCAGCGGCCGCATTTCCAACGAGTCACCCTTGGGCAAGGCCCTCATGGGCCACGGCGTTGGCGAGCGCGTCACGTACCAGGCCCCCGGCGGCAAGATTGAGGTCGAGATCGTCCGCATCGCGTGAGCTCCATTGGCTCTCAGGAGAGGTCCATGTCTGAGGAACCCCTAACAGATCAGGAACAACAACGCCGGACCAGCCTCGAGCGCCTGCGGGCTGCCGGCATGGAGCCCTACCCCGCGCGGTCATCGCGCACCCACACCACAGCTCAAGCGGTCGCTCTCCTCGAGCAGGAGCAGGCACCGCCCGCCGTCACCGTCGCCGGCCGGCTGGTCAGCATTCGCGTCATGGGCAAAGGCTCCTTCGCCCACATTGAGGACGGTGGCGGCCGCATTCAGCTCTACCTGCGGCAGGACCGGCTGGGCGAGGAAAGCTACGAGATGTTCAAACGCGACCTGGACCTCGGCGACTTTGTCGAGGCGCGCGGGGAGCTTTTTTACACCCGCACCCACGAGCCCTCGGTCCAGGTCGACGATCTGCGGCTGCTGGCCAAGGCCCTGCGTCCCCTGCCCATCGCCAAGGAAAAGGATGGCCAGGTATTTGACGGTTTTGCCGACAAGGAACAGCGCTACCGCCAGCGCTACGTCGACCTGGCGGTGAACCCCGACGTGCGTGACCTATTCCGGCTGCGGGCGCGCCTCGTATCTGCCATCCGCCGCTTTCTCGACGCGCGGGGCTTTCTCGAGGTTGAGACCCCCATCCTGCAGCCACTGTACGGGGGCGCCGCCGCCCGGCCCTTTGTCACGTTTCACAATCAGCTAAAGCAAGACCTTTTCTTGCGTATCTCGGACGAGCTCTACCTGAAGCGCCTCATCGTCGGCGGCTTTGAGCGGGTGTACGAGATCGGGCGTGACTTTCGCAACGAGGGTGTGTCCTTCAAGCACAATCCCGAGTTCACCCAGATCGAGTTCTATGCCGCGTATGCAGACTACGAGGACGTGATGGAGATCGCCGAGCAGATGGTGGCCTATGCCGCCCAGGAAGCACTGGGCACCACGCGCCTGACCCGCGGTGAGCACGAGATCGATCTCCGCCCGCCGTGGCGCCGCTGGCGGCTGCGCGACGCCATCCGCGATACCACGGGGATCGATTACGAGGAGCACCGGGATCCCGAGAGCCTCTACCAGGCCATCGTGCGCATGGGCGGCACCCCGGAGCGCAAGAGCTCCTGGGGCAAACTGGTGGACCCGACCCTGATCAACTACGTGGAGCCGCACCTGGTGCAGCCCACTTTTCTGTACGACTACCCGCTGGAGGTCTCGCCCCTGGCCAAGAAAAAAGAGGGGGACCCGCGCATCGTCGAGCGTTTCGAGTTCTTTATCGGCGGTGTAGAGATGGGCAACGCCTTCAGCGAGATCAACGATCCGCTGGACCAGCGGGACCGTTTCCTGGCCTCCAGCCGGGCTCTCGCCGAGGGCGATGAGGAAGCGCACCCCCTGGACGAAGACTATATCGCCGCGCTGAGCTACGGCATGCCGCCCACCGGCGGCTTTGGCATGGGCATCGACCGCCTGACCATGCTCCTGAGCGGCAAGGAAAGCCTGCGCGAGGTGATCCTCTTTCCACACCTCCGCCCCCGGGACTGAGCGCCCGCTTGGTGTCGTCCCGATCGGTGAATCGAGCGGTGTTGTCGCAGGTGATCAAGCCTGCGCTCCCAGGCGCTGCTGGGGCCCGGTAGCTTGCTACTCGGCTATAACCGGGTACCAGATGCCGGCGATAAAGCCCTGGGCATCGACCTCATTCACCTGGCGCGAGATCTCGGGCGTCCCGGCGCGACAACGCCATTCGTAGATCGTCTCCCGTCCGATGGCGACCGCCGGAATAAAGTCCGAGTCGGGGTTTGCCTGGCAAAAGTCAACCGCTTCCTGCGCCGGTTCGCGGCTGGGATCACCTTTGGCCTCGCAGGGCAGGTTGGCACCGACGAAGCAACCGTACACCTGGCCGTCCATGCAGCGCCAGACCGAGCCGTTCTGGATCACGTCCAGGGGAGTGTCGGGTGCGTCCATGGCGAGCTGTAAGCCGCGGGCTAGCGCTTCCGATACCTTCGGCCCGGTATAGTCTGCTCCCGGAGTATCCACGGTGCCAACGGCGGCGCAGTAGGCAAATGGATCAGTGTAGGAAACGGGCTCGGGCGCACCGCCACAGGCGGCGAGGCCCAAGCCCAGGAATAGTAGCGCCAGGACTGCGATTCTTCTCTGCGGCTTCATGCTTTCCCTCCGGCTCACGATTTGTGCACGGCTGCCATTATACGCCTGCCGGACGATGGCTGCCTGACGGCTCTCCGGCGCCAGGCACGCGACTGCCCGACGTTCGCACCGGTTCCGAGGCCGGGAAGGAGGACAGATGTACTACGGGACGGGCGGCACCTCGAAGCGGTAGCCAATGCCGCGCACGGTGCGCAGCAGCCGGGGATGGTTGGGGTCGGCCTCGATCTTTTTCCGGAGCCAGCGGATGTGCACGCTCAAAGTGCGCGTGTCGCCGACATAATCGGTCTCCCACACCTGCCGGATGATGTCGGGCCGGTTCAAGACCTTGCCCTGGTTCTGCATAAAGAGCGCCAAGAGTGCTGCCTCTTTGGGCCGGAGCGGCACAACCTCCTTGCCGAGCGTTAGCAGGCGTGTGTCGGGATCGAGCGTTAGGGGGCCGGCAGTCAGCTCGCGCCCGGTCAGCTTGTCGGCCAGGGCCTTGACGCGGTACAGGAGCTTGCGCGAGGTAAACGGCGGCGTCATGTACGCTTCCGCCATGGCCAGGATGGCGGCGTGGGCCTTCTCGACGAGAACGACGGTCGGTACACCGGGCAGTTGGCCGCGCACCGTGCTGCACACTCCGTAACCGGTGTTCCCAAACGAGGCCACGTCGACGACCAACAGGTCCGGGGGCATAGCCCGCAGGCGGCTTAACGCTTGCCGCTGGCTGGTCGACACCGAGACCTGGTAGCCTTTGCGTTCCAGGCTGGGAACGAGCAAATCGGCCGTCGTGACATCCTTCTCGACGAGGAGTATTCGCAAGCTCATCCTAACTGTCCGCAAACAAGCCGGGTGGGCCGCGCCCATCCTGTTGCCATCACCTGGTTTCCGCCCTCCAGCGTACGGCGCAGCCCCTTGCTCCACACCTCTGGTCCACAGGCCCATTATAGCTGAAGTCCTTCTTATCTGCAACCTTGCAGCCTGCCCGTAAGGGCCGTTGACCCCTGGCCGGCTTGCAATTTCCCTCGCTTTGACGTACAATGTCTTTGCCCAAAGAAAGGAGGTGGCAGACTTCACGAGCCTGAGACAACTCGGGGAGATAGCGCCTGGTCCTCTCTGCCGTCAGAGAGGTTGACGAGGAGGAGGTTCCTCGCTTCGCGGCGAGGCTAACCACCATCGGGTGGGAAAATCGAGAGATCGGCGGATGCCTCCCGGGCCGGACCAGCGGCCCGTGTCTTCCCTCCAGCAAAGCAGCAAGCAACGACCGAAAACTCTACACCAGGAAGCGGGACCCCGCGTGGGGCGTCCTTTGGCTTCCCATTCCGCACCAAGGAGGCACACCATGTGTGGCATCGTCGGTTACGTGGGGCCGCGCCAGGCCGCGCCCCTCATTTTCGACGGTCTGAAGCGTCTCGAATACCGGGGCTACGACTCGGCAGGCATCGCCGCCATCGACGGCGGACGCGTAGCGGTTCGCCGCCAGGCAGGCAAGCTGGACAGGTTGGCCGAGATGCTGGCCGCGGAGCCGTTGGCCGGCCACATCGGCATGGGGCACACCCGCTGGGCCACCCACGGCGTTCCCTCGCAGGCCAATGCCCACCCGCACCTCGATTGCAGCGGGCAGGTGGTCGTCATCCAAAACGGCATCGTGGAGAACTACCGGGTGCTGCGCCACGAGCTGCAGGCGGCGGGCCATCGTTTTACGTCCGAAACCGATACGGAGGTCATCGTCCACCTCGTAGAGGCCTATCTGGATCAGGGCCACGACCTCGAGGACGCCGTGCGCTTGACGCTGGGGCGCATCGAAGGCGCCCACGCCATCGTCGTCCTCAGCAGCCGCCAGCCCGACCGGCTCATCGCCGCGCGCCTCGGCAACGCCGGCGGCGTAACCATCGGCCTGGGGAAGGGCGAGAACTTTATCGCCTCTGACATCCCCGCCATCCTCGACTACACGCAGCGGGTCGTCCACCTTGACAGCCGGGAGATGGCGGTCGTCACTCAGGACGGCATCCGCTTCCTGGATCTCGGGGGCCAGGATGTGCACAAAGAGGTTGTCACCGTGCCCTGGGATCCCATCTCGGCGGCCCGGGGTGAGTATCGGCACTTCATGCACAAGGAGATCTGCGAGCAGGGCGAAGCCCTGGGGCACACCATCGGCGGCCGGGTCGACCTCGAGGCCGGCCGCGTGCTGCTGCCCGAGATGAACCTCTCCCCTGGGGAAGCCCGGCAGGTGGAGCGGATCGTCATCGTCGCCTGCGGCACCTCGGCATACGCCGGGCTGGTGGGCAAGTTTCTCCTGGAGACCCTGGCCCGCATCCCGGTGGAAGTGGACTATGGCTCAGAGTTCCGTTACCGCGACCCCCTCGTCGACAGCCGGACCGCGGTTCTGGCCATCACTCAGAGTGGCGAAACGGTCGACACCCTGGCCGCCATGGAGGAGGCCCGGGGCAAGGGCGCGCGCCTGTGGTCCATCGTCAACGTCGTGGGCAGCCAGGCTGCGCGCCTGGCCGACGGCGTTATCTACATGCACGCCGGGCCCGAGATTGGCGTGGCCAGCACCAAGGCCTTTACGACCTCGCTCGTGGACCTCTACCTCCTCGGCCTGTATCTGGGCCAGGCCCGCGGCTGCCTGGCTCCCGGCAAACTGCAGCAGCTCCTCGACGATCTCCTGGCCCTGCCCAAGCTGGCCGGCCAGGTGCTGGACAACGGCCACGAGTACGAGGAGCTGGCCAATCTCTTTTTCAAGCGCGAGCACTTTTTGTACCTGGGCCGTGGCATCAACTATCCCGTTGCCCTGGAGGGGGCCCTCAAGCTCAAGGAGATCAGCTACATCCACGCCGAAGGCTATCCCGCCGGGGAGATGAAGCATGGACCCATCGCCCTCATCGACGAGCGCATGCCGGTGGTGGCCATCGCCGTGCAGGATGCGGTCTATGAGAAGATGATCAGCCAGATCGAGCAGGTCAAAGCCCGCGGAGGAAAGGTCATTGCCGTCGCGACAGAGGGGGATGCCCACATCGCCGGCAAGGCGGACCACGTCCTGCCCTTGCCGCGCACATCGCCGCTATTGACGCCCGTGCTCGCCGTGCTGCCCTTGCAGCTCTTTGCCTACCACGTCGCGGTCCGTCGAGGAGCCGATGTGGACCAACCTCGTAACCTGGCCAAGAGCGTTACCGTGGAGTAAAAGCGCGCAAAAATAGTTCGGGCAGCCGGCCTTCCCAAGCCGGCTGCCCGAAAACTCACGGTGCATGGCCCCCGCGCCAATTCATCCCCGCCGCAAGAGTGCCTGACCGGACACTCTCAGCGCTTTTCCTGCCTGCCTATAGTATACCACAAACAGGCTCTTCTACACGCCGGGGTTCGTTGGGCCGGTGCAGACTTACGTTGGTTGGGTTGGTTGCGTTGGCGCCGGGAGCTAGGTGGTGGGGGGGACGATCCCGCTACGGCTTGTGCGCCTTATCGCCGGCCACCTGCACCGCCTCGCGGACAAGGGCCCGGATCTCGGCCACGGTCAGCGGCTTGTCCACGCAGCGGTAGACGCCCAGGCGTGCCTCTGTGGCCGCCTTGGACGGATCCCGATAGCCGGTGAGCCAGACAATCGTCACCTCTCGGTCCCGCTGGCGGATGGCTTCCGTCAGTTGGTAGCCATCCAAGCGCGGCATTCGCAAGTCGGTGATGATCACGTCAAAGTCGCGCTCGCTGAGGATCTCTAGCGCCTGCTCGCCATCCTGCGCGGTCTCCAGCCTGATGTCGCGCGAGCTGGCCAACGCATTGCTCCAGACAAACAGTACCTGGTCGTCATCGTCAACGACCAAGATGCGCTTATCTCGACCATTGTTCATGTGTGCTGTCAAGCCTCGACTCCTTGTTCTGGGCCGCTCATCCCAGGACTTTGGGGGAACGAGCCCCGTTTAGTTTACCACAAAACGGAGCCGGCAAGCGGTGGGCTCGGTTGTAACAAGGTTGGAATCGTTGGAGCCTGATCATTCCTTGAACGTGTAACCGACACCCCGCACGTTCAAGATGTGCCGGGGCCGCGTGGGATTCGGTTCTACTTTGCGCCGCAGGCGGTAGACGTACCACTTGATGACGTCCCGTGCCTCCTGCAGGTGATCACATTCGTACTGCCGCACCACCTGGACCAGCTCCTGCGGCGAGATGACGCGGTGAGCGTTCTGCATCATGTAGACGAGCAGCTCGTATTCGCACGTCGTCAGCTCCAGGAGCTCGCCGTTGATCGTCACTCGCCGCCCCACCGTGTCCGCGGCGAACGCTCCCCGAAGCAACAAGCTCGGCGACTGCTCCTCTTGCCGCGCCTGGGCCATCCTTTTTTTGCGCTCCAACGCTTCCTGGACGGTGTCACGGATCTCCTGGACGCGCACCGGCTTGAGCATGTAGGCGTCAATGCCCTCGCGGATGGCCGCCATGGCCGAGTCCAGGGATCCATGGCCGGTGAGGATGATGGTAACCGTGTTCGGCCAGCGCCACTTGATGGCCTCCAGCACCCGCAGCCCGTCCACCCGTCCACCCAGCCGCAGATCCAGGATGGCCAGGTCAAAGTGCGTGTTGCGCAGGCAATCAAGCGCGT
>JBFYTF010000704.1:0-3082 GCA_041300865.1 Anaerolineae bacterium
TGCCGTTCAGTACGAGGGTGTGCACAAAGCTCTGCGTGTAGGACGTGCCGCGGTGGGTGGCTTGATACACCCAGCCAATGGCCGCGCACAGGACAAAGCTCAGCAGCAGGCTGATCACCACGTCGGTCACCGAAAAGACGCCTGTCAGGTCTTCGAAGTTGAGTATATCCATGGCCAATCTCCTGTTGGAATTGCACCTTTGCCTGGGGCCACTAGCTCAGCAGCCCACGCTGGGCCAGCTCGATGCTGCGGCAGTACTTGCTGACGCGCATCAGGGCCAAGTCATGTTTGGCCACCAGCTCCGTCAGCCAGTAAGGCACGCGCTCGTTGACCTTGATCTCGACCACCGTCGTGTCGACCGGGAAGAGCGGCAGCTCGGTCTGCTCGTCGTGGAGCTGCAGGCCCGCGGTCCGGTAGGTGAGGTCGCGGTCGAAGGTAACCCGCAGGCCCACGTCATAGTCCGTGCCCAGGAGCGCCTGGCGGCTATAGCGCACCAGGCTGGCCGGGCGCAGGTCGTACTGCCACAGCATGCCGCTTGCCTCTTCGATGACCGCCGTGTCCTGGGACAGGTGCTCGGGGATGCGACGTTCGTCGCACAACTGCACGGCCTGGGCGTAGGCCAGCACCGCCCGCCGTTTCTGTGTCACCCGGTTGAGCCGCTGCTTGATCTCCACGAACACGGGTGTGTCAGAGGTCAATGGCTGCCCGCAGTCGTAGTGGCGGATGCGGAGCTTGCGCCGGAACTTGATCCCGTCCACTTTTTCCCAGTAGAAGCGATAGTCAGGGCTGTCGTAGTAGAGGCTGGCCAGGCCATAGGAGCCGCCCGAATCGCCGTGGTCGTCGGGCACCAGGTAGGCGCGCAGTGCAACCTTGAAGCGCTCCGCCTGTCGAAGCGAGACGACGTACTTGAGCTCAAAGCGGTTGAACCGGCGGATGGTGTGGCTCAAGTTCGCCCCGGCGTCCCTGGCCAGGGCAACCCTTGGACCTTTTCTCGTGGCCGTCAGCGTCATTTCCTCCTGTCCTCCCTCGAGCTACGGTCATTCTATCACGCGCACATGCAGAACTTGTGCAGATGGAGTCGAGATCCTGTCGAGCTCTTGAATCTCCAGCCCACCTGCTGGTTCATACCCGGCTCAAGAATGCTGTGGATCGCATGAACGTGAAGCGCGGGCTGCGGACCTCGGGCTGATCACCGGCGGGGTGCGGGGCATGGCCATCCCCCTGGGTGGCGAATAGACAGGGAGAGCGCCTTCTGCCACTCCGCTCGCGAGCATGAGAGACTTGCACTGGAAAGTATCCTGTGTTATACTCTGCCTGGTCTTATAGACCTGCGGGTGTAGCGCAGTGGTAGCGCATCTGCTTCCCAAGCAGAGTGTCGTGGGTTCGAATCCCATCACCCGCTCCAAGGATCCAGGAGGGCTCCCCAATAGGGAGCCCTTTCTCTTGGTGCAGCGAACCAATCCCCGTGTGGCCCTGGTCGTTTAGAGAGAGGGTGAATGGAAGAATCTCAATCCTTCGTCCCGTTGCTCATCGTCGTCGTCCTGGCCTTCTTTGTGCCCCTGATCCTATCGCGCTTTCGGCGCCTGAGGCTGCCTGTGGTGGTGGGCGAAATTCTGGCCGGCATCGTCGTGGGCGAGAGTGGCTTGGGCCTGGTGGGCCACGACCCCATGCTCGAGGTCTTGGCCCTGCTTGGCTTTGCCTACCTGATGTTCCTGTCGGGGCTGGAGATCGATTTTGACGTCGTCATTCCGCGGCCCGGCACATGGCAAGGTTCCTGGAAAGAGCGCCTCAACAATCCTGTTGCCCTGGGTCTGGTGACTTTTGGCTTGACGCTGGCGCTCGCTCTGCCCGCCGGCTGGCTACTCAAGGCGCTTGGCATGTCGGACGGTCCCTGGTTAATGGCCCTGATCCTGTCCACCACGTCTCTTGGCGTCGTGGTCCCCGTGCTCAAGGAACGCGGAACACTGAGCCAACCTTACGGCCAGTCGCTGTTGGTGGCGACGGTCATTGCCGATTTCCTCACCATGTTGCTGGTCAGCGTCTATGTCGTCATCAACACCACGGGACTGTCCCTCGATGTGCTCCTGGTGCTGCTGCTCTTTGGTGTCTTTGCCAGCGTCTACCGCCTGGCGCGCGCGGCTCGCCAGCGATTTCCGGGTCTGAAGCTCTTCGAGAATATGTCGGAGGCCACGGCCCAGCTCGACGTCCGTGCCGCGTTTGCCATTGGCCTGGCCTTTATCGCCCTGGCGCAGGGCTTGGGCGTCGAAATGATTTTGGGCGCGTTTTTGGGTGGCGCGCTCATTTCGCTGCTCGCCGACCGGCACGCGACCGACCTGCACCATCGCCTGGATGTGATCGGCTACGCGTTTTTCATCCCCATCTTTTTCATCATGGTCGGCGTCCGCTTCGACCTGGCCGCCGTGCTGGCCTCGCCCCAGTCCCTGCTGTTGGTGCCTATGCTGCTGATCCTGGCCTACATGATCAAGCTCATCGCGGCCAGCCCGTTTCGCATTGGCTACACCTGGCGCAATACACTGGCAGGCGGCATCCTCCTCACCTCGCACCTGAGCCTCGAGATCGCGGTGGCCGCCATCGGGCTGGAGCTGGGCATCTTTGATGAGGCTACGAACTCGGCTATCATCCTCATGGCCATCATCACCTGCACCCTATCGCCCTTGATCTTTAACCGCATCGGGCCCTCGGTCCTGCCCGCGCCCCGCAAGTTCGTGGTGGTGGGGATTGGTCAGACGGCCCAGCTCCTGGCCCAAAGGCTGGTCGCCCACGGCAGAGAGGTCACCGTCCTGAACGGGAAGCCGGAGGGAGTGGCAAGCACAGATCCGGCCCTGCCCACCGTGCAGGGTGACGCCCGCGTGGTGGCTACCTGGCATGCCCTGCGGCCTGAGACGATCAATGCCGTGGCGGTGATGCTGCCCGACGACAGCGAGAACCTGGAGGTGGTGGAGTTGCTCCGGGGGCAGCTGGGCATTGAGACGGTGGCCGTTCTCATCCATGACGCCGCCCAGGCCAGTCGCTTCACGGGGCTCGGCGCGCAAGTTGTCAACGCCAGCCTGTCGCCCATCGT
>JBFYTF010000710.1:0-3051 GCA_041300865.1 Anaerolineae bacterium
CCAGGACTACCGCTTTGCCCCTGGCGACCATAGCCTGGGCATCGGACCGGAGGGAGGCAAAACGGGCGGGATCGACCGGGTCGGGAAAGCGGAAAGAGGCCAGCTCCTGCACGCTGTCTGCTGCGGCGAGCGGGTGGTGGTACATGTCGTAGTAGAAGCCGCCGTCCTTCGGCTTGCGCCAGCCAATGCACCACTCGTCGAGGTAGGCCTCGTAGGTCCCCTGGTCTTCAAACGCGAGCCGGTAGCCGTGCGGTAAACAGGGCCTCACGGGTCGCACGTCAGTTTGCAGCCGGTCGGCCACGTCCTCGTCCACGTCTGCCAGCTGCTCCGCCAGGTGCGCCACGCGCACGTCGACGGCCGGCAGGCCAAGGTACTGGCGCAGGTTCCGGTACGCCGTGACGTGGATCGTGGTCAGGCCGGTGCCTCCCAGGTCAAAGGGGACGCGATCGGGCTCCTGGTGATCGAGGGCCAGGCGCATGCGGTCTCTAGAGAGCATGGCTTCCCACCGTGACGATCAGAGGGAGTGAGCGAAGCTGCCGTCTCGAGCGCCGAGGTGCCGCCAGGACCCTGAGTTCAACTGCCATTACTTGACCCGCTCCCCGGTAATCAGTGCGGCAATGTCCTTTTCGTTCACCTCGTCCCGGCCGTAGGTGCCCACCAACTCGCCGTGGCGGATGATCGTAAAGCGGTCGGCCACCTGGTAGACGTGGCCCACGTTGTGGGTGATAAAGATGACACCCAGGCCTCGCTCTTTGGCGTGGAGGGTGTAGGTCAGGACCTTGTGCGTCTCGCCCACGGACAAGGCCGAGGTCGGCTCGTCGAGGATGAGGAGTTTCGCGCCAAAGTACCTGGCCCGGCCGATGGCAATGGACTGGCGCTCACCACCCGAGAGCTTGCCCACCTTTTCCCGAGGGGACCGGATCTTGATGCCGATGTCCTGCAGCGCATCCCGTGACTTGTGGTCCATCTCGGCCATATCGAGCCAGGCGATCGGACCAACGTGGCGCGTGATCTCGCGGCCCAGGAAAAAGTTACGGGTGATGCTCATGAGGGGCACCAGGGCCAGGTCCTGGTAGCAAGTCTCGATGCCCAGCGCCCTTGCCACCCGCGGGGAGGGGATTTGCACGGGCTGGCCGTCAATAAAGATTTGGCCGCTGGTGGGCGTGTGAACGCCGGTCAGCACCTTGATGAGCGTCGACTTGCCCGCCCCATTGTCGCCCAGCAGCCCCATCACTTCATGGCGATGCACGGTAAAGTTGACACCGTTGAGCGCCGTGATGGTCCCGAAGCGCTTGACAATGTTCTCCATGCGCACGACCGGTGTGCCGTTGCCGCCCTGGGCATGGTCAGTCATGTTCACCACCTCCCTCGTTTCAAGCCTGCTTGCGAATCCAGTTGTTGAATATGGCCGCTACCACGATGGTCACGCCGACGATTGCCACGAAATTGTCGGGCTCGATGATATCGGCCAGGATGACGCCCGTGCGCAGCATGCTGATGGTCAGCACGCCGAGGAGGGCACCGACAATGCTGCCCGAGCCACCGGTCAGCAGCGTCCCGCCAACCACAGCCGCGGCGATGGCGTTCAGCTCCTCTCCAGCGCCGGTCGCGATTCTAGCCGTCTTGTACTGGCTAAAGAGCATAATGCCGGAAAGACCTGCCAGAAGGCCCGAAATGATAAAGCACACCAATTTGGTGCGATTCACGTTCACGCCTGTTGCCCGGGCTGCTGCCTGGCTGCCCCCCGCGGCAAAGACGTGGTTGCCGAAGCGGGTGCGCACCAGCAGGAACTGCACCACAAGCACCACGCCCAGGAGCCAGAAAAGCGACGTACGGAAGTTGCCGCCCTTGATCATGTCGGCAATCACGTCCAGCCGGCCATTGAACAGGTTGTAGACACGCATCTCGGCAACAGTCTGGAGCATAATGCCCGTGGACACAACATACAGCGCGCCGCGATATAGGTATTGCGTGCCAAGGGTGACGATGAAGGAAGGGATGCCCGTAAAGATCAGGATCCAGCCATTCACCGCGCCGAGGACGGCCGGAACGGCCAGGGCCAGGGCCACGGCGAGCACCGAATTCATCTCATTCATCGTCATTGAGCCATAGATAAAGGCACCGATGGCCATGAGGGCGCCCACGGACAGGTCGAACTCGCCGGCAATCATCAGCAAGGTGACGCCCACCGTGATCACACCCGTCAGCGTCGCGGCGTTGATGATGCCGGTGATCGAGCGCATGGTCAGGAAATTGGGCACAAAGATCGAAAACAGAACAAAGACGCCGACGAACGTGATCACCGGCCCGGCGATGGGCGACTCGAGCCATCGACGCACCGAGGGTTTCTGCAGCGTCACCGCCGTAGTAGCCACGGTTTCTGACCTCCTCTTCCAGGCCTGGTAGGGGCGGGGTTTCCCCCGCCCCTACCTTCTTAGAGACGTTCGCGCTTAGCGATACTCACCGGCGAGGGCCTCGACGACTTCAACGTTCGTCTGGTCCACGAAGCCGGGACCGGTGGCGGTCACCGGCAACGCCGGGTTGATGCCATAGCGGACGCGGAGCATGAGCGCCCGCACCGCGCCATAGCCCTGCAGGAACGGCTGCTGATCGATGCCGAACATCGTCGTGCCGTCCTTGATCTTGGCGATGATCTCCGGGCCGAGGTCAAAGGTGCCGTGCTTGATGTCGCCGGCAGCAAGGCCCGCGGCGTCCATGAAGGCGTAGAACGGATTGGCACCGTTGGGACCCAGCGTCATAAAGATGTCGGTGTCGGGGTTGGCGGTGTAATAGTCCGAGATGACCGTCTGGGAGCTGGCCGGGTCGTCGCTGATGGCCAGCACCTCGGCATCGATGCCCATTTCCGTCAAGGCGTCGACAAAGCCCTCGCAGCGCTTGTCCAGGCCGGTGTGACCTACCTGCTGGTTGATGCACACGCCCGCCGTGCCGCCGTCGGCCGCCAGGCGCTGGCCGCCCAGGTAACCGCCCTGGTACTCATCCTGGCCCAGGTAGGTCAGGTAGGCGATCTCGTCGACGACAGGACCGGCGCCC
>JBFYTF010000014.1:0-3379 GCA_041300865.1 Anaerolineae bacterium
AATTCATGGCCGGCAACCTCAACCCGACCACGGTGCTCTACCCCGGCATGGCGGACAAGATCACCCTGGCCGATGGCACCGAGGTCCCAACGGTTGACATCATGAATGACAACAAGGTCGGCATTGAAGCCATCAGCCCCAAGGCCTTGCCGCTCATTCCACAGGAGATCTTGGACCTCGTCGAACAGCGCAGAGAGCAGATGATGAACGACGAGTGGGATCCCTTCACCGAGCACGAGTTCGTCAGCAACGGCACTGGCCTGGCGCTGGAGAATGTGCCCATTCCGGCCGCCGGCACCGTCGTCAAACCGGCGGGCGAGGAGCCCGCGGTCGAGTTTCTGCTGTCGCAGTTCAACTTTGACCTCGAGGGCATGGAAATTCTGGAGTAGAGCCAGAACAGTCGGCGGTCGCCCCCGATCGCACGGCTGTAGGCACCTGTTTTGATATCAGGCGTGGGGCTCCCCGCCCGCGGGCCACACCCGCAGGCGGGAGCCTCAGGCCTGCCCACGGACCGACCGTTGGAGACCACTATGGTGCGCGACGGAATGGCGCGGGGCGACAGGATCTTGGAAGCCCGGGGAATCACCAAGCGATTCCCGGGAGTCCTTGCCAATGACCAGATCGACCTTGAGATCCGCGCGGGCGAGATCCATGCCATTCTGGGCGAGAACGGCGCGGGCAAAACGACCCTCATGAACATCCTCTTCGGGCTGCTGCAGCCTGACGAGGGCGGTATCTGGTTCGGCGGCAAGAGGGTCACGTTGCGGTCACCCTTGGATGCCATCGAGCTGGGCATTGGGATGGTGCATCAGCACCGCAAGCTGGTTTCAGCTCATACTGTCATCGAGAACATTGTCCTCGGACATCCACACGCCGGCCGGATCCTGAACCTGAAAAAGGCCGAGCGAGAGGTTACGGAGCTCAGCGCGAAATACGGGTTCAATGTTGACCTGCGTGCCCGTGTCTGGCAGCTTTCCGAGGGGGAAAAACAGGCCGTCGAGATTCTGAAGACCCTCTATCGCGGCGCCAAGATCCTCATCCTGGACGAGCCCACGTCGGCGCTGACGCCGCCCGAGACACAGAGTTTGCTGGCCTCCATCCTGGCCATGGCCGGTGATGAACTGGCCATGATTCCGTTCATCACGCACAAACTGCCCATCGTGCTGGCGGTGAGTAACAGGGTAACAGTGCTGAGACGGGGCAAAGTCACGGCGCGACTGGAGACAGAAGGGGCTACCTGGGCGAGCCTGGCACGGGAGATGGTGGGCAGGGAGGTCCTCTTCCGTACCGACAGGGTAGAGGTGGAGAGGGGTAAACCCGTCCTGGAGGTCGAGGGTCTCTCAGCCCTTAGCGACAAGGGCCTTCCCGCCCTGCTGGACGTCTCCTTTGCAGTGCACGAAGGCGAAATCCTGGGCATAGCCGGAGTGTCGGGGAACGGCCAGCAGGAGCTGGCGGAGGTGCTTGCCGGGCTCCGCAAAGCGCAGGGCGGCAAGGTGATGCTCGACGGCCAAGACGTAAGCCACTCCTCCAGCCTCCAGCGCTGGCACGAGGGGGTGGGCTATATTCCGGCAGCCCCTGTCGAGGTGGGCTCCATCGGCGAGTTTTCCCTGGTCGAGAACATGGCCATGAACTTCCACTTTGATCCTGATTACTCGGGGCGAGGCCTGATGGACTATGCCAAGATGCGACGGCTGACGGAGCAGATCGTCACCGAGTACGGGGTGATGACGCCAGGCCCGGACGTAAAAGCCAGGAACCTGTCGGGGGGGAACCTGCAAAAACTGATCCTGGGTCGGGTGCTTGCCCGCAAGCCACGGCTCTTGATCGCCAGCCTGCCGACGCAGGGACTCGACGTTGGGGCCACCGAGTTCGTCCACAACACGCTCACGAAGGCCAAAAAAGACAAGGCAGCCATCCTTCTCCTCTCCGAGGACCTTGATGAGATTCTGGCATTGAGTGACCGTGTGGCTCCCATTTACGAAGGGCGGCTCACCGGCTTGCTTCGTTGGGAGGAGGCCGATCGGGAGACCGTGGGCGCTTTGATGGCGGGCTCCGGCCCGGAAGGGGCAGAGCAATGAGGATTGGCAAGCACGAGCTAAGGCTGCGAAAGAGAGCCACCCTCACCGGCTGGCAGGCGGCGCTCATGTCGATTCTCGCCATCCTCTTTGCCCTGGCGCTATTCAGCCTCATCTTTGTCCTGGGCGGCAGCAACCCCTGGCTGGCGTACAAGGAGATCTTTTCCTACGCCTTTTTCAACCCCTTTGGCCTGCCGCTGACAATCGACCGCTTCACATTTCTGCTCCTGGCTACCTGCGCCTTTATCGTTCCCTTCCGGGCGGGGCTGTGGAACATCGGCATGACCGGCCAGCTTTACGCTGGCACCCTGGCGGCGTTCGCCGTCGTCTTTGCCTTCAGCGGCACCCGCTCCCAGGTGGATCTTCCGGCCGGCATTGTCCTTCCCCTCATGGTCATTGCCGCGGCCCTGGGCGGCGCCATGTTCGGAGGGATCCCCGGGTTTCTTAAGGGCAAGCTGGATGTCAACGAGATCGTCGTGACCATGATGCTGAACTTTGCCGCCTACTGGATCATCGCCTTCATGATCAAGGAGGGTGGCCCCTTCATGAATCCGGGCGGGGAGGGCGAGGGCTTTGAGCTGCCGGCGGCCGTCTATGCTCCCCGGCTCTTCGGCTTCCCCTTTACCGTGTTCCTCGCTCTCACTGTGGCCGTGTTTCTGCACTTTCTGATTACCCGATTCAAGCTGGGCTATCAGATTCGGGCCTACGGCCATAGCCCGGCTGCCGCCCGGTATGCCGGCATCAGCTCCCTACGCATCCCTGTGCTGGTCTTTCTCATCGGTGGCGCTCTGGCCGGGCTGGCCGGCTATCACTACTTTGCTGCCGTCTCCGGCGTCTACAAGATCGCCCGGAACTATGGCAGCCTTGGCGACCTGGCATTCTACGGTATCATCTGTGGCCTGATCTCCCTGGGCAACCCCATTGCCGCCATCCCAGTGGCCTTGCTCTTTGGGGGGCTATCAATCGGCGGCCGGTTCGTGCAAGGGAAGCTAGACCTCGGGTTCGGAATGGACTATGCCTTGCTGGGAGTGCTGATGATTACCCTGGTGGCATTCCAGTTTTTCTATCGCTCCACGCTCGAGTGGACCAGGACGGGGGAGACGAGGGCCGATGTGGCAGTTCGTCGCTAGAAGCCTGGAAGCCTCAACCATCTACACATTGGCGGGTCTCGGCGAGTTGATCGATCAGCGAGCCGGCATCCTCAACGTCGGGATCGAGGGGGTCATGCTCTTTGGAGCCACCCTCGGCTTCATGGCTGCCCAAGCGACGGACAGCTACGTAGCCGGCTTCCTGGTGGGAGCGGG
>JBFYTF010000015.1:0-6075 GCA_041300865.1 Anaerolineae bacterium
TGGGAAGGTGGCTCTTGTGGTTGTCGGGCACTCCCCAGCGGAGATCGCGGTCAAAGCGGCCTTCGGGGGGCAGCTCGTAAGAGCAGGCGGCGACCTGCTGCCAGAACCACCACCCGTCAGACCCGGGTTGGTCCTCGTCGCCGGTCCAGTAGCGAAAGCGGCCGGTCTCGACGAGGGACAGAAACAGGCTGCCGAGGTTGGCCTTGGCTGCCGGGGCGAAGGTAAAGCCGGTGACACGGGAGGGCCCCAGGGCGGCGCCAAGCCAGGAGACGAGGCCTTGACCGACGCCGGAGTCGTCGGCGACCAGGTGGGCGACCCCCCAGAACTGCAGCCAGGCGGCCAGGCGGTTGACGAGTGCGGGCCGGCCGGGGAGATCCTGAAAGTGCTTGGATCCGTGGTCGACAAACACGTCGACGGCCTGAAAGGTGGGGCCGGGGGCGTAGGTGCCGGGGGGCGGCCAGGAGACCAGGAAGGTGTGGGCGACGGTGTAGTCGCGGCCGGGGTGAGCCAGGCGGGCAATGGGGTCGGTGGCTGCCTCGTCCTCGCCGGCGGCGTCGAGGGTGGCAAGGTAGAGCTGGCCGGCTACGGGCTGCATGCCGCGGGGGTGAATGCCGCGCATCAGGGAGCGCCGGCGGTGGTCGAAGAGTCCGCCGGTGCCGTCGATGGGCTCGAGGAAGTACTCGCTGGCGACGATGGGATGATGGCGGCCGTAGCGGGCGACCTGGGCCTGCAGGAAGGTGGAATAGGCTGGGTTTTCGGCGGTGACCTCGTCGGGCGGGACCAGGTAAACGCGGCGTTGACCGTCGCGGGTGGTCTCGCGCTCGAGCTCGCCTTTCTTGGTCCACAGGTAGTCGGTGGTGACCTTGACGGTGCCGATGTAGAGGGCGGTGGCGTTGTTGGCGGCGCGCATGGGGGTGAAGACTGACTCGATGTGGGCGCCGTCCTGGTCCTGGGTTTCGTCGATCACCAGGAGGTGGGTGGCGGTCTGGCCCCGGGAGCTGGCGGCGGGATGGGAGCTGATGAAGACGACGGCGGCCTTGCCCAGGCAGCGGCGGAGGGGGCGCACCTTGCGGGTCCAGCGGCCGGTGTTCCATGGGTTTTCGAGCCGCTCCTCGAGCCGTTCCACACCCATGCCGAGGGCGTTTCCTATGGCGCCGTAGATGATGTTACCGCCCACCCGTTGGTAAAGGTTCAGGAGGTAGGCGAGGAGCTGGGCGACTGCCTCGTTTTTGCCGGACTGGCGCGGGAAGATGAGCAGGAATTCCAGGCCCCGGTGATTCAGAACGCTGTCGAGGATGGCGCGGAGGGGCTCGAGCTGGTAGCGGCGGAGGGGGATCCGGATGACCAGGGCGGAGAAGAGGGCAGGATCCCGCAGAATGCACGACAGGATGCGGATCTGCGCATCCCGCGACTCGTGCGGGGACTGGATCAGGCCGCGCAGTCGGGCCCATGCTTTCACTGTGGCTGGATCGTCACGCTCGGTCATTGCCGTCCATCAGTCTTCCGATTTCTGAATCTACTATGCGATTATTATACACCCTGTTTTGCGCTCTGTCAAGCCCGCGGCCGGCGAGTTTCCAGAATTCTCCTGGCCCCTGTGCTGCATGCCCGACTTTTGACTTGCCGCCCCTTTTGCGGTACAATGGTCCTGGGTTTCGGAAAGGAGGGCAGGGTATGACGGAATTGGGCCGGTGGCTTCGCGAGCAGCTCAAACAGCACGAACTAACACAAAGCGAGGCGGCAGTCTATGCCGGCGTGGGCCAGGCCACCCTCAGCGACATCATCAACAAAGGGCACGTGCCCAAAGTGGAGACGCTCTTTCGCCTGGCCGATTATTTTCACGCGTCTCGCGAGCAGGTCCTGCGCGCGGCGGGCCATCTGCCTCCACCGGGCGCTCCCCTGGGGGACGGCGCCGAGGACGACGTCGCCTGGATGCAGTCCAACGACCTGGTGCGCGCCCTGCTGCGCGAGTTCCGCCGCTTGCCCGACGAGTGGAAGTCGGTTGCCGTGGAGCAGATGGCCGCCTTTCGCCGCCTGGCCGAGATGGGGCCTGCGCCCCTCAGCGGCAGCCCGTCGCCGGAGGGCCAAACCGCAGCAGAGGAGCGCCGCTAGCACTTGCACCGGCCAGGACACTGCCTCAGGGAGGGCGGGTGATTCGTTCACTATATCATACACCCGACGGCGAGCTGCACAAGGACCTCACCCCCGACGGCGTGGCCGCCGTGCTGGCAAGTGGCGGAGGAACCCTCTGGCTGGATCTGGCAAGCGAACCGCCCCAGGCGTGCGAGCCGCTCCTGCTCGACACCTTTGGCTTTCATCCCCTGGCCGTCGAGGATGCCCTGGCTCAGGCGCACGTCCCCCGCGTTGACGATTGGGGCGCTTACCTGTACGTGGTGCTCCACGCTGTCTCCGTTGCCAGCATGGAGGAGCAGCAGGAGTGGCGTGTCGAGAACCTCTCGCCCAAGCACCTCGAGGTTACGACCCTCGAGCTGGACATCTTCCTGGGCCCGCACTACCTCGTCACCTACCACGCCGACCCGGTGCCCGCCCTCGAGCAGTTCTGGCTTGCCTGCCAACGCGACCAGCGGCATCTGCAGCGGGGTGCCGCCCACCTGGCGTACGAGCTGGCCGACGCCCTGGCCTCTGGCTACATGCCTGTCGTCGACTGGCTGGACGAGGTGCTCGACCGCATCGAAGACGAGGTCTTTGCCGGGCCCAACGGCAACATCCTGGCCCGCGCCTTTGCCCTGAAGCGCTCCCTGGTACATCTGCGCCGCATTATCGCTCCGCAGCGCGAGGCGCTCAACAAGCTGGCCCG
This sequence comes from Anaerolineae bacterium, assembly GCA_041300865.1. Taxonomy (GTDB): domain Bacteria; phylum Chloroflexota; class Anaerolineae; order JAAYZQ01; family JAAYZQ01; genus JAAYZQ01. The sequence goes on from JBFYTF010000015.1 coordinate 2,819, forward strand.
CGGTGATTTCGCAGTTCTCCCTAGCTCCGACAGCGTTTTCTTTCGCGACGTCTACGACCACATGGTGCGCCTCTATGACATCGTCGACGGCCTGCGCGACCTGGTAGGTGATGCCCTGGAGGCCTACCTTTCCGTGGTAAACAACCGTATGAACGAGGTTATCAAAGCCCTGACCTTTATCACAACGCTCTTTCTGCCGGCTTCTTTTCTCGCCAGCTTTTTCGGCATGAACTTTTTCGCGCCGGCGGCCGGCCTCAATACCTTGACGAGTCGCCCGGCCTTTTACCTGGCCCTGATGGCCATGGTCCTCGTGCCCGGGGCCATGTTCGTCTGGCTGCGCCGCAAATCATGGGTCTAGGTTCGGGTGGCCTTTCCCTGGGGCCAGTATCGCTCACTATGTCCCGACTTCCCGAGAGCGTCCCGGACGCGAACCTGCCCCCCCAGAAGGGAGTCCCGGACTGATGCCGGCACGTCTTGACGACCTGGTCCGCAGCCTGGACGGCATCCGGCGGCTGCTCATCATGCCCCACAACGACCCCGATCCCGACGCCATCGCCAGTGCCCTGGCGCTCAAGGCCCTCGTGGAGATGCCCTGGCCCGCCCACGAGGGCCGGCAGCTCAACGTCGAAGCGACCATCGTCTACCGTGGCATCATTGGCCGTGCCGAAAACAAAGCGTTGGTTCGTTACCTGCGCCGGCCGCTGCGCCGTCTCTCGCTTGCCGACAGGCCCCCGGAGGGCCAGCAGATGCCCGTCGCCCTGGTGGATACCCAACCCGGCACGGGCAACAACCCCGTGTCAGCGGACCACAATCCTGTCATCGTCTTCGATCACCATCCCCCCCTGGCAGGCATAGGTGCACCGCCCGCTGCTGCCGGCGGGCCGGCCGAGCCCCGGTTTTCCGAGGTGCGGCCCGACGTCGGCGCCACCTCCACCATCCTTGCCGGCTACCTGTTCGCCGCCGGCATCGAGCCCGAGCCGCCTCTGGCCACGGCCCTGTATTATGGCATCAAAACCGACACCCTCGGCCTGATGCGCGAGGCAGGACCTGAGGATGTGGCGGTCTACTATCATCTCCAGGGGCTTGTTGACGTGGAGGCCTTGGCCGCGATCGAGAGCGCGCAGGTGCCCCGTGACTATTACAAACGCCTCGACGCGGCGCTGCATGCCGCGCGCATCTACGACGGCGTGGTCCTGGCGTACGTGGGCGCCATGCGGCGGCCGGACATGGCCGCTGAGCTGGCCGACCTCCTGCTGCGACTGCAGGGCACGCGCTGGGCGGTGTGCATGGGCGTCTACAGGGACGACCTGATCATCTCCATCCGCGCTCGGAGCCCGGCGGGCGGCGCGGGCCGGCTGGTGCGCTCCATCGTGGGCGAGGCCGGCACCGCCGGCGGGCACGGCACGATGGCGGCCGGGAACGTGCCCCTGGGCGGCCGTAATCCCGAGGAAATCGCGCAGGAGCTCGGAGAGCAACTGCTCTCGACCCTGGGGGTGGGCGCCGAGACATTGGGCAAGCCGCTCCTTGACGGGCTCGAATGATGGCCAACGGTGGCACGGCCGGGCCGCAGGCCACCCTGGCCCGGGAGCAGGGCATGGCCCGCCTGCTCCCCGGCCTTGCGGCGGGCGCCGTTGCAGGCGTGCTGTGCGTGATGGTCCAGACCTCGTTCGCGGTGCTGATCTTTGCCGGGGTCCTCTCGCCCTACGTCTCCCGCGGGCTCGGCCTGACCCTCCTGGCCGCGACGATCATGAACCTCGTCGTCGCCTTTGGCAGCTCCCTGCGTGGCGTTGTGGCCATCCCTCAGGACAGCCCGGCGGCCATCCTCGCCGTTTCGGCCGCGGCCATCGCCGGCAGCGTCCCCCCGGGGTCCACAGCCGACGAGATCTTGTCCACCGTCCTGGTCACCATCGCCCTCACGTCGCTCGTGGCCGGCCTGTTTTTTCTCCTCCTCGGTTGGCTGCGGCAGGGAGGGCTCGTCCGCTACATCCCCTATCCCGTCATCGGCGGCTTTTTGGCCGGCATTGGCTGGTTGCTCGTCCAGGGCAGCGTGGGCATCATGGCCGGTGTGCCTCTCACGGTGGCCAACCTGTCGGACCTGCTGCGGCCCGACCTCCTGGTGCGCTGGCTCCCCGGCCTGGCCTTTGCCCTGGCGGCCCTCCTCGCCCTGCGCCGCTGGAGCCACTTCCTGATCCTGCCCGGCCTGCTGCTGGGATCTGTCCTGCTCTTCTACCTGGTCGTCTGGCTGACGGGCGTGCCTCTGGCGCAGCTGTGGGCCGGAGATTGGCTGCTCGGCCCTTTCCCCGCGGGCGCGCTCTGGCAGCCGCTAACCCCCGACGTGCTGCGCGCCGCTCATTGGCCGTCGGTCGTCGCCCAGGCAGGCAGCATCGGCACCATCCTCGTCGTCAGCGCCGTTTCACTCCTCCTCAACTCCAGCAGCCTGGAGCTCCTTGCCCGCCGCGACATAGACCTCGACCGGGAGCTAAAAGCCGCCGGGGTCGCCAATCTCCTGGCCGGCGCGGCGGGCACCGGGCCCGTCGGCTACCAGGCCCTCAGCGTCTCGAGCCTGAGCTACCGCATGGGCGCGCCCAGTCCCGTGGTCAGCCTGGTCACCGCAGCTCTCTGTGGCCTGATGCTCGTCGTAGGACCGGCGATCCTCAGCTACGTGCCCCGGGTCGTGCCCGGCGGCCTGATCCTCTTCCTTGGGTTCGCCTTTCTTGTCGAATGGCTGGTCGACGCCTGGCCTCGCCTGTCGCGCGTCGACTATGCCATCATCGTCCTGATCCTGGCGGTCACGGCGGTATTTGGTGTCCTCGAAGGCGTCGGGCTCGGGCTGGGGGTGGCCGTTCTGCTTTTCGTGCTGGAGTACAGCCGCGTCGGTGCCGTTCGCCGTGCCCTGTCGGCCACCGCCCTCCGCAGCAACGTCGACAGGCCCCGCGGCGAAAACCGGCTCCTGCGCGACAACGGCGACTGGCTGTTCGTCCTCGAGCTCCAGGGCTATCTCTTTTTCGGCACGGCCTACGGGCTCCTGGAGCGGGTCCGCCACCGCCTGGCGCGGCCGGATGTGCCCCCGCCGCGTTATGTCCTCCTGGATTTCCGGCGGGTCAGCGGCCTGGACGTCTCGGCGGCGCTCAGCTTTGGCCGCCTGGCGCAAATGGCCGCGTCTCGAGATCTGGATTTGGTGTTCACCGACCTGTCACCCGGCTTGCAGCACCAGTTGGCGCGCGAGATGCCGGCGGCAGGCGGACCGCCCCCCTGGC
>JBFYTF010000055.1:0-4916 GCA_041300865.1 Anaerolineae bacterium
CCCGCTCAGATTCATCGACCCCTCGGGTCATGACCCGTTGGACGCTGCTTGGCAAGAGGAATTTCGATCCGTTCATGGCCGTGACCCAACATGGGAAGACATTCTGATCCGGCTTTTCTCGATCACGTTTGCAGAAGAGTGGAGTAGTGCTGCCTGGAACGCCCTATATACCCCTGCCGGACAGCTCCGTGAAAATGCAATAAACACGTTGTTTAGCGCGACACCCGAAGGACGAAGTTGGGCAAATATGCCAGCTGCCATCGGCCACATGGCGGGTTGGTACAATGAGGAAGAGACGGCTGAATTCGTACGGGACATCGGAACGCTTTTCGGTGGTCTTGGCGACCGCTTCGAGTCCAACGATTTGCAAGCTATCACTCGGGGGAGACCTCACGGCCTATCAGTTTGGATTGGGCGGGAAGGATTACCGGAAGAGCTACTTGGAACTGATCCGACCGGCAATGTGCATCACTGGGCTTGGACATTGAATTTGGGGTATTTCTTAGGCCAAGCAATTGGCCGTGGAATCAACACCGCTCGGGAGGGTGGTGGCGCTGACTGTGATGCTAATTGTCAGGCGGATCGGGCCCTTGGGACTATTGGTGCAGATATGGGAAGTTTTATGAGCCGTGGCTTGCGTTCTGCCCGGTCCCCGCAGCAGTTTCAGGATGCTTGGCACCTCATGCCTGTTCTGCAGGTGAACGACCAATGAAAAAGCATGAAGATCGATCGGTGAGGTTTGCTACCCCTTTTGCTTTTTTCCTGTGGCTAATTCTGTCAGGGCTGGTCATCGCAGGATGCATGCCCAATGAAGAGCCGGTAGACTACGAGCAGATACTGTCCCGTGTTCACGAGGGAGATGAGCGTCAACAAGCCTTGCGCGCACTTTCTGATGCTTGGTTCCACTCCGAATGCAGGTTTCTGGATGGTCGTGTCGAAGACATATTCTTTTATGGTCCGAAGCACCCGGACAAAGTCACGATAGTAACTGTCTTGTCCGAACCGCAGGATGGGCAACTCAAGGTCTACTTGGTAGGCACTTATGAGAGCTACTTTCTAGACAGTCCAGACTTCGGGGAATTCTGTGAACCACCGTTGCATGAGGCGTTTGAGTGAACTCGGTATTGGAGACCCAAGGTTAAGAGGGAGATTGGCTGGCTAACCGATTCTAACTCACCTTGACCATCCTTCTCGACAAATGCCGAGTATGTGGCGGTGGCGCGATGCAGTTGTTGTGATAGAGTAAATGAATATGGCGTGGGGTGCAGGAGACAACAGCAAGTGTTCTGACAGCCATGGGAGCGGGGCATATGGCACCGCGGCACCAGGTCAGTAGTTGTTTGACAAGGTTTGAGATTCGTGCGAGACTGTGAGTACCAAAGGGAAGGCGGGAGAGGCACCCAGAGGGTACCCGGGGGGTCCCCGTTGCCGTCTTCCGTTTTCTTGCCCTATGGGAGGGGGTTCGTCCTCGTCGGGCGTCCCGCTGTGGTTCAGGACCTGGCGTATCCGTTCCACGAGATCCATCCGCATCTCGGGGCTCAAGTCGGCTGCGGCGAGCTGGTCCGCCAAGTCGAGGAGCTGTCCCCGTTCGTCATCGTTCAGCGGTTCATCCTCGTTGTGCTCCTCCATTGCTGCCGTCGGCGGTGCAATCTGCCCCCTGGCGCGGACAAACAGCCGCTGCTCTACTCGATCCATGGCGGCGTAGTAATCATCGGCCACCGTCTGGTCATGCACCCGGGCATAGACCATCGTCGAGTTGAGGCGGGCTACAACGCATTGGGGCAGAAGAAGCGCTACACCCTGGGCAACGGCGCGGTGAGCACCTGGACCTACTACGGCGAGAGTCAGGCTGCCGTGCTTCGACATCCTTGTCCGGTCGATCGCCTGTGATTGCTCCCGGCCTGCGTAGTACCCGCTGTAAGCCACGTACTGCCGATAGTTGGAGAAGCGGTGCTTTGTCAAGCGCCCGCGCCGGTGCACTGCCCTACAGAGTGGGCGTCGGGCGCACCGGCCGGCTGCTCTCCTCGCCGGGGACCGGCGGTGCCTGCCCTTGATCCTGGCCCCAGCCCCCTCCTCCTGGCGTGCGAAGGCTGAGCACATCGCCCGGCTCGACCTGGATCTCGCACTTGCCTGGGAGCTCCACTTCCTGCCCGGCGCGGACGAGTACATTTCGACCTGTCTTGCCCGGCTCTCCGCCTTGCAGACCATAGGGTGCCGTCCGTCGCCGCTCGGAGAGGATGGTGACCGTCGCGGAGGAAAGAAACTCGAGGTCGCGCACCAGCCCGTCGCCCCCGCGGTGGTGGCCTGCACCTCCCGAACCCCGGCGCAGCGCGTAACGCCGCACCCGCAAGGGATAGGCGTACTCCAAGGCCTCGACGGGCGTGTTGAGGGTGTTGGTCATGTGCACGTGCACTCCCGGCAGCCCATGGCCGCGAGGGCCTGCGCCCGCTCCCCCGCCCATCGTTTCATAGTAGGCAAAGGGCTCGCCGGTATCGGGAGCCATGCCCCCCACCGCCAGGTTGTTCATCGTGCCCTGGCTGGCCGCCGGCACCAGCTCTGGCAGCGCCTGGGCCAGCGCGCCCAGGACGGCGTCTACGATGCGCTGCGAAGTCTCGACGTTGCCCCCGGCTACCGCGTGAGGCGGCTCGGCATCCAGCAGACTGCCGTGGGGCACGACGACCCGCACGGGGGCAAACGTGCCGCTGTTCATCGGCGCCTCTTCACCCCGGGCTGTGGCTACGCAGTGCACGGCGTACCACGTCGCCGACTCGGTGATGGCCCGCACCGCGTTGAGCGGGCCACGGACGGCCGCGCTCGAACCGGAGAAGTCGACCGTCATGCCGTCGCCCTCGACCTTGACGGCGACCTGGATGCGGGGACCGGGGTGGCTGCTGCTTCCACCCCCTGTCCACCGCTTGTCAGGCACTCCCTCGTCGTCCAGCTCGTCGACAAAGGTGTAGGTGCCGTCGGGGATGGCGGCGATGGCAGCCCGAGTCAAGCCCTCGGCATAAGCCAGGAGGCCGTGGGCATAGTGCAGTGTCTCTTCCAGCCCATAGCGGGCCACAATCTCGAGGAGGCGCTGCTCTCCCACGCGGTGGGCGGCCATCTGCGCGGACAGGTCGCCGCGGCGCTCCACGGGGGTGCGCACGTTGCGCAGGATGATGTCCAGCACCGGCTGGTTCATCCGGCCAGCCTCGAGCAGCTTGACCGGGGGCACGATCAGGCCCTCCTGGTAGATCTCGACGGCCAGGGGCATGGAGCCGGGCGACATCCCCCCGACATCGGCGTGGTGGGCGCGGCTCGCGACGAAGAACGGGGGCCCGTCCGGCGCGGAGCCCGGCACGAAGACAGGAGAGACCATGGTGATGTCGGGCAGGTGCGTGCCGCCGAGATAGGGATCGTTCAGCACCACGAGGTCCCCGGGGTTCCACTCGGCATAGGCCTCCAGCGCGGCACGCACGGAAGCCGGCATCGCTCCCAAGTGCACGGGAATGTGCGCTGCCTGGGCGATCATCTGTGCCCCGTCCCCCCGGCTTCCGGCGAGGAAACAGGCGCAGGAATAGTCCCGTCGCTCCTTGATGTTGGGGCTGTAGGCTGTGCGCCCCAGGGTCACACCCATCTCCTCGGCGACGGAGGAAAAGAGGTTGCGCATGATTTCGAGAGTGATGGGATCGACGGCAGTCATGGCCCTCCTGCTTCTGCCTCAACCACCAGGTTTCCCCAGGCATCAACGGCTGCGGCCCAGCCGGGCGGGAGCACGGTGGTCGTGTCGAGCTGCCAGACAATGGCCGGGCCAACGACGATGTTGCCCGGTGCCAGCCGGTCGCGCTCGTAGAGGGCGGCAAACATGGGACGCGCGGCGCGCGGCGAGCCGCTGGCTGCGAAATAGACCGGCTTGTAGCCGGCATGGGCGGCCCGGGGGTCGGTCGGGCCCAGGGGCAGGGGCGCAAGGCGCGGCTTGGCCGTGCGACCCACGGCCTGCACCCTGATGTTGACGATTTCCACCGGCTCGCCCTCGCTGGCATAGGTGAAGCGCCGGCGGTGCGCGTCGTGGAAATCCTGGATCAAGTCCTCGATGTCGCCTCGGCCGGCGTCCACCGTCAGCTCGAAGGACTGCCCGGTATAACGCATATCGAGGGCCGGGCGCAGCTCGAACCTCTCTTCCCCCAGGCCTTCTGTGGCCAGATCCACCCGGGCTCGCTCGAGGAGAGGTGCCAGGAGGGCGGGCAGGGTGCCGGGTTCCAGGCCACGCGCGGGCAGCATGACCGTCTGAGAGTAGTCTTTCACGACGTCGGACAGGACCATCCCCAATGCCGACAGCACGCCGGGCGCCGGTGGCACGAGGACGCGGGGGATGCCCAGCGCTGCCGCCAGCTCGCAGGCATGGAGCGGCCCCGCGCCGCCAAAGGCGACCAGCGTAAAGCGCCGGGGGTCGTGGCCACGCTCGACCGAGATGGTGCGGATGGCGCGCTCCATGTTCGAATTGGCGACACGAACGACACCCCAGGCCGCCGCCTCGAGCGGCAGGCTCAAGCGGCGGGCCAGCTCCTGGAAGCTCGTGGCCGTACGTTCCAGGTCCAGGGTCATGCGCCCGCCCAGGAAGTGGCGGGCATCCAGCCGGCCAAGGATCAGGTTGGCATCGGTGACAGTCACGTCTTCCGCTCCGGGCAGGCCGTAACACACCGGACCAGGGTCGGCCCCGGCACTCTGCGGCCCGACGCGGAGCGCGCCGCCCGAATCGAGGCGGGCGATGGAGCCGCCGCCGGCACCCACCGTATGAATGTCGATGATGGGCAGTCGCAGGGACAGGCCGGCAATGGTGCCCTCGCTCGTGTGCTGCACCCGGCCAGGGCAAAGGGAGACGTCGGTGCTGGTGCCGCCCATGTCAAAGGTGATGACGTCTTGAAAGCCGGCCA
>JBFYTF010000117.1:0-26274 GCA_041300865.1 Anaerolineae bacterium
GGCGGCAAATAGGTAGTCTCGCGGCGGACGAGCGTCAGGGCGCCTTCGGGGCAATGTGCGGCGCACAGTCCGCAGCCGATACAGCGCTCGGGGTCCACGGCAGCACGGTCCTCCACGGCGATAGCGCCAACCGGGCAGTCGTCGAGGCACAGGCCGCAGGCCAGGCAAGCCATCGCGTCGACAACCGCGGCAAAGTTGGAGGCAACGTCGGCAGCCGCACCACCCAGGCGGGTGACCGTGCCCAACAGCCCACAGCAGCAGGCACAGCAGTTGCACACAAACTCCACCCGGTCCAACGTGTTCGAGGTCATGTGAACCAGCCCTGCGTCGCGCGCCCGGCGCAGCACGGACAGTGCTTCTTCCCGCCCAAACGTCCATCATTCCTTACCTCTCTATCGGTGCTCGCACCTGGGCGGCGGGAGCCGGTTGTGACGTTCAACTGGCCAGAGCCGGAAGCGCGCAGGGTCAGGAGCGCGACTTCCGGCCGGCAGTTGAGGCGCACAGGTGGGGCGATCACGCCCACGCCGCAGTTCGTATAGACTTGCAGCGCCGTGCCGGGCACGTTCTGCAGGCCGGCGGGGTAGATTTGGCCCAGCCAGGGGAGCATCGGGCGGCCGATGAAGGGCAGGCACACCTGGCCTCCATGAGAGTGGCCCGAGAGCTGTAACAGGATTGACCACGGGGCAAGGCCTGCGCGCACGGCAAAGTCGGGCTCGTGGACCAGGAGCAGGATGGGCTCCCCGGCAGGAACAGGCGCCAGGGCTGCGTCGAGGTCGTCGCGCCCTTCGTACACATCGTCCACGCCGGCTACCCACAGGCCCGAGGCGCCTACCGCCAGCCGTCGCGCCTGATTGCGCAGCAGCGGCAGGCCGGCGGCCGCCAGAGAGCGGCTCACCACCGCTATGTCCGTCCAGTAATCGTGGTTGCCGGGCACAGCGTGGACTCCCAGGGGAGCTCGGAGGGCAGCCAGCTCGGCCGCACACGGCTCAGCATAGGCTGCCGAGCCGAGGACATAGTCCCCCGTCAGGACTATCATGTCCGGCCGGAGGGCGTTGGCCGCCTCTACCGCGGCTCGGATCTCGCGCAGGCCGGTGTACGCCCCCCAGTGGAGGTCGGTCAGGTGGGCGACGGTCAGGCCGTCGAGGGCAGGCGGCAGCTCCGGCAGCAGCACCGAAATGCGCTTGACGTGGAGCCAGCCCGGTTCCAGGACCAACGAATAACCGGCCGTCGCCGACACCGCCGCTCCAATCACCGTGGTGGCACCCAGCGCCCAGGAGAGAAAGCGCCGGCGGCTCATGCCGGCCGGCGGCTGTTCCCGGGCCGATCCTTCGTGCATCGATGGCGCCATCGCGTGGTGCTCCCCCCTAGAGACACGAGACTCAGCGGCCGCGCGGGCCCCAGTGGGCCGGCGGCCGTGGCCCGGTGCCTCTTGTGGCCGCCATTATAGCATGGCCCTGGTCCCAGCGCAAAACAAGCCGCGTCCCTCCGGCCAAGATCCGGCATGGGATGCGTGCCATGCAGCCTCTCGCTCGCCGGCGATCATGTCAGGAAGCGTCATAATCGTGGAAATTCATGACATCCAAGGGCGGCAATTTGTGCTATAATAGTGCTATGAGTAATGTCGCCACCCGGTTGATTTCCATTATCTTGATCCTGCAGTCCCGCGGGACGCTGAAGGCCAGCGAGCTGGCCGAGGAGTTGGGCGTTTCGGAGCGGACCGTGCACCGCTACATGGGCATGCTCGACGAGCTCGGCGTCCCGATCTACTCCGAGCGTGGACCTTACGGTGGCTTTTCCCTCGTGCGCGGCTACAAGCTACCACCGTTGCTTTTCACGCCGGAGGAAGCGACCGCCCTCTACCTGGGTGCAGCTCTCGTGCAAGAGATCTGGGGCGCGTCCTACCACGACGCCGTGGTTGCTGCTACCGCCAAGCTGGACAACGTGCTGCCCGAGGACCTGCTGCAGGAGGTCGAGCAGGCACGACGTGGGCTGCTGGTCACGGGCTGGCTGCGCCGCGACTATGGGCCTTGGGAACCGCTCCTGACCGAGCTGCGGCGCTGCGTGGCACGCCGCCGCCAGGTGACGGCCGTTTACCAGTCCTTTCGCCAGGAGCTTACGCACCGCGTCATCGATCCCTACGCTCTGGCCCTCCAATGGGGCAACTGGTACCTGGTCGGTTACTGCCACCTACGGGAAGGGCTGCGGACCTTTCGCCTGGATCGCTTTCAGCAGATCGAGCCCACCGGCCAGACCTTCGACATCCCCGCCGGCTTTTCCGCACGCGACTACTTGTCGCGCATGGCCGACGAGCGCCCGACAAGCTATTACCGGGTGACGGTGCGCTTTGAGGCCGACGTGGCCCACCTGGTGCGCGAGCGCAAGGAAGAATGGCAGCACCTGTCGGAAAACGAGGATGGCTCTGTACTCCTCACGTTTGACGCTTCGGACCTGGCCTGGCCCTGCCGCTGGGTGCTGGGCTACCAGGACCGGGCAACGGTCCTCAGCCCGCCCGAGCTGGTGGCAATGGTCCTCGACGCCGCCCGCGCCGTCGCTGCTCGCTACCCGGACGGCGCCGGCTGACGATCCGAGCTCTCCCTGCTTCGCCGGCGCTCGAGCGCCGGAGAAGGCCCGGGGGCTTGCCCGGGGCGCGAGTGTGTGGTATCATCCCGCACATGGAAGGGATGGAGAACCACGGCCGCCCGGTCCGTCACCTGCCCGGCCAGCAATGGCCGGAGCTGCCCTGAGACGCGATGGACGCCGTCCTCGACTGGCTGCTCGAGGTAGAGAACCCCTCGGCTCGTACCCTGGCTCTCAGGCACTTGCTGGAGCGGCGGCCCGGTGACCCGGATGTGGCCGCGGCGCAGGCGGCCATCCCCGGTTGGGGCCCTGCCCGCGACATCCTCGCCGCCCAGTGGCCGGCCGGTTATTGGATCGCACCAGGGCCGGGGTACAGCCCCAAGCACAGGGCGACGGTGTGGCAGGTCATCTTTTTGGCAGCGTTGGGCGCACCGCGCACCAGCGCCATCGACGCCGCTTGCGCCTACGTCCTCGATCGCAGTCGCCTGCCCGACGGGCGGTTCTCCGCGGGGAAGACGGCCAGGCAGGCCTCGGCCAGCCTGAACGGCAGCCTGCTGCGCGCATTCAGGGAACTGGGCTACGAGGACACACGGCTCCGGGAAGCAACAGAGGCCCTGGCGAACATGGTGCTCCGGACCCAGTTTCAGGCGCCGGCCGGACCGGAGAGGGCGCGCGTGTTCCTGACCGAAGCCGCCCGGGCCCTGGGCGGCCTGGCAGCGATGCCGCGGTCTCAGCGCTCGCCAGTTATTGAAGAAGCCCTGGGCGTAACCGTCGAGGTACTGCTGCGTGAGGGGGGCCAGGCACTCTTAGGTGGCCGGGAAACACGAGACGAGAGGGAGCCCTGGCTGCATTTCGGCTTCCCACCGGGTGACACGGGCGACCTGGTCGAGGCAGCGGAGGCCCTGCAAGCGGCGGGCCATGGCGCCGACCCACGTCTCGCAGAGGCCCTGGACGTGGTGAGACGGAAGCAAGATCGCGACGGGCGGTGGGTCCTGGAGCGCGTGCCGGGCAACACCTGGGCGAGCTTCGGGGAGGTGGGCCGGCCCAACAAATGGGTCACCATTCAGGCCCTGCGGGTACTGACAATGGAGGAAAGCCTATGAAGATCGCAGTCCTGTCGGACATCCACGACAACATTTGGCAGTTGGAGAAGCTGTTGGCTGGCCTGGAGGCCGATGCGCTCATCTTTTGCGGCGATTTCTGCGCGCCGTTCACCCTGGCGCAGATTGCTGAAGGGTTCGGCGGACCTGTCCACGTCGTCTTCGGTAACAACGACGGCGATCCACTCCACCTCGCCCGCGTGGCAGGCCGGCACAAACACGTCAAGGTCCACGGTCAGTTCGCCGAGCTGGAGTTGGGCGGGCGGAGCGTCGCCGTGACTCACTATCCGGAGATCGGCCGGGCTCTGGCTCGCGGCGGCACCTATGACCTGGTGTGCACCGGCCACAGCCACGAACACGTCGTGGAGGAGAGCGGTCGCACCGTGCTCCTCAACCCTGGCGAGGTGATGGGGCGCCTGGGCCCGTCAACCTACGCCTTGTACGATACCGATACGGGGCAGGCCCAGATCGTCGAGGTGCGCTAGTCCCCGGCGTCCGCGGGGGCCACGGCGGACGCCGGGATCGATGTCTACCCGGCCCAGCGAATCAGCCCCATCTCGAACGGGTTGCCCATGTCCTCGTGCGCCGGAACGATGCGCAGTGCGTAGCCATGGCGCCCGCTGGTCTGGCAGTTGATGGCGCCGGCAAAGACAAAGCGCCCCTTGCCCCGTGATTGGGCGATGAGCGTTGGCAAAGTCTGGCCGTTGACTATGAGGCCCTCTCCGTTGACCTGGCCATAATACAGCTGCACGGCGACATCCGTCGGCTTCAGACCTCCCAGGTAGACCTCGGCCTGCACCTGGAGCTGGTCGCCGACCTGCAGATCCTGGCCCTCGGCCTGCTCGCTCCAGATGCGCTCGATGCGCAGCTGCCCCCACTCGTTGCGCACGTGCTCCTTCCAGGCCGCCAGGGCCTTGGCACGCTGCTGGTCATCTTCCATCATGCGCCGGCTGCGTTCCGCCGAAGGCAAGTAACAGAGCTCAGTGTAGTTGCGCACCATGCGGTTCGTGTTAAAGACGCCGGCATGGTCGCGCATGGCGGCCTTCATGCAGGCAATCCATCCCCGGGGCAGGTCGTCGCTCCCCCGGTCATAGAACAGGGGGATGATCTCTTTTTCCAGGAGGTTGTAGAGGGCATCGGCCTCGACGCGGTCCTGGTACTCGGCCTGGTCGAGCTCGTACTCCTCGCCGTGGCCGATGGCCCAGCCGGTTTCGGGAGTGTAGCCCTCGTCCCACCAGCCATCGAGCACGCTCAGGTTCAACCCACCGTTCGCCGTGGCCTTCATACCGCTTGTGCCACTGGCCTCGTGAGGACGCCGAGGCGTGTTCAGCCAGACGTCGACACCCTGCACCAGGTGGCGGCCCACGACCATGTCATAGTCCTCGATGAACACGATGCGGTTGCGGAGCTCGGGCCGGCGGGCATGGTGGACGATCTGGCGGATTAGTTCCTTGCCAGGGTTGTCGCGGGGATGGGCTTTACCGGCAAAAATGAACTGCACGGGCCGATCTTTATTGCCCACGATCCGCACCAGCCTCTCCAGGTCGTGGAAGAGGAGGGTGCCGCGCTTGTAAGTGGCAAAGCGGCGGGCAAAGCCGATGGTGAGCGCCTCGGGGTCAAGGACCTGCTCTGCCTGCTGGATCTCGGATGGATGAGTCCCTCGCTGCTGCAGCTGCTCGCTGAGCCTGCGCCGGGCGAATGCTACCAGGCGCTCGCGGCGGCGTTCATGCGTGCGCCACAACTCCTCATCGGGGATCCGCGTCACTCGCCCCCAGACCTCCCGTTCGGCCGGGCGCTCGATCCAGCGGGGGCCGAGGTAGCGGTCGTAAAGATCGGCCATGTCGCGCGAGATCCAGGAGCGGGGATGAATGCCGTTGGTGATGCCCAGGATGGGCACCTCGGCAACAGGCACTCCGGGCCAGATCTCTTGCCACATGTCCCGCGACACTTCGCTGTGCAGCCGGCTCACGCCGTTGCTGCGGTTTGCCAGGCGCAGGGCCAGGACGGCCATACAGAAGTAGCCCTGCGGATCGTTGGGGTTCAGCCTCCCCAGGCCCAGAAATTCGTGACGCGAGAGTCCGAGGCGCGGGTAGTATTGGCCGAAATAGCGGTCGACCAGCTCGGGGTGAAACCAATCAATGCCCGCGGATACGGGGGTATGCGTGGTAAAGACATGGCCGGCCGTCGCCACCTCACGGGCCTCCGCGAGCGACAGGTGGCACTCTTCCATGAGGACGCGAATGCGCTCCAGGGCCAAAAAGGCCGAGTGCCCCTCGTTCATGTGGCAGACGTTGGGCCGGATCCCCAGGGACGACAGGGCACGAATGCCGCCGATACCCAGCATGATCTCCTGGCGGATGCGCATGTCATCGTCACCGCCGTAGAGCTGGTCGGTGAGATCCCGGTCTTCGGGCCGGTTGCACTCGATGTTGGTATCTAGGAGATAGAGGGGCACGCGGCCGACCTGGGCGCGCCATACTTGGGCCTTGATCGAGCGGCCGGGATATTCCACTTCGACCGTGAGCGGAGCGCCGCTCAGCTGGCGCTCCAGGATGAGGGGCAGGTTGTAGAAATCGTTGTCGGGATAGAGCTCTTGCTGCCAGCCATCGGGATTAAGGTATTGGCGAAAGTAACCCTGTTGGTAGAGGAGGCCGACACCCACCAGTGGTAAGCCCAGGTCACTAGCCGACTTCAGGTGATCGCCGGCCAGGATGCCCAGTCCCCCGGCATAGATCCCCAGGCTCTCCGTAAGGCCGAACTCGGCCGAGAAGTAGGCAATGCGGGCACCATCGGTGGCCGCATGGGTTTTGGCATACCAGGTGGTCGTACTTCTCATGTACCGGTCGAAATCGCCATAAACGCGGTCCAGCTGCGCCATGAATCCGTCATCATCGACGATCTGTTCCAGGCGTTCCTGCCGGATCGTACCCAGCATCAGCACAGGATTGTGCCCGGCGGTCTCCCAAAGATCCCTGTCGAGGCGCCGAAACAGCTCGATGGCCTCATGGTTCCAGGTCCACCACAGGTTGTGCGCCAATTCGCGCAGCCGCTCCAGCCGCGGCGGCAGACAGGGCACCACCCGGAACGTATAGCTCGGACGCATCATTACCTCCGAATCACTTGGTCGAGCACCATTCTACTGCAAAAGCGGCATAAGGGGAAATCACGGCGCCGCAAGGGACGGCGTCGAGGGGCAGCAGAACAGGCTCCCGGTGACGCTCTGTCGGGGCCATCTCCGGCTCGGCCCTAATGTGTCAGGCCCAGAGGGCTGGGGAGGGGGAGCGAAGAACCTACGGTGCCGGCGCGCAGCCGTAGAGGCACCACTCGCAGCCGTACGGCAGGGCGTCGGGGTTGGGCGAAGAAACCACGACGCACGAAAGTGAGCGCGCCTGGGAGCAGCCCCGGCTTTCTCCTTCCGGAATCTCGACCACTTTGACGTTCACCGTCCGCGCTTCGTGGTTGCGTTCTGCCTCGTCGTCGGGGATATAGCGCATCTCGCAGACGTTCACGCTGGCCAACTGCGAGGGAGGCACTTCCAGACCAAAATCGAGCGGGTCGTAGTCATCCTCGCCCTTACCGTCGCCCCCGCCCAGGCAGGTGTAGGACATGGCGCGATCAGTGTTGGGGCCAAGATCGCCAAAGAACGCCAGGACGGTTTTCTCCGGGTAATAGACGTCTCGCGTATCCTCGGGGCGCCCCGGCCCAAAGGCGAGACCAACTCGGTCGGGGTTCCTCAGCACGTACTTGTCAGAGCCCGGAGCAGCCGGTACCAGGTACGAGCCGGTGGCTGGGTCCGGCGTGTAGACTCGCCTCACGACGATCTGGCTGCGTTCAAAACCGGCTCGATCCTGGACAACGACTTCCGCACCGTCTCTCAATACTTGCTGCGTAGCGCGAAAGGTGCCGATCACTTGGTACTTGAAAGGAAGGGTGACGGTTTCAGCGTATGGGTCGGCGTGGGCGCGGCGTGTCGGCTCACAGGCGGAATAGTAGCCGACTTTGCGAAAAATGTTGAGATCGGTAGCGATACCGGACGTGAAGCCGGTGATGATCACCTCCGGGCGATCCACCCCCAGTCCCAGGGGGTCCGAGAGCGCGTCCAGGTACGGGACGATATTCCCCACCTCAACCCAGACGGCATCCTGGCCCAGGTAGTCATAGCTCACGGGGACCAGCTCGAAGGAAAAGATCGAGGGGGGACGGCACAGGCCGGTATCATAGATCGCCGCCCCGAACGGGCCGCCCACGACCCTGTCCTCCGCGACCACGGTGTCGTAACGGTAGACGACCAGCCACTCCCGGGCCTCGTCCTCATCCTCGATGCGTTCCTGATCGCCATCGGTGTCGATGCGATAGATCCAATCCAGGTCATCCGGTAAACCGGGGACGATCTGAGTCAGATCGATGATCTTCTGGTTGGTGATCGCGCGGGCAATGGCCAGCCGCGCCGGATCTGGGTCATAGTTGAGGACTGCAACGGCAAAATAGTACCCCAGGAGGGCGCCCACTGCCAGCCAGACGAGAAACAGGGCAAGCCGGCCAAGCCCGGGTCCAGGTGCGCGAAAGACCAGGTAGAACAGGACCATGAAAGCCACGGCCAGCAGCAGGACAAACAGGCCACTCACGATCGCTCCCCTGCCATTCAGTTTGACTTGGCGCTCGGCGTCCTCCGCCCCTTGGCCGCGCGGCTCACTTCGGCTATGGCGACCGGCGCCTCGGGGAGCAGCGCTACAGGCAGCACCTCGTCCATGCGATCGACAAAGATGAACTTCAGGTCGCGCTTCACCCGGCTCGGGATCTCGACCATGTCCTTCTTGTTCTGCCGCGGCAGAAGCACGGTCTTGAGCCCGGCCCGGTGTGCGGCAAGCACCTTCTCCTTCAGCCCCCCGATGGGCAGCACCCGGCCGCGGAGGGTGATCTCGCCCGTCATGGCCACGTCGTGGTGGACAGGCCGCTCAATGAGCGCCGAGATCAGGGCCGTGGCCATAGTGATACCCGCCGAGGGACCGTCCTTGGGAATGGCACCTTCGGGCACGTGGATGTGGATGTCGAGCTTGTCGAAATCGACATCGCCGATGGTCAGCTCCAGAGCGTGGGAGCGGGCGTAGGACAGGGCCGCCTGGGCAGACTCTTGCATCACCTCACCCAACTGCCCGGTGAGAATCAGGCTGCCCTTGCCCTCCATGAGCGAAACCTCCACCGGCAGCACGTCACCCCCCGCTTCAGTCCAGGCAATGCCCATGGCCAGGCCGATCTCGTCGGTTTTCTCGCCCTCGTCCGCCTGGAAGCGCGGCGGGCCGAGGTACTTCAGGAGCGACTGCACGGTCACGTTCCGCGGTGTCGGCTTGGACTCGGCGATGCGGCGGGCCACCTTGCGGCAAACGTTCGCGATCTCGCGCTCCAGGTTGCGCACACCTGCCTCCCAGGTGTACTCGCGGATCATGTGGCGCAACGCCTTGTCGGAAAAGTGCAGGGCGCGGTCGGGCCGGTCCAGGCCGTTCTCGCCCAGCTGCCTGGGGATGAGGAACTGGCGGGCGATCGCCAGCTTTTCTTCCTCAATGTAGCCGGGAAACTCGATGACTTCCAGCCGGTCGCGCAGGGCCGGCGGGATAGGATCGAGGATGTTGGCCGTGGTAATAAACATCACCCGCGACAGATCGTAGGGCACGTCGAGGTAGTGATCCGAAAAGCCATAGTTCTGCTCCGGATCCAGTACCTCGAGCAGGGCCGCGGAGGGATCGCCGCGAAAATCGAGGCCCAGCTTGTCGATCTCGTCCAGCATGAAGAGGGGGTTAACGGTACCGGCAATACGCATCGTCTGGATAACCCGTCCCGGCAGGGCCCCGATATAGGTGCGCCGGTGCCCCCGGATCTCGGCCTCGTCGCGGATGCCACCGAGGGAGACACGCACGAACTTGCGTCCCAGGGCAGCGGCGATGGACCGGCCCAGCGAGGTCTTGCCCGTGCCAGGGGGTCCAACGAAACAGAGGATCGGGCTGCGGGTGGACGGCTTGCCCTCGGAGAGCTTGCGCACGGCCAGGTACTCGAGGATGCGCTCCTTGGCCCGGGGCAACCCGTAGTGGTTGGCATCGAGTGCCTTGCCCACCTGGCCAATGTCCAGGTTGTCGGTCGTCGCCTCACTCCAGGGCAGATCGAGAAGCCAGTCGACGTAGGTGCGAATGATCGCCGTCTCGGGCGACGCCGGCGGCATAGCCTTCAGGCGGCCGATCTCCTTGCGAACCTTGGCCATCACCTCGTCGGGCAGTTCAGCCCGGCTCAGCTTTTCCTCCAGGTCCTGGAGCTCGGCCGTCTCACCGTCCATCTCGCCCAACTCGCTCTGGATGGCACGCATCTGCTCGCGCAGGTAGAACTCGCGCTGCGAGCGATCCACCTCCTGCTGAACCTTGTCGTGAATCGTGTATTCGAGCTCCAGCACGTCCAGCTCGTTCGCCAGGAGAATGCTCAGGCGTTGCAGGCGCTCCGCGGGCTCCAGGATCTCGAGCAGCTCCTGGTGCTCGGCCATCTCCAGGTCGAGAAGTGAGCCGATGAGATCCGCCAGGGGGCCCGGCTGGGCAATGTTCATGGCCGCCACGTAGGCATCGTCGGGCAGGGTGCGCGACAGGTGCACTACCTTCTCAAAGAGCGACAGGACGGCGCGCATCAGCGCCTCTGTTCCCAGGCTGACGTGATCCGACTCGGGCACCGGCTGGATGCTGGCCCGGATGTAAGGCCGTGTCTGGCTCAGGCCCACGACATGTACGCGCCGCCTGCCCTGCCCCAGGATATTTGTCGTGCCATCGGGCATGCGCAGGATCCGGCCCACGACCATCTCCACGCCCACGGTGTGCAGGTCTTCCATTTCGGGATCCTGCACCTCAGGGTCGCGCTGAGCGACGACGACCACCCGGTTGTCGGTAGCCATGGCCGCTTCGACGGCCTTGATGGAGCGATCTCGGCCCACAGCCAGAGATCTCATCATTCCGGGAAAGACAACCGTGTCACGCAGCGGCAGCAGCGGCAGGTCGTCGGCAAAAACCTGGTCGCTCTCGTCGCTGAAAGCATCCATATTCATCATGTTGAAATCAAAATCGTAATCGTAATCGTAGCTCAACGTCTGGTCCGCCTCCGAATCGGAAAGAAGAAGTCAGGTCACAGACAGTATAGTCGATATAACCACTATGTGTCAAGTTGGGTCTACTGGTGGCAGGGGCAAGCCCTGCCGGGTGAACCAGGCCTCGCGGGCTTCGGCCGCGACAAACACCGAGCCCGTGCAGCAGACCAGATCTCCAGGACCTGCCGCCTGCAGCGCAGTCTCGAGTGCTTCAGGAACTGACTCGCTCAACTCCATGTCGTACCCAATCTCCCGGGCTTGGTGCTGGAACCAGGTCGGAGCGGCGGCGCGCGCGTGCCGCGAGCGGGTCGCAATGGCGAGGCTGGCGGCGGGTAGGAGCGCCTGGAACAGCTCGGGCGTGGCGTGATCGGCCGAGCCCCCCAGGACCAGGATCAGCCGCTCGTAGACGCAGTGCCTTTCCAGGGCCTGCATGAGCTTCTGGGCAGAATCGCCGTTGTGAGCGCTGTCGGCGACAACCAGGGGCTTGCGCGACAGGATCTCCAGGCGGCCGGGCCAATCGACGGCAGCCAGTCCCCGTCGGATGTCGTCGGGGGCCAGGCGAAGCCCCGCAGCCCAGGTGGCTGCGACGGCCGTGGTCGCATTCACCAACTGGTGCTCGCCAAGGAGGGGAATCCAGGCATCGTCCAGCGGAGGTGCGGTGCCGGGCACGTGGCGGATGGACAGGTGTTGCCCCTCCATGTCAAAGGGACCTGCCTGCCATAGCCACTCCCGGCCGACGAGCGACAGCGGCGCATCCTGCTCGACGCAGACCTCCTCGATGACGCTCCAGGCTTCGTCAGGCTGAGGGGCACTTACAACCGGAATGCCTGGCTTGACGATGCCCGCCTTCTCCCAGGCAATGCGGGCCAGGTTGTCGCCGAGAATCGCAACGTGGTCGAGGCTGATTGAGGTGATGACCGCTGCCCGGGGAAGGACCACGTTGGTGGCATCCAGGCGACCGCCGAGGCCCACCTCCAGCACCGCCCACTGCACACCCTGCTCCGCGAACCAGGCGAAGGCCAGTCCGGTCATGATCTCGAACGTGGTGATGCCCGCCACCTGGCTGACGAGCGGCCTGGCCTTCTCCACCAGGCGCACGACGTCG
Organism: Anaerolineae bacterium; assembly: GCA_041300865.1. Lineage (GTDB taxonomy): Bacteria > Chloroflexota > Anaerolineae > JAAYZQ01 > JAAYZQ01 > JAAYZQ01. Next base: position 11,894 of record JBFYTF010000117.1, read on the forward strand.
GCCTCGGGGATTAGCGCTCCCCCAGACTGCATCCGCTCTCGAAAGGAGTGCAGGTGGGGCGAGGTGTACAGGCCGGTCCTCAAGCCCGCGGCACGCAAGATCGACTCGGCCAGCGCCGCGGTGGAACCCTTGCCCTTGGTGCCGGCGACGTGCAGCGACGAAAACCCGGCCTGCGGGTCGCCCAACAGTTCTGTTAAGTGTCGCATCCGGTCCAGGTTATAGAACTCGGGTGCGTATGCGGCAAAGCCTCGCTTTTCGTAATCGGTAAAACTGTAGAGATAATTGAGCGCGTCTTGATAGGCGTTGGGCAGCATTGCGTCCTTGTTGTCTCCAGCGTTCGGTCAGGCCCGGCTATTCTATCTCATTTGTGTCAAAATGCAAAATTGCCAAAACACCTCGAGGATGGTATCATGGCGCACGGAGGAAACGCAAGGTTGCAGAGACGCTGGCCGCTTCACCTGGGAGTCCTGCTCGCCTACGGGCTGTTGGCCCTGGCGCTCACCTATCCCCTGGCTGCGCACCTGGGCAGCCACGTCCCGGGCAACGGCGTGGACGACCCACCCCTCACCTGGAACTTGTGGTGGGTGCCGGCTGCCCTCCTGGAGCCGGGTAGGAACCTCTTTCAGTCTGACTACCTGTTTTACCCGCTGGGCATCAACCTCTCCTTCTACACCCTGACCGTGCTCAATGGGCTCCTGTCCATCCCCCTGCAGGCAGTCCTGCCCCTGGTGACCACAAGCAACCTGCTCCTTCTCTCTACTTTCGTCCTGGGTGGCTACGGAGCTTTCCTGCTGGCCCTCGTCGTGGTTCCCAAGAGGGGAAAGATGGCCGCCTACCTGCCGGCCTTTGTCGCCGGCCTGATCTATGCCTTTTCGTCCAGCAAGCTGTTCTACGCCGCCCTGGGCCAGTGGAACATCGCCAGCTCGCAGTGGATCCCTTTTTACGCCTTGGCCCTGGTGCTGTTGGCCCGCCGGCCCCAGAGCTTGCGGCTGGCTTTTCTCGCCGGCCTGTTCCTGCTCTTCCAGGCCTATGCCGAGCTGACGTACGCTTCCTTCCTGGTGCTCTTCACCGGGCTGTGGCTGGTCTGGAGCCTGCTGGTACCGCCCGCGGATCTGCCGCCAGGCACCCGGCGGCGGCGCGCCGCCCGGCTGGTCCTGGCAACAGGGCTCGTGGCCCTCGTCTTTCTCTGTGGCATGGTGCCCCAGTTGGCGGCCATGTTGCCCGATCTGCGCTCCGAAGGCGACATCTGGGCCCAGGGGGGCGGCTTTGCCGACGTCTTTTCGGCCGATCTCCTCGGCTTTTTCGTCCCCACGGGGCTGCACCCGTTGCTCGGCGATCTGGGTGCCCGCTTTGCCTTCCATCGCAGCGTGGGCCAGCAGATCTATCCTGGTTACCTTGTCTTGGGCCTGGCGTTGCTGGGCGCCGTGGTCTGGCGCCGGAGACCCGCAGCCCGCTTCTGGGGACTGTCGGCGCTCACCTTCTGGCTGCTGACCCTCGGGCCCACACTGCGCCTGAACGGACAGGACACCGGGGTACCCCTGCCCTTTGCCCTGGTCGAGCAGCTTCCCTTCTTCCAGGGCAACCGCTATCCCAGCCGTTACAGCGTTATGCTGACCCTGAGCCTGGCGCTGCTCGCTGCCATGGGATTGGCCTGGCTGCTCGGCCGGCTGGCCGTCCGGCGGGAGCGAGCAGCCAAAAGCGGCAAGGGCACGGCACTCGTGCACCGGTGGCTCGCGCCGGGCGCGCTGCTCCTCGTCTGTGGCGTGCTGCTGTTCGAGCATCTCTCCGTGCCCCTGCCCCTGTCGAACATGGCCGTGCCGGCCGTATACGAAACCATCGTCCGGGAGATGCCCGGCGATTTCACGCTGCTGGACCTGCCGCTGGCATGGCGCAACGGCTCGCGGGTGACCGGTACCCAGGACCCGGCCATCATGTTCGAGCAGTACTACCAATCCGTGCACGGCAAGAGACTACTGGCAGGCAACACATCGCGCAACCCCAGAATCAAGTTCCAGTATTTTGCCGAGGCACCTATCATCGATTCCATCATTGCCCTGGAGACGGGTCACACCCTAGATCCGGCAGCCGTCGCAGCAGATGCCGCCATCGCCCCCCAGGTCCTTCGCTTTCTCGGTGTGCAGGCCATCGTCGTCCATCCCGAGATTGTAGGGCCCGCAATGGTGCCTTACCTGGAGGCCATCCTTCCGCTGGAGACGCTCTATCGCGACGACGAGACCGTGGCCTACCGGGTACAGCTGCCCGCTGCTGCATGGCCAGAGAGCTGGACGGCGCGCGCCAACGATCGCCTTGGTCGCTTGAGCTTTGCCGAGGGCTGGAGCGCGCCTGCCGGCGAGGCTATCTGGGCACAGCGACCCACCGTCCGCCTTCTGGTACCATCCCCGGGCGGGCAAGCGCAGATGAGCTTCAGTGCCTACGCACCGGGGCCTGGGCAACGCCTGCAGGTCCAGACCGGCGACCAGTCGCTGCCCTGGCTACCGCTGTCGCCAGGCTGGCACGATTACGAGCTCGACCTGCACCTGCACCCCGGCCTAAACGAGATCTGGCTGAGCTTTGAGGAGCTGTACCCGGCGGCCGGCACGCGTCTCCCCAATGCGCCTCGCAACATCGGCACGACAGGCGTCGAATCGCCGGTGAGCCTGGTAGTGGCAAGTGCCGGCCAGGAGGTGGGCGACTTGGCCGAGATCTATGTCGAGGGCGAGGACGTGTCACCCGATGGGCGAGGTTACAACCTGGCAGTGGTTGACCCGGTGAGCGGCGAGCTGGAGGGCACGGCCAGCTTTGACACGCATCTGGACCAAGATGCGAGCGCCGCCCTGGCGGCGTATGTCGCCCAGGTACCGCCCGGCCATATTGTGGCTGTGGCGGCGGCCGATGAGGCTTCGCGGCTCCTGGGGGCTGACGCGGTCGAGGCACTCCATGGCCTGGGAGCCGCCGGTGACCTGCGCGGCAAGTTCCGCTGGGGTCACGCCTTCATCGGCGTCCAGGGAGCCCCGCCCGGGACAGCCCTCGAAGCCCTGGACTGGAAGCGTCCCGTTCGCGTCGTCGCCGGTGAGGGTGCGACCGAGCCGGCCTTGGCCGCGGCCTTTGGCCCCCTGACCTTCACCGCTCTCAGCCCCGATCCCTGATCTCCAATCTCCAATGCTCATTTGACAGTCCCCGGGCAAGCATCTATAATCGAGCATCGAGTCATAAGACAAGGAGTGGCCGATGATCGACGTTAATGAGCTGCGCAAAGGCGTGACCTTTACCATGGACGGTGAGTTGTTCAAGGTGATCGAGTACCAGCACTACAAACCCGGCCGTGGGAAGGCCATCATTCGCACCAAGCTGCGGAACTTGCGCTCCGGCTCGACAATTGAAAAGACCTTTTCCTCTGGTGACCGCGTGCAGGACATCCGCCTCGACCATCAGACAGTCCAGTACATGTACAACGACGGCGAGTTCTACTATTTCATGGACACCGAAACCTTTGAGCAGTTCCCCCTGCCGAACGCCCTCCTCGAGGATGCCCGGCCCTACCTCGTGGAGAACATGCAGATCGAGCTCTCCAGCTACGAAGGGGAACCCCTCGACGTCGAGTTGCCCATCACCGTCGATCTGGAGGTCGTCGAGGCACCGCCTGGGTATGCCGGCGATACAGCCACAGGTGCCACCAAGGAGGTTGTGTTGGTGACGGGCCACAAGATCTTTGTCCCGCTCTTCATCTCCAGGGGTGACGTGTTGCGCATCGACACGCGAGACGGGCGCTACGTCACCCGCGTCTGAGACTGAAGACGGTTTGGAGATCATAAAGGGCCTTCTCCTGTGAGAAGGCCCTTTTCAATCCAGGCTGGCTCAGGGCTCCCCGGCACCCGCGTCGTCCCGGCCGGAAGGTCCCTCGTTGGCCCTCAGGTTCAGTAGCTGCTGCTCAGTGCTCACCTCTGCCGCCGGGCCGGCGGTCGGCAGAGAGAGCGTCGCCGAGTCCACCCAGAGTTGGTCGTAGGCCACGCTGGCCCCCCGATACACGGCCAGGCCCACGCGGCCGGAGGGATAGAGGCCGTCCACGCCAGACCAGACGGGCACACCGTTCACGTAAAACCTCAGGCTCGATCCCGACGCGACAACGCGCAGCACGTTCCAACTGCTGCCCTGGACGATCGCCGGGCTGGCGGTATAATTCTGAAGCACGGAAGAGACACCGCCATCGTAGCGAAAGACGGCATAGTTCCCGTCGCGCCGAATGTAGAAGCCATAGCCGCTGTTCCAGCGGTAGCCGCTGCCGAGGGGTGCGGGGCTACCGCGCACCAGGATGCCGTGGGGACAGTCGCTGCAGCCCTCACGGTACAACTCTGCCTGGTAGTCCACGTTGCCCAGGTCCGCTTCGTAGCCACTACTTGCCCAGGCGCTGGCCAGGCCGCCGGTTGTGTACCACTGTCCGCTTTCGATCGTCCAAACCCCGGCGTAAGGCTGCCAGCCAGGGGCGGAACCGTTGAACTGCGAATCGAAGGCAGAGACCGCCGGCTCCCTGGCAAGCAGGGGCAGAAACACGGCTCGTGGGGCGCTGCCACAGTAGATGGGGAGCCGCAGGGCGCCCTGCCACGGACCGCCGTTGCTGGCCTGCACATTGAGCTGCAAGGTCGCCGACCGGCCCCAGGGCAACCCGGGAGCAATCTGCAGGGTGAAATCGTCCAGGTTGTGCACCACAGCCTTGGGCGGGATGGTGCCGTACGTGCTCGTCAGGTTACCCACAATGGTCACGTGATCATCCGGCGTGCTGGCAGTCGCCACCACACTGCTCGCGGCGTCAGTGCCCATGTTACGCAGGCCGGCCAAGATCGCGACCGTCTCGCCGCAGTCAAGCTGCCCGTCGCCATCGCCGGTGGTCCCACCGATCTCGTCGTCGTCAATGACGCGGCTGTAGACTACCAGTGGACCGACGAGCACAATGTGTGTCCAGGCCACGTTGCTGTAAGGCGATTCGCCGTAGAGGTTGTAGGCCCGGACGCGATAGAAATAGTTGACCCCAGGCGCAAGGCCATAGTTGGCATAGCTTGTTACCCGAGCTGACAGCCGGTCGATCTCGACCCAGGCAAAGCCGTCCAGGGAACGCTCAACCGTGAAACCCGCTTCATCGCCGCTGTTGTCCGTCCAGGCAAGGTTGATCTGGCTGGACGACACTGCCGCCGCGACCAAACCTGAGGGACCGGCGGGCGGGCCGGAGACGCTGGCCCGAAAGTTGGCCACCATGTAGGCCGTCTCGTCGAGGGTGCGGTGATTGTCGGCATCGCAGCGGGGCTCGCGCTGGCCCAGTTGGCAGGTCGACGAGGTACCCCCAGGAATGCCCATGGGATTGCCACCATAGGTCAGGTTCGGGTTGGACCAGTAGGGTATGCGGGTGCAGAAGACACCCTCGGCCGAACAGACGTCGTTGTAGCTCATGATCGTCCGCCAGCGGTCGTCGGTGTTAAAATAGCCGTGGCTGTAGCTAAAGCGCTCGCTGCCGGGGTACACGTACCAATCGTGGCCGGCGCCCATGTTGTGGCCCAGCTCGTGCCCAAAGCTCAGGTTGCCTGTGGCACAGGTCAGCTCCACAACAGAAAAGGCAAGGGCGTAGAAATACGGCTCGGTGGCCGCTGTCAGCAGGTAGCCGGACCCGCAGGATTGCGCTGGGTCATAGTGAACCATAAGGACCACCGCGTCGGCTCCGTAGGTGTTCCGCCACGTATGCACGATGTTGAGGTAGGCATCAGTCGTGCTCTGCAGGTACGTCAGGTCACCCGGTTCCCCGCTTACCGGGTTGTCCGCTATGCTGCCCGACTCGATATAGCTCACCTCGAGCGCCCGGACCAGGTGCAGCCGCTGCCTCACGCGGCTGTTGGCATAGGAGGCGTTGGTTTCTGCCACGGCAAGGTCGACTTCCGCCAGCATGGCTGCGGTGCCACCGGCGGCCAGGCGGGCAGCGGGCGTATAGGCCACCAGGACGTCAATCAGGGAGCCGTCGTCGGCGGCTATCTGCGGCGGCGCTTCGCGTGAGTCTGCCGTCTGGGGTGGAGGACCAGGGACCGACACCGGCTCGCTATCCGGGGGATAGGCCGACTGGTCGATCTCGGTGATGGTGTGCAGCCCGCCGCCGGCAGGCCGCACCTGGTAGACTCCGCCCGGAAAGAAGACGTCGCCGGCCAGGATGTCGCCGCTGTGCACAAGGACCACCTGGCTGAGGGGCTGGTCCTCAATCCGGCCGCGCCAGGCTCGCCCACCGCTTGGCAGCTCGTCCACCTCCTCCAGGAGGGCAACGAGCACCAGGTCGTCAAAGAGGTTCAGGGCAAGGCGCCGCGGGCTGCTGCCCTCCAGGAGGGCCAGATTGACCTCCACCATGCGCGAACGCACCGCTTCCGGCTGAGCGGCGCGGTCCACGCTGCTCCCGGCAGGGGCGGGGACAAAGAGGCTCGGCGGGTCCTGGCTCTCGTGGCTCGTGGCCAAGGAGCCCGCCGGCAGGGTGACGAGCAGCACGGCAACGGTAACCGCCAGGGCTAACACCGCGTGCGACACGCGCTTTCGCATAACTCTAGCTCCCCAAGCTTTTGGGCAGAGCCGGCATGACCAACCGGCCGCTCGGCAAAGACCCTGTTCGTGATGCAGCTTTGTAGGCCCGACAATGGCCGTGGGCCTGGGTCGGGCCCGAACCCACTGTGCTGTATTGGATACAGGAGTATACCATCCGGCCGGGTGCTTGCCAAATTTCAATTGACAATTGGACACCCCTGTGCTATAGTAGCGTGCAGCCTGGGGGGAGAGCAACCCGTGCACGAGGTCAATATATGATCGACATCAACCTGATCCGCGAACAGCCCGAGGCGGTCAAGGCTGCCATGGCGGCACTGAATAGCGAGGCACCCATCGAGCAAATCCTGACCCTGGATGCCAAACGCCGCGAGCTGCTGACCGAGGTGGAGGCACTGCGCGCGCAGCGGAACGCCGCATCGAAAGAGATCGGCCGCACGCGAGACCCCGGCGAGCGCAACGAGCGCATCGAGGCGATGCGCCTCGTTGGCGACCGCATCAAGGGCCTGGAAGATGAGCTGCGGGCCGTGGAGGCGAGGCTGGACGAGGCGATGCTCTGGGTGCCCAACCTGCCTCATCCCAGCGTGCCGGTGGGCCCCGACGACAGCGCGAACATGATCGTCAGGATGGAGGGCGAACCCCGCACCTTTGACTTTCAGCCGGTGCAGCACTGGGACCTGGGCCCGGCGCTCGAGATCCTTGACTTTGAGCGCGGGGTCAAGATGTCCGGCACCCGGTTCTACGTCCTGCGAGGCCTGGGAGCGCGGCTGCAGCGCGCGCTCATCGCCTGGATGTTGGACGTCCATCGCGAGCAGGGCTACACCGAGATCTATCCCCCTTACATGGTCCGCCGCGAGATGATGGTCGGCGCCGCGCAGTTACCAAAGTTCGAGGAGAACATCTACCACGACACCGAGGAGGACTTCTGGTTCATCGGCACGGGCGAGATCCCGTTGACCAACCTGCACCGCGACGAGATCCTGGCGGCAGAGGCCCTACCCCTGTGGTACGTGTCTTATACCCCCTGCTTTCGCCGCGAACAGATGTCGGCCGGGCGCGACGTGCGTGGCATGAAGCGCGGCCACCAGTTCGACAAGGTCGAGATGTACAAGCTGACCGCGCCCGAGACCTCGTACGACGAGCTGGAGGCGATGGTGAGCGATGCCGAGGCGATATGCCGGGGGCTGGGCATCCCCTATCGCCTGGTGCAAATGTGCACGGGGGACCTCGGTTTCCAGGCGGCCAAGAAGTACGACATGGAGGTCTGGGCTCCGGGCGTCGAAGAATGGCTGGAAGTGAGCTCCCTGTCCAACTGCACCGATTTCCAGGCCCGGCGGGCGAACCTGCGCTACCGGCCGGAGCCGGGAGCACGACCCCGCCTGGTCCACACCCTCAACGGTTCGGGCCTGGCCCTGCCCCGGACGATGATCGCCGTCATAGAGAACTACCAGCAGGCGGACGGCAGCATCGTCGTGCCGGAGGTGCTCAGGCCCTACATGGGCGGAGTAGATGTCATCCGCTAACCGGCGGCTGACAGGCAGGACGGCAAGTGGTTTGCACGGCCGGGCGCTTTGACAAAAGCTGATGGGTCTGGTATACTCTCAGGGCAATGCCGGAGGGGGAATCCGGCCGCCACGTCACGGAGGGATGGCCGAGTGGACGATGGCGACGGTCTTGAAAACCGTAGTGGCCGCAAGGCCACCGGGGGTTCGAATCCCTCTCCCTCCGCCAACCGGGTGTGCCGTTGCCTGGTTCTTAAAATGTGAATGTCACGGGGAGGTGCCGGAGTGGTCGATCGGGGCCGCCTGCTAAGTGGTTGTGGGGTTTAAAGCTCCACCCAGGGTTCGAATCCCTGCCTCCCCGCCTTGCGAGCCCTCGTAGCTCAGTGGATTAGAGCGTCTCCCTGCGGAGGAGAAGGCCGAGCGTTCGAATCGCTCCGAGGGTACCAGGACTGACCAGGCTCCCGCCCAACATCAGGCGGGAGCCTATCCGTTGCAATGCGCGAAAAGCTTGACATCGCGCTGGAACTGCAGCCGGACAACAGCACCTTCATTGCAGACCACGTTCGCAGCAGCAAAGGCCCGCCCCAAACTGGAATCGTTGCTACCCGGGTCGTTCGACTGCGACTCCAGCAGGTAGGACCCGACGCTGGGGAAACGCGCTGCTCTCAACACACTCTTCTCAGGCGGACTCTACTTTCGATCTGATGAGAGAGGTGCATTGTGCTGCCACATCCAGAGACGTCGCGGGGCAGCGCGGCCCGGTGGTGGCGCCAGGCTGTATCTGTTCTGATCTTGCTTGTGGCCCTCGCTGTGCCACGTCTCCTGGAACTCGATCGTTTCGTGACCCCCGACGAGCACAAGTGGCTCACCCGCTCGGGCAACTTTTACCTGGCGCTGCTGGAGGGTGAGCTGGCCAACACGTACCAGCGTGAGCACCCGGGCGTGACCATCATGTGGGCCGGCACTGCCGCGCTCCTAGCCCGCTGTCCAGCCTATGCCCGGAATGCCGGGGCCCAACTCGATGTCGGCGAGTACCTGAGGGTCCTACGCGCCAGCGGCTGCGATCAGCTCGACATCTTGGCCACCAGCCGTCTAATCCTCATTCTTGGCCACGTGGCCATCCTGCTGCTTGCGTTTGTCCATGCCCAGCGTCTCTTTGGCCTCACACCGGCCCTTGCCGGCAGCCTGTTGCTGGCCTTCGATCCATTCCACGTAGGCCATTCTCGCGTGTTCCACCTCGACGGGCTGCTCAGCAGCCTGGTACTGCTCTCGTTCCTGGCCTTTCTGGCCTACCGCCAGGACCGGCGCCCACGCACCATGGCAGTCTCTTTTGTCGCGTTTGGGCTGGCCTGCCTGGTCAAGTCCACGAGTGCTTTTCTGATCCCGGTCATAGGGCTCATCGCTGGCTGGGACGCAACGGCAGTCTGGCGCACCGGGTCAGACAGCCGGCTGCGCGCCGTGGGGCGCGCCCTGTGGCCGGCCATTGCCTGGGGAATAGGCGGGCTGCTCACCATTCTGCTGCTGTGGCCCGCCATGTGGGTCGATCCGATTGGCACGCCAGCCCGCGTGATCGAATCGGCCTTGAACTATGCCCAGGAGGGGCATGGGGGCGCCGTCTTTTTCGAAGGCGAAATTGCCGAAGACGGCAACCTGGGCGCCGATATCTGGAGATTTTACCCGATCACCTATGCTTGGCGCTCGACCCCCATCGCCCTCCTGGGGCTTGTCGCCGCGGCCATCCTGCTAGTTTGGAGGCGAGGGCCGCTGGCTCAGGCGACGGGCAGGCATGCCGTGGTCAGCCTGCTCTTGTTCGTCGTCGTCTTTGCCTTTTTGATGAACCTTGGCGCCAAAAAGTTTGACCGGTATGTCGTCGCCGTCTACCCCGCCCTGGACTACGTGGCGGGGGTAGGATTGGTTGGCCTGGTGGGCTGGATTGCCGCAAGCCCGCGCTTCGCCGTCAGCAGGCGCTACATCGCGCCAACTCTACTCGTGGTCCCCTTTCTGCTCCAGGCCGCAGGCACCCTTGCCACCTTTCCCTATTATCTGAGCTATTACAACCCGTTGCTGGGCGGCTCTCATCAAGCGCCTCAAACAATGATGATCGGCTGGGGTGAGGGGCTGAACCTGGCGGCTGAATATTTGAATGCCAAGCCCGACGCACAAAATCTCCGGGTTGCAACGTGGTATCCGCGCTGCTTTTCCTGCTTCTTTTCGGGGGTCACGCGACGCATCGCCATTCGTACTGAACTGAACGACGACGAAATGAAGACGGTGCTCGGTTCGGACTATGTGGTGATCTACATCCACCAGTGGCAGCGGCGAACCCCCGCGAATCTGCTTGCATTGCTAGAGCCTCTGAAGCCGGAGCATTCGGTGTGGATTAACGGGCTGGAGTATGCCCGGATCTATGCCCTGCGTGACTTGTACGAGACCCCCTGATCTCGCGTTCATCCACAACTGGGTATCGGCCTGGCGGTTGAGGCAAACAGGTCTTGCAGGCGAGGTGCAGCGCCAGCCCCGAGAAAGCTCGCCCTCACCCGGGGCTCCTCTCCCGGGTAGCAGAAGGCCGCCGAGTGTTCGAATCGCTCCGAGGTTACCATAGAAGACGGGCTCCTGCTAAACAGCGGGAGCCCGTTTGCTTTGCCCGATGGGTGCCCTTTGTCTTTCTTCGGCTGGGTTTGCCGGCAGGATCAGCCTGGGCCAGTGGAGCGCCACAGCCACTTGCTCAGGGTGCGCTCCTCACTTCTCCCTTATCACTTGGCCTGCAGTAGGGCGATCACAGCGTCGATCAGCGCCCCGCTCGTCCCGCTGCCGGAACCGCCGGTGATTCCCCGTTCAGCCTGGCGAGTGGCCCGCTCGTCTTCCGACAGGTCCCGTCCGCTGCCATGCTCTCCGGATGCGAGGCCGCTCCCCTGGATGCTCAGACCTTGGCTTTGCGCCCAGGCTTGGAGGTCATCTTGAGTGAGCCGCATGGCAGCGATGGCGGCCAGCTGCCCGTCGCTCATCGCCTCCTCGATCTGGGCCAACAGAGCGTCGACTTCGGCCTCGGCCGCGCTGCCGCTGCCCATGGTGCCCCGCAGTGTTTGCCACAGCAGCACCAGGTCTTCAGCCTGGGCCTCTGTTAGCGGCTGGTCGGTCTCTTCCAGCCGCAGTGATCCCAGGGCCAGCTGGTTGCGCTGCGCCAGGGCGCCCTCGTACGAGACGTCCAATGCCGACACTGCGGACGCCGCCTCCGCGGCCGGCGCCTGGGCCTCGCTCCCACCACCGCAGCCTGCAAGCAGCAGGACCACGGCCAACAGTCCAGTTAAACCGATCCAACGTCCATGTTTCATTCTGTCTCCTTTATATCCGCTGCGTTTACTCGTGGCGCAAAGCCACGATGGGGTCCAGTTGTGCGGCCTTGGTCGCCGGATAGTAGCCAAAAAAGATACCCACGGCGGCGGCCGCGCCAAAGGCCAGAGGCACAGAGGCGGGGACGATGGCCGTGCGCATCGTGCCCAGGCGGCCAAACAGCTCTGCTCCGCCGATGCCCACCAACACACCGACCAGGCCGCCAACCAGGCTCAGGGTGACGGCTTCAATGAGAAATTGGAGCAGCACGTCCTGGGGCCGAGCACCCAGCGCCTGGCGCAGGCCGATCTCCCGTGTCCGCTCGGTGACCGACACCAGCATGATGTTCATGATGCCGATGCCGCCTACCAGCAGGGACACGCCGGCGACCCAGGCCAGCAGATTTCGAAAAGCCTCCGTCGTCGCTTCCTGGGTGCTGATGATGTCCTGCTGGGTCTGGACGGTGAAATCAGGCCGGGACGGGTCCACGTCGTGCCGGTCGACCAACAAGGCAGTTACCTGGCCGGTGACGCTGTCCATCGCCTCCTGGCTCTCAGCCTTGATATAGATGGTGCGTACGCGTTCCGCCGCCATGCGCGAGGGGTTAAACTTCTGATACATGAGCATCAGTGGGACATAGATCCGCCCGTCATAATCGACATCGGCGACCATGCCCTTCTCTTCCATCACCCCCAGCACGGTGAGTTTGGTCGAGCCGACAGTGAGGATCTGCCCGACCGGGCTTTCAGCGCCAAAGAGGTCACGGGCGATGCCATGCCCCAGGACGGCGACTTTGGCCTCGCGCTCGTTCTCGTCGGCGACAAAGAAACGCCCGTCGGCCAGGCCATAATCGCGCACCGTCGGAAAATCAGGCGTCACACCCATGACGGTGATGCCCTCCAGGCTGGCGCTGGCTCCCCGCACGTCTTGGACAGACTGGAATTCGGCGGCAACCCCTTCCACGCGGCTCACGACCTCGGCGATAGCCTCGACGTCGTCATACACCAGCGTCTGCGAAGCGCCGGGCACACCGCGCACCGGGCTGACGATGAGCAAGTTCGCCCCCAGGGCATTGATCTGCTCGGCGATGGCCGCCTCGGTCCCGGCGCTGACCGCCAGCATCATGATCACCGAAGCCACCCCAATGATCACCCCCAACGTCGTCAGGAACGAGCGCGCCTTGTTCAACGCCAGCCCTTCCCAGGCGGCGCCGATGGTCTCTCCCAGGGTCATTGAGGCTCCCTCCTGTCCAGGCAGCTGCTGGGATCATCATGCCCATCCGAGACGATTTTCCCGTCACGGACGCATACCACGCGCTGAGCGTGGCCCGCAATGTTCGGTTCGTGCGTGACCATGAGGATGGTCGCCCCTTCGTCGTGCAGCCGGTGCAGGAGATCCATGATCTCGTCGCTTGACCGGGTGTCCAGGTTCCCGGTCGGCTCATCGGCGAGGATGATGGCCGGCCGGTTGACAAGTGCCCGGGCAATGGCCACGCGCTGCTGCTGCCCACCTGACAGCTCGTTGGGCCGGTGATGCAGCCGGTCGCCCAGGCCCACAGACGCCAGGGCTGCTACCGCGCGCTCCTGCCTCTCGTCGGCGTCCGGGTGGTCCTCCACGTTGTACAGCAGAGGCAGCACGACGTTCTTGAGGGCGGTCAGCCGGGGCAGCAGGTTGTACGACTGAAAGACAAAGCCGATGGCCTGGTTGCGCACCTCGGCCAGCTCGGACCTGGTCAGTAGGCTGACGTCCTCTCCGTCGAGCAAGTACTGGCCGTCGCTCGGCCGGTCAAGGCAGCCCAAGATGTTCATCAAAGTAGACTTGCCCGAGCCCGAAGGTCCCATGAGGGCCACAAACTCGCCAGGCTGTACCTGCAGGCTCACGCCGTCCAGGGCCCGCACCTCGGCGTCGCCGCTGCCATAGACGCGGGTCAGGTTGCGGGTCTCGATGACCGGTCTTGCCTCGTTCATTGCGCTCCCCCTGGCTCAGTCCCCGCGCCTATTCCGCGTCGACCTCGATCGTGCCCGTGCTGACCACGTCGCCTTTTTCCAGGCCTGACAGGACTTCGGCATTGGCTAGATCTCTCAACCCAATCTCCACGCGGCGCAGCTCAAGTTGGCCGTCCGGCCTCACGACAAAGACGGTGTACTGGCCGGGCGTCGTCTCCCTCAGGGCCTGGACCGGCACCAACAGGGCGCCCTGGGCTTGCCCGCTCACGACCTCTACTTCGGCTGTCATGCCGGACAGGAGGTTCACCGCGTGGCTGGCCAGGTCCACACTCGCCCAGGCCTGCACGGCGGGTGTGCCGTCGACCGTGACCAGGGTCGGGTCGACACGCACAATCTGGCCGGGAAAGACCAGATCCGGCAGGGCTTCGAAGATGATCTCGACCGGGTTGCCGGGCGCCGCGCTGAGCAGGTCGGCCTCTTCGAGCCAGAAGCGCACCAGGGGTGCCTGCAGGTCAGCCAGTGTGACGATAGGCGCCGCGCCCACCGGCTCGCCTGCACCGGCGTTGACAGCGACGATCGTGCCCGCCATCGGCGCAGTGAGTAGGGCGTCTTCCACCCGCCGGCGGGCGGTTTCCAGGCTGTAGCCGGCGAGGGTGACGCCCAACTGGGCCGCCTCCAGGTCATCGGCCCGGGCTCCTGCCAGCAAAGCATCTACCTGGGCCTCGGCCTGAACCACCCTGGCCTCGGCGGCGGCCACGGCCCCGATATCGGCGCCCTCCAGCAAAGCATCTACCTGGGCCTGGGCCAGCGCCAGGCGCGAGCGGGCGGCCGAGATTTCATCGGCGCTGGGCCCGGCCAGCGCCTCATCGTACTCGGCCTGGGCTTTTTCATAGGCGGTGGTGGCTTCCCACAGGTCGGCCGCCTCTTTGGTCTCGCCAATGCCCACCGTGGTCCCGTCCGGCTTTTCGGTCACAGGAGGCAGCTTATCATAGGCTGCCTGCGCAGCCCGGAGCTTGATCTCGGCCAGCGTCAGGTTGGCCCG
>JBFYTF010000081.1:0-3334 GCA_041300865.1 Anaerolineae bacterium
GCCTTTCAGCAGGCCCAGGCGGCAGAGCCGGCATACCTTGAGGCGTATTCGGCACTGGCGACACTCTACCTCAAGCTGGGACAGCCGGGAGAGGCATTGGCTCAGCACCAGTTGGCCGTCAGTCTTGCCCCTGGCACCGCCGCACCCTGGATCTCTCTTGGCGACTTTTACCGGCAACGAGGCCGTCACGAAGAAGCACTGGGGGCCTATGAGCAGGCCGTGCAGGCGGAGCCCGGCAGTGTGACCGCCTGGCTAAGCTTGGGCAACGCCTACCAGTCGGTGGCGCAGACCCGTCGCGCGACCGAGGCCCTCGAGCGTGCCGTTTCACTTGAGCCCGGCAATCCCGAGGTCCACCAAGCCCTGGCCAGCGCGTACCGCAGCCGCGGGGACTGGCCGGCAGCCTTCCAGGCTGCCCGCGCGGCGGTCAAGCTAGGCCCTGGCCTGGCTGCTTCATGGCTGACGCTGGGCGAGTTGCACCTGGCGCAAGGACAAAACGACGAGGCCCTGGCGGCCTATAAGCAGGCGCTCAAAGCCGAACCGGGAAGTGCCGCCGCTCGAGTGGGTCTTGGAAACGTGTACCGCCAGCAAGGCGCGGCTGAAGAGGCCCTGGCCGAGTTTCAGACGGCGGCCGTGAGCAGCCTCATCTCGGGCGATGCCTGGTTGACCCTGGCTGAAGAGTATCTGCGCCAGGGGAGCCGGGAGGAGGCCATCGCAGCCCTGGAAGAGGCTGTGACCCTGGCTCCTTCCGATCCCGCGCCCTATGTCCGCCTGAGCCAGGTCTACCAGGCTGCCGGAGATTTCGAGACGGCGAGGGCCTATTGCCAACAGGCCGTCGACTCGAACGCTGCCGACCCGGCGGGTTATCTGTGCCTCGGAGCTCTGGCCGAGGTGACAGGTGACGGCGAAGGGCCTGCCGGCCGGTACGCAGCCGCCATGAGCTGGTATCGAGCCGCGGCGCAAGCCGCGCCCGGATCATCCCGCCCGCACCTCGCCCAGGGGGCGCTCGACCAGGAACAAGGGAACTGGGCCTCCGCCGAAGCCGCTATCCGCGAGGCGATGCGCCTGGCGCCTGGTTCCGGGCAGCCCTACCTGGCCCTTGCCGAGCTCTATCGAGCCCAGGGACGCCTGGCCGAAGCCCTGCAGCAGGCCCAAGCAGCCGCGGAGGTCGACCCGGGCAACAACCTGGTGTACCTGGGGCTGGGTAACCTCTATCGCACCAGCGGCGACCGGGCCGGTGCCCGGGCCGCCTACGACCAGGCCCGCACCCTCGATCCGGTCAACGCGGGCGTGTACGTCGCTGCCGCTGCTCTCGAGCTGGCTTCCGGACAGCCGGCAGCCGCCTTGGAACAGGTCCGAGAGGCTGTCAGGGTCAACCCGGGGTCAGCCTCGGCATGGATTGCCCTGGGCGACCATTACCAGGGCCAGGCTGAGCCACGGCTCGCTCTCGATGCTTACCGCCGGGCCACTCGAGTCGAGCCCGGCTCCGTCCCGGCGCTCCTCGCGCTGGGAAAGGCGCTGGCAGCAGCGGAGAATTGGGACGCGGCACAGGATGCTTTCGAACAGGCACTGGCCCTCGAGCAGGGCAACCCTCAGTCCTACCTGGCCCTGGGTGACAGCCATCGCCTCCGGCGGGAGTACGACGAGGCACAGGCGGCCTACTTGCAGGCCGCGGGCCTGGATGCCGGGCAAGGCGCCCCCTGGGCAGCCCTTGCCGCCCTGTACGAAGCCTACGGGCAGTCTCCGAAGGCGCTGGAGGTATACGGGCAGGCACTTTCCATCGAGCCAAGCAATGCTGCCCTCCAGGTCAGTGTTGGGGATGTCTACCGCAAGAGCGGGAACCCAGAGCAGGCGTTGGCCAAATACCTGGCAGCCACAGAGGCCAGTCCCGCCTCCGGTCAAGGATGGGCCGCCTTGGGCAGCGAATACCTGCGCCGGGGCAACTGGCAGGAGGCCGAGCTGGCGTTCCAGGAGGCCGCCAAGCGCGAGCCAAGTTACGTGGCGGCGTACATCCGCCAGGGAGATCTGCACCTGGCACGCGGGGAATGGGACCAGGCCGAGACCGCCTACCGCCAGGCCATCCAAGCCAATGCGGCCGATGCCACGGGCTACCTACGCATGGGAACCCTCAGCAACGAGCGTGCTGCTCCAGACGAGGCACTCGACTGGTTCACATCCGCCACCGAAGCGGATCCTCGCTCCGTGGAGGCCATGGTAGCCTTGGCTGAAGCGCGCCAACGGCGTACGGACTGGACGGGGGCCGAAGAGGCCTACCGGCGGGCGCTGGCCATCGAACCCACGTCCGCAGCCGCCAGCGCTTCGCTGGCCGCGTTCTACGATGCGCGGGCCGATTTTGAGCAAGCCGAGGAGAGCTATCGACGGGGCGTCGAGGTGAGCCACGGCGATCCTCTGGCCTACATCCGGCTGGGCGATTTTTACCGGTCGCGTGCCCGGCTGGAAGAAGCAAGCGCGCAGTATCGCCAAGCCGTGGCCCAGAACCCAGGCCAGGTTGAGGCTACTGCTGCCCTGGCGGATGGGCACGCGGCGCAGGGCAAGTGGCCAGAGGCCATCGCCCTGTACGAGGAGGCCATCGCCGCTCAGCCCGGCTGGACGGAAGCTCACCTGAGGCTCGCCTCTCTCCGGCAGCAGATGGGGCAACACGACGCCGCCGAGGACCTACTACTACGCGCGCTGGAGCTCGAGCCCGGCAACCTGGCCGCGCATCTGGCCCTCGCCGAGCTGCACCAGAGCCAGGGCCGCGTCAATCAGGCCGTCGACCAATACCAGGTCTCCCTTGACCTGGCCCCGGCTTCAGGGCAGCTCTGGACTGGTCTGGGGAACGCGCTGTGGCAAAGCGGCGATTGGCAGGGCGCCATGGAGAGCTACGGCCGCGCCAGGGAGGTCGCCCCCGCCTACACGCCTGCACTCCTCGCTCGCGGAACGGCCCATCGTCTGCGGGGGGACCTGGCGCAGGCCCAGGCCGAGTACCTGCGTGCCCTCGAGATCAACTCATCAGACCCCGAGCCCCACGTTCTTCTTGCAGAGCTGTACGCATCCTGGGGCAGGCTGACAGAAGCCCAGGCGGAATACCAGGCCGCCATCGAGCTGGGACCGGCCTCAGGGCAGCCGTACACGTTACTGGGCAACGCGCTGCAGCAGCGCGGCAATCCCCGAGCAGCCATGGCTCAATACAGGCAGGCCATGGCCGCCGATCCGGGCTACGTGCCCGCCTATATCGGCCTGGGCCAGGTCTACGAGGCCCAGGGCAGCAGCGACGAGGCGGCCACGATCTATGGGTCTGCGCGTGCCGCGGCTCCGACCTCTGGCCGGCCTGCCC
>JBFYTF010000119.1:0-3359 GCA_041300865.1 Anaerolineae bacterium
CCCAACAGGGGCGTGAAGAACAACTGGCGCAGCATGTCGGCATAGAGCGGCACCCACAGCCACAGGATGAACCACCAGCCGGTGACGGCCAGCACAAAGCCAATCCCGCCACCCAGGATGCGGCTCTGCCAAACATAATCGCCGCCGGCGCGGGGCATGACGGCGATGAGCGCGGCATAAACCACGACCTCGAACATGATCAGCGCGCCGCTGATAAGAAGGGCGGGCAGCATGCCGCCCTCAAAATAGTACATCTGGCTGAAGCTGTAGAGCCCCAGGGTAACCAGGTTGATGGAGAAGAAGGCGTAGATGAAGGCGTCAAAGACCGACCAGGATCTGACCAGGCCGGTGGCTTTGCGCAGGAACAGCGCCGAACTTTTACTGCTTCGACCACCTTGGCTACTTCGAGCTTTGGTGCTCATGGGATGTTCTCCTTTCCTCCAAGATTAGCAAACAGCGTCCAGTGTTGCACCCGGTGCCTCAACCAGGTCCCCGCAGCGCTGGATCGGGCTGAGGGCCCCAGTCCAACGACCATGTCTGGCAATCGCCTCTCGTCTCGCCTCCTTTCCCGAGCACCGCCCATTAACCCGTGGTCAGGATGTAGGTCTTGATCTTGCCACGGACCAGGTTCACCACCGCGCCCAGAAGGCGCCCCTGCTCGTACATGCTGCCCGGGTTGATGCACAGCGTCTTGCCCACGCGCACGGCCCCTTTGCCCTCATGGATGTGGCCATGCAGCCCCAGGAGAGGCTTGTGCTCGAGGATGAGCTCGCGCACCGCGTGACTGCCCACCGGTACCAGGGCGCGACCTCCCAGCTTGGGCGTCAAATCCTCGGTGAGCTCGGGTACGTCGTCCAGGGTGGAGCCGTAGGGCGGGCTGTGAAAGTTAAAGACGGCATTCGACAGGTTCTTCACCTGGCAGATCATGGCATCGCAGCGAGCGCGCAGCTTGTCTTCTTCTTCTTCGCGATAGGTCTTCCACGGGGTAAAGTTCGACCAGCCCGTGCTCACCATTTCGTGGTGCGCATCCAGCTCGATCACCCGCCCTTCGGCCATCTGCACATGCTTGGAGGCATAGATCAGCTCGTCCAGCTCGAACATGTCGTCGTTGCCGGGCGCCACGTAGCAGCGGATGCCTGTCCCCTCCAGCTTTTCGTCGGCATAGGCAAGCCACTGCTCAGCCGTATGGAGCACCTCACGGTGAAAGATGTCATCTACCAGGGTCGGGTCGGCGTTGAGCGCTTCGATCTCGTCGGGCGAGGTGCGGTAGGGATAGTAGCCCCGGCTCTTGATCTGCTTTTCCATCTCGCAGACCTGTGCTTCGCCGTGCAGCATCGACTCTTGCTCCAGCAGAACCGCCTTGTAGCGGTCGCCCCCCTGGTGGATAATGGGGACGATGGCCTTGCCCGTCATGTCACCGCCCAGGACGATGATCTCCGCCTGGTAGAACTTGGCAGCGTTGATGAACTTTTTCCAGCAGATTTCGGACCCGTGTACGTCTGTCGCGAAAAAGAGTGTTGTCATCCTATTGGCCTCCTGCCGTCGCCAGCTTCTGGCGCTGGCGATAACCCTTCAAATAACGCATGGAGTAATCGTCCCGGCCCAAAGCCAGGTCGGCAGCCAGGATGTAGTGGCGCACTTTGGCGGCATCGACGATAGGGCAGTTCAGGCCGCGGGCGATGGCCATGGCCAGGAATGCTCCGTTGATGATCTCGCGTTCCGGCAGGCCGAAGGAGACGTTGCTGGCACCAAGGGCCAGGTTGACCCCCAGCTCCTCCTTGACCATGCGGATCGCCTCGAGAGTGATCCACCCCGCCTGCGAATCAGCGCCGACCGTCAAGGCCAGGCAGTCGATGAGGACGTTCTCCGGCGGGATCCCGAGCTGGCCGGCGCGATCGACGATCTTTTTGGCCACTGCCAACCGGCCTTCGGCCGTGGGCGGAATACCATCGTCGTCCATGGCCAGGCCGATGACCGCCGTCCCGTACTCGGCCACGAGCGGCAGCACGCGCTGCAAGCTGGCTTCCTCGCCGTTGACCGAGTTCACCAAGGGCCTGCCGTCGGGATTCAGCTGCTTGTGGGCTGCCAGCGCGGCAGCCAGAGCCTTGCCGTCGGCCGTGTCGATGGCCAGGGGAACGTCTACTGTCTCGAGGACCAGCCTGACGGCCCTAGGCAGCAGATCGACCTCATCCACACCGGCAGCACCGACGTTGACGTCCAGCAGGTCAGCACCCGCCGCCACCTGATCCAGCGCCTCGCGTCGCACGACCTCCATGTCGCCGGCGAGCAGCGCCGCGGCCAGCTTTTTCTTGCCTGTCGGGTTGATCCGCTCGCCGAGAATGACCGTCGGCCGGCCGTCGGCAATGATGACCTTCTTGCCCTTTCCCTTCAGTGCAGTCTCCATAAGATTTCCGATCTCCTCCTCGAATCTGGGTCAATTTCACAGGACAGCGCGAAGCTCCTGCTGGAACTCGAGAATGTGCTCTCGCATCAGATCCTCGGCCCGGTCTTCGTCTCTGGCCTCCAGCGCCGCAGTAATCTCCACGTGCTGCTCCATCGCGTGGCGCACCGTGCCTAGGCGGTCGAGCACCATGTGCCACAGGCGAAGGCTCAGGGCGTGCAGCCGGCGAAGCGTGTCGGCGGCAAACTCGTTGTCGGCCGCTGTATAAAGCATATCGTGAAAGCGCTCATCGATGCACATCAAGGCGCGGCGGTCGCTGTCGGGGACAAAGGGCAACTCCGCGGTAAGGGCTTTCATCTCGCGCAACTGCTCGGGCAGAATGCGCTGAGCCGCCATGCGAGCGCAGAATCCCTCCAGTACCAGGCGCACTTCGAATATCTTTTGCAGATCGGTAATACTGATGTCGGCGACAAACATGCCGCGCCGGGGGGCAAAAAAGACGAGATCTTCGGCAAAGAGCCGCTGCAGCGCCTCGCGAATGGGGGTACGGCCGACCCGAAGGTCTTCCATCAAGGCCTGTTCGTCAATGGGCGCCAGCGGAGGAAGCTCGAGGGTGATGATCTTGTGCCTGATAAGGTCGTAAGCCTTATCGCTCAGCCGGACGGGTGCAACTCTTACGTCCTGCATTTCGCTCCTTTGGTTGCTTGGTCACACCACCATCGGTCTACGAAACAGCCGAGCCCCAGATCGATATTGCTTCGTCTATGTAGTATATTGTCAATATATTGGAAGTACACGGGGAGTATATCACATCGCGCGCTGCTTGTCAAGCCCCCAGATTTGCCGATTTGCCGGTTGCCACGAGCTCGTGCCGCGTGCGGCGTTAGTTGTCGCCACGGCGCTTTTCAGCTACAATGGGACAAGTTGCCGATGGCTGAGGAACCCATGGGCTCGAGGG
>JBFYTF010000106.1:0-2910 GCA_041300865.1 Anaerolineae bacterium
GGGCCATAGGTTTCAGGCCCAGCTCGCGGGCCCTTTCGCCGCTCATGAGCAGCAGGGCCGCCGCCCCGTCGTTGATGCCGCTGGCGTTGCCCGCCGTCACGGTGCCGCCGGGACGGAAGGCGGGAGAGAGCCGCCCCAACTGCTCGGCGCTGGTGTCGACGACGTACCGGCCGTCGACCAGCTTGCAGCGCGGATGCTCGTCGGCGTCAACGGCCAGGGGAGGACCTTTGCGCTGCGGCACAGAGATCGGGACGATCTCGTCCTTGAATTTGCCGGCATTCATGGCCGCGACCGTCCGGCACTGGCTCTCCAGGGCGAAGGCGTCCTGGTCCTCGCGGCTAATGCCCATCTCCTGGGCAATGTTCTCTGCCGTTTCGCCGAGGCTGATGATGGGGTAGAGGGCCTCCATGCGCGGGTTGTTGTAGCGCCAGCCGATGGTCGTGTCCCAGAGCTGGGCATGGCCTACGGGCTGGGGGCGCTCGGGCTTGGGCAGTGACCACGGGGCGCGGCTCATGGACTCGACACCGGCCCCGATGTAGATCTCGCCCTCCCCGGACACGATGGACCGCGCCGCCAGGTTGACGGCATCCAGGCCCGAGGCGCAGTTGCGGTTGACGGTGAGTCCGGCAACCTCCACCGGAAAGCCGGCCAGCAGCGCTGACATGCGGGCCACGTCGCGGTTGTCCTCGCCGGCCTGGTTGCCGCAGCCGGCATAGACGTCGTCCAGCAGGGCGGCATCGATGCCGGCGCGCGCCACGAGAGCCTTGAGTACCTCAGCCAACAGGTCGTCGGGCCGTACAGTCGACAGGCTGCCGTTGTGCCGGCCGATGGCCGAGCGCACGGCGTCGACGATGACGACTTCTCTCATGACTGCTACTCCTTCGCGCAGCGATCGCATTGCTGTGAAACGCGAAGAGTGTACCATCGATCCAAGGGCGGTGCAAGTCTGCTACGCAGCAGGTAGTAGCGGCTGCGGCGGTACGAGACGTGGGCCGAACGGCCGGGCATGGGATTTGACAGCATGCCCGGTCCATGGTATGATTTCAACAACTGAGTTCTGTTTTAACACATGAAACACCGGGGCGCTCTGCCCTCTCTCGAGCAAGGACCAACCATTGGAGAGAAAAGAAGACTATGCGCCCGTAACGCGCACCATCGCCCGGGCGGTGTCCATCCTGCAGGTGTTCGATGCCGGCAGCCCGGAGTTGGGCGTAACCGAGATTGGCCACAGGACAGGCTTGGACAAGAGCACGGTCTACCGGCTGCTCTATGCTCTCCAGCAGGGCGGCCTTATCGCCCAGGATGCCGCCACGTCGCGCTATCGCCTGGGTCCGGGTGTCCTGAGGCTGGCAGGACTGGCCGCACAGCAGATAGATGTGGCCCACGCGGCACACGCGCATCTCGTCGAGCTGTCGGCGCACACGGGAGAGACGGCCAAGCTGTCCGTGTTGACGGACGAGGACCGCCTGGTGCGCGTCGATGCCGTTGAAAGCAGGCACCAGGTGCGGGACGTGGCCTTGATCGGGCACGAGGTGCCCCTGCACGCCGTGTCTGACGGCAAGGTGCTCCTGGCCGGCATGTCGCCGGCCCGCCTGGAGCGCGTCCTGGAAAAAGCGCTGGCGGCCTTCACGCCGCACACCGTCACCGATCCCGCCCGGCTCCGCCTGGAGATCGACGAAGTCCGGCAAAGGGGATACGCCCTGGCCGAGGAAGAGCTGGAGATGGGGCTGAGCGGCGTTGCTGCCCCCATTCTCAGCTACGATGGCACGACCGTGGCGGCCATCAGCGTCTCCGGGCCGTCTTCTCGCCTGCCCGCCAGGCGGCTGTCCGAGATAGGACCGCTCGTCAAAGAAACGGCCGGGCTCGTGTCCGCGAGGCTCGGCTACGTTGAGCCCAATCAACTTGCACACTAGGAGGTAAGGACCATGCAGAGAATCCCAAATCTGGAGGAGCGGGCCAGCCGCCCGCCTCCCACGCTGTGCGCCCCGGCGCCAGAGCAGCTCGGCCATCCCTGGAGCCGGCTCCTGGCCCGTCTTGAGCACGCAGGCCCCGAGGCTTACCAGCTGCTCCTCACCAGTGAGAGCCTCGACGAGTGCCGTGCGCGGCTCTACCGTTACCTGAACCGGCGCGAGGCCGAGCTGCAGGCGGGCACGGGCAGCCTCCATTCCCTGGAGCACCACATGGCCCGCCGGTGTGTTGCGATCCTCAAGGACATAGTAGCTCCGCGGAACGAAGCCTTGGCCGGCTTTAGCACCCTGGGCGTCCTCTGGCACCTGGTCCGACAGGGGAGTCCCAACGGGCAACCGGTCGAGGAGGGATTGGTGCTCGAGTTTGTGCACCTGTTTCGCGCCATCCGCGGCCGCTCCGGGGTGGCCCGTGGCTGGTTGCAGGCGCCACGGGCTGAGGTCCAGGGGCAGGGAGCAGCGGCCCCGGCCAAAGGCCACGCGGCCGGCACCGCCAGCTCGGCGCACCTGGACGAGGTTGCCCGGCAAATGTGGGCCCGGGTTGGGCGCCACGCCAGTGGGCTGAGCCCGGACGTGGTGGCCCTCCGCCGGGCAAACCGGCAGCGTATCCTGGAGTTCTTGGGCGCTTCCCTCGATGACTGGCAGGATTACCGTTGGCAGCTGCGCCATCTCTTTGCCGGTCCCCGTGCCCTGTCCCGGCTGGAGGAGTTTGTCTCTTTTACCGACCAGGAGCGGGAGGCCATCGCCCTGTGCCTGGAAAAGGACGTTCCCTTTGGCATCACGCCTTATTATCTCTCTCTAATGGACCTTGAGTCGGCCGACCGCCGGCGCGACAGGCAGATCCGGGCCCAGGTGATCCCCCCTCTCTCCTACGTGCAGCGCATGGTCGAGCACCAGGGCGAGCGCGAGTATTACTTTGACTTCATGGGTGAGCATGACACCTCGC
>JBFYTF010000154.1:0-8314 GCA_041300865.1 Anaerolineae bacterium
CACCGGGTCATGGCCGGCCTGACATCGCTGCTCATCTTGGGCTCGGCGATTGCCGGCCAGCGCAGGTATCGGGCCATCCGCTGGCTGAGCCGGCCGCCGGCGATTGCCCTTGCGTTTCTGCTGGCCGTTGTCGTTTTCGGCGCCATGGCAGTGCTGCGCGGTCTTCCGCCCGGCCTGGCAGCCCTCGACCTGGGCGCGGCGCTGGTCGTGCAGGCCCTCGTGGTCACGGCGGCGGTGGTCGCCGTCGCCCGCCACAAGAGCCCTACCCTACCCGATCACCTTTCGCTTGACAGCCGCCTGGCCCGGTTGGCCATGTGGACTGTCGTCGCTACGTGGATCGTGCTGGTGAGCGGCGTCCTCGTCGCAGGCAGCGCCTCGCCTATGCGGTGTCTCGGTTGGCCGCTGTACGGCGGGCGCCTGGATCTGGCCGGGGTGCGGACCTGGCTCCAGGGAGCGCGTGCCATTGCGGGATGGGCGACTGTGCTCCTGGTCGCCGTGGTGGTGATCCAGGCCTGGCGGGGGCAGCCCCCAGAGAGCGGGCAGCGGGCCGTCCGGCGCGTCGCCACGGTGCTGGCCGTACTCCTGGCGGCCGAGCTGCTGACCGGCGCGCTCCTGGTTCTCACCGGTCCGGCGCTCCTGCTGCAGGTCGCACACGTCGCCTTGACTGCGGCGCTCTGGGCAGCCCTCGTCGCACTGCTCGTGGTGGCCGGGATGCACGCGCTTCCAGCCGACAAAGCCTCACCGTGAGCAGCGGCGGGGGGGAGGGGACGCCTCTTCGGCTTTGACGAGGCGGGCCTCGGCCAGGCGCCGGAGGGTGGGTTACCGGCGTGTCCCTGGGCTGTCGCTGTCTGCCGGTGCCGCGCCCGCGCGGCGATTGCTTGAGGCCAGGGCCAGGGTCTCCGTCCACGGGGTCGTGCCGCGGAGCACGCCGGCAGTCCAGCGTGTGGGCAACGGGTCAACCTGAAAGGCCATTGGCGGTTCTTGGCGCGAGGGAGCGACGGCCGAGGCGAAGTGTGCAGAGGAGCCTGCCCGCAGCGCCTGAATGGTCGGTGTCCTCGACAGCCATGGATTCGGGCATGGGCGTTGCCTGCGGGGAGCCGGCCGCCAAGAGCAGCAAAAGGACGAAAGAAGTGCTTACCGTTTCCCCTCACTGGTCGACCGGCGCACGGTAGGTTACCGGGTAGGTGCCGGGTCGCACCTGCGCAGCTCCATGGCGTCGAGATTCACGTCGAGCTCGCGCCCGGTGGTCGCCCACTTTTTCCACACCCGGATGAAAAGGGTGAGCGGCTGGCTGGGCGCGACCAGGCGCACCGTGTAGGTCGAGAAGGCGACCGGCTCGGTGCGCAGTGCGATCTCGTCCCAGGGGAGCTCCTGCCAGTCGGCGATGCGCGTCCAGTCCTGGTGGCCCTGGGACGAATAGGCCCACTGCACCCGGTAGCGATACGGGTCCTCGTCAGGGTGCGCGGCCTCCTCGCGCATCATGCCGGCGATCGACAGCTCATAGGCTGCCCCCGGCTCGAGGTTGGCCACCGTTTGATGGATGCCGGCGAAGCGGTCGGCAGCGGGAGCAGCATCCCCGGTGGTGATCTCGATCAACTGCGAGTGCAAGCCCTCATAGACCACGGGAGTCCACTGGTCGTCGTGGAAGCCGTGTGTGGCGCCGCCGTCGGTGTGGAAAGATTCCCAGCCGAGCCCTACTCCCCGGCCATCGAAGCCTGCCTCGAAATCACCGTTGCGCAGCAGGTTGGGCCCGGTGCAGTCGCCGGGCTCGCCGGCGCTGCCGGCATCCACCCCGATGAGCTGAATGCGGCCTACGCCCAGGAAGGCGTCGGCTCTGCCGGTTCCCGGATAGCTGTCCAGGAAGGAGAGTCGGATGCTCGAGGTGGGGGTGTTGGGGAGCGGGACGATCTGCCAGTCCCCGGGCATGTCCTCCAGGGTCACGGTCTGCGTCAGCCCATCAGACAGGCCAATGGCGACCGTCTTGGGACGGCGGAAGGTGTCATTCACGCCTCTCCCTTCGTCCCATATGCCATCCGGAATGCCGGTGCGGATCCGCAATCCCGCCACAGTGTGCGCCCGGTCCAGGTCGAACCTGAGCCAGGCAACGCCCGGATCCTTGGGCTGCTCCACGATCCAGCCCCGTGCCGTTCGGGCTGTGTCCAGCAGGTAAGCCAGGGACGAGTCCGAGATGGCCCGCGCAGCCGGAGCGCCGGTTTGGATATCTTTCACGTAGCTGGGTCGCCCTGCCCAGGTCTCCAGGGCGGTGGGCTCGAAGGTGACCGTGATATCATGATCTGGCGTGGGCTCCAGGTCGGCGAAATCCCATTCTAGCCGTCCCTCCCTGGTCTGGAAGAAGTCGTTGACGTAGTTGAAGGCGCTCTTGCTGTCCACCGGCTGCCAGAACTCAAAGATCACCTTGCCGCTACCGATTGTCCCCGCCCAGTGAGATCCGGTCTGCATCATGTACTTGAAACTCAGGGAGGAGGCTTTCGGCACGTTCACAGCCCGAACGTCATACTGCACCCGGATCGCGGTTTCCCTGCCCGGCGCGAACTCGACGGGGAACACTGCCGCTACGACGCTTTCCAGTGAAGGGATTCCCAGTTCAGCAAAGGTGACCTGCACCTCTTGACCCTCCACCAAGACCTTGACGTTCTCGGCTTGCCTCATCTCGGCGTTCGCTGGATCCTGATAGGCAGGCAAGTAGCTCAAGTGAAGAGGAAAGAACAGGTTCTTGGACACTGCCTTGGTGGAGAGGCTTTGCAGCGCGAAATCAGCCGTTACGTGAGCATAGTATAGCGCCTCGGGCTGCGCGAATGTCCCGTCGTTGGGTCGAACGGAGAACAGAACGCTCTCCGATTTCATCCGGATCTCGTCCGTCTTGTCGCCGGGAGTCACTAATCCTCCTGGCTCAGGCAGTTCCCCTACATCGGCCCAGCCCGAATTGTTGGGAGATAGTAACTCCGGCGCGGCGAGGAGTGCCGCTGCCAGGAAAGCAATGAGCGCGCGGGGCAACAGATTCTTGGACATGGCATTCCCTCCATACTGTCCTCTCACCGAGTGAGCGTGGCCGATGACACGCACCGGAACCCGAAGGCAAACTCCTCGGGCTCGCGGCCATCGCGCCACGCGCAGCGCACCCAATCAGGGATTGCTTCCCAGTTGCCGCCACGCACCACCCGAGCGGTCCCTGCTTCAGGCCCCGGCGGATTATGCGGCGGCGACACATCATAGTATCCATAGTCATACCAGTCGTTCACCCATTCTGCGACGTTACCTGCCATGTCCAGGGCGCCGTAGGGGCTTGCCCCGGCGGGATACGAGCCCACGCATGCGGTCGCACCGGCACACAGGCCATCCTTGCCAAAGGAGTTCGACAGGCTGCAGTCCGGCCTGTCGTTCCCCCACGGCCAGCGGCGCCCATCCGTGCCCCGGACGGCCTTTTCCCATTCGGCCTCGGTGGGCAGCCGCGACCCGGCCCACTGGCAGTATGCCTGTGCAGCGCTCCACGTCACCTCGGCAGGGTAGTCAGGCCTGGCCTGGGGATCGTAACTGGTCATGTCGGGTGTCACGCGGCAGCTGCCGGCCTGGGCGCATCTCTCGTACTGGGCGTTGGTCACTTCGGTCTGGTCGACCCAGAAGGCATCGAGGTACACGGTGCGCTGCGGCGACTCACCCTGATCCCACGGCTCGCCTGGCGGGCTGCCCATGGTGAACCCGCCGGCCGGCACGTAGACCATGACCATCCCGTCCGCCTCACGGCTCCGCGCCGCGCCGGCCGCGGGCGTCTCGGGGTTGTCCGGGGGAGTGGGCACCGGCGTCAGGGTGGGGGTTGGTGTGGGTGTGGGTGGGCAAAAGACTGCTTTCAGTGCCTCATCGATCGGAACGTAGGCCTCTACGTAGTACCACTGCTCGCCGCGACGGCCAAAGAACCGGACCATGTGCGGGAAGGTCTCCGGGTTCATGGCCGCCGCGCTGCAGCACAGGTAGTGCGGGATCTCGTCGTAGGGGAGCTCTACCTCATGCCCGTCGTAAAAGATGCCAGGTCCATCCTCCCTCTGGAAGAAATAGAATGGCTTGTCACCGAGGAGCGTAAAGTTGTAGCTTTCCTCGTAGCCGCAGGCTGCATTGAGATCCAGGCCGTCTTGGATAATCTGTCCGTTGGTCGGGAACCAGGAATCCTGGTCAGGGAGCCCGAGCTCGATGACCCAGTGTCCCTCGAACTGCCAGCTACCTCTCGGATCGGTGAGTGCGCACGGCCTGGTGAGGACGTCAACCACGAGCCGGTTGCCGAGAGTGACGCGCAGCTCGTCCCCCAGGTCCCCCGATTGCCAGAACGCCAACGGCTGGTCTCCTACGCTTCCCGAAAAAAAGTCGGACACGGCGCCACCGCTGCGATAGCACTCGTTCTTGGCCAGGATCTCGGCCGTGTCTCCGTCGGCGGTCTCGAAGTAGGGTCCTTCCACCTGCGGGATCATGGGACCGACCTTGAGAGGGTGCTCTTCGACAACGAGTCGAGACGTCCCTTTCCCGCCTCGGCGGCAGGGCGGGACAGGAGTGGGCACCGGCGTGGCACCTGGAACCACTGGCTGTGGAAGCGTGCGTGTGTAGCGGGCCACGAGATCCGCCAGGTCTACACCAGGCAGCCAGGGCACGAGGTAGAGCTTGTAAATGTCGTCTCCCTGGCGCAGGGTCAAGTCCCCCATGTTGCGCCCTACAACGGCCAACAGCAACTGTAGCTCGGTACCGGTCAGAACTTTTGCCCA
Source organism: Anaerolineae bacterium (assembly GCA_041300865.1). Lineage (GTDB taxonomy): Bacteria > Chloroflexota > Anaerolineae > JAAYZQ01 > JAAYZQ01 > JAAYZQ01. Next base: position 4,767 of record JBFYTF010000154.1, read on the forward strand.
TTCGATTTCTTCTGTCACGCCGGGTGGCGCCAGCCATGCCGGATCGAGTGGCCACTCGAGCGGGGTTGCGGTGGGGGAGGCCGTGGCCCGTTGGATGAACACGGCCGCCCTCTCTGGGATGTAGAGCCTGGCGTCGCTGCGCCGGTAGTCCTGCAGCACGTTGCGGATTGCCTGAAGCGCCTGCGGGTCGTTGGCGAAATCGGCCACGTTGCAGAGCTGGATCCACGCCTCCGGCATTTGGCTCAGCTCGAGGATGGAATAGGCTGCGCCTTCGGCACATTCGGTGCTGCCGTCCGCTGCCAGCCGGCACTCGCCGGTGTAGCTCTCCAGCCGCTCCAGACCGAGGTCCTGCACCTGCTGGACGAGCTCCTCAACTTCGGCCTCCGTCAGGTGGGCGACCATGAGCTGCGGGTGGTTCGATCGCGCCGAGTCGCCCTCATCGACGTAGAACACGTTGCCGTTGGCCTGGAGGGCGAACTCCGGTACGCGGCCCCAGCGAACGTAGGCTTCTGGCCGCGTCCGTCCCCACTGAAGCTGCAGGAGGATGTCTGCGGCGGGCACCGGTGTCGGCGCCGACTGTGGGGTAGCCGGCTGTGGAGTCGGCGCCGACGAAGCAATGGGGCTCGGCTCGACCTGCGGGCCAGAAACAGGTGTCGGCGTGGCTGGGGGTGAGGGCGTGGGAGCCGGTGTCGCGACACAGGCGGCCAGCAGCAAGCCGGCCACAACGACAGCTGCGTGACCAAGACGAGCGATGCTCATCCCACACCCTCCTTTCGCACAGTGCTCATTCGACCTCGTCGACGAGCCAGGACGCGCCGACGCAGTCACCCGGCAGCTCGTCGACCAGCTGCGCGTAGGCCGGAAAGTCCATGTCGTGCGGGATCGCCCGCCCGCGCAGGGAGACGTCGTCTCCCACGCGGGCCACAGCCTGTCCCGCACCGTCGGCGACCGTGAGCTCGCCGTCGCTGACACGCACCGACCAGTCGGACGGCCAGAGAAGGGTGACGGCGCCCGGTCCCCACTCGGTCTGGAGGTGCAGGCAGCGGTGGTAGTCATAGACGACCAGCTTGCCGGCCATGGGGCCACCGTCCGTTACCTGCTCGTCGAGGGCCGGCTTGTAGCGCAAGAACAACGGCGTTGGCTGGGTAGCCGAGATCACGTCCAAGAAAAAAAGGTCCGAGTCGTAGCGCAGGTTGGGACGCACCTCGTTGCCGACGACAAAGGTTTCGCCCTGGCAGGCAGCCGGTATCTGTTGCAGTACCCACTTGTCGCTAATCCCGGTGTAGCCGCCGCCCATGTAAACCTCTTCCCCTTCGCGGGCGGCCACCTGTCCCTCGCCATCGACCACCCACAACTGCCCTCCCTCAGCGCGCAAACTGAGCTCGGGTGGCCAGATGGGCAGCAGGACCCCGCCGTCCAGCGACTGGATATATAAACATTCCCCCTCCAGCCGCAGCGTGCCGATCAACTGGGCGGTCATGGCTTCTCTGAAACCCTCTGTTGGTTTCTGGCGCGGAAAGGCGATGCCGGGCACGGGCGGCGTCAGTAACTGGTCTTTGTCCCGCGCGGTTGAGCCACCTTCGACGACGATCAACTCGACCGCGTCTGGCAGCCGCGAGCCTACCCGTTCCAGCTCACTCTCGAACCACGGGCGGTCCGACACGTACACCTCGACGCGGTTGTCTGTCACCGAGATCGAGGCGACCACATCAAAATCCAACTTGGCCAGCTCGCTCATGGCCTGGGCCTGCATCGCCTCCAGTTCGGCATAGGTAAAGCGGGCCTGGCGGACGGTGAGCCCGGGGATGGAACGGTCCTCCAGGTAGGGCTCGAGGATCTGTTCGCCATTCCGGGTAAAGGCCACGATGACGCGGTATTGGGGCTCGTGCTCTATCCACAGGCCGGCAAAGGTGTCTGCCTCCCACTCCGCCAGTTCTACCTGAAGTGTGCCAATAGGATCTTCCACACGGAGTCGCTGGTAGGCTTCTTCCACCGGGAGTCCCCAACTCATAGCCATCTCTTCGGCCACTTGTCGCATAGGCTCGGGGATGCCTGCTGTCGGCGTGGGTTGGACCACTGCGCCCCGAGCGGGAGTGCAGCCAGCCAGCAAGAGCCCCACAACGATGAACGAGCCGATCCTTTCGAGTGTACTTTCCCTCTGCATCCTTCAGCCCTCTCTCCCTTCACGGCATAGTAGGCAGGGAGTGCCTCGCCTGAGAACCTTCGCCGAAGCGCAGGATGAGCAATCCGCCAGGTTCGTCGGCGAGATAGATATAGTCACCGAAGAGAGCTACTTCCTGGGTCCACCCCTGCGTGTCGAAATACCCGACTTCTTAGGGAGAGGCCGGATCCGAAATGTCGACCACGCGCAAGCCCCCATCCCCGGCAGCCACGTAGGCATAGCTTCCCCGAACCACCACGCTGGTGGCAGGTCCCGGAGTAGTCCAACAGCTGACCTGTACAGGATGCGACGAGTCGGAAATATCCACAATGCGCAGCAAGCTCAAGCTGCATCACAAAGTTGGTGCTGGAGGCGTTGGCCGAAACCGCCGGCCGCCCAAACGTCGAATCCTGGGTCAATTTGACCCCCTGATAGAGGGCGTACTGGCCACTCGACGGCTCCCCACACTTCGTCAACACGAGGCGGTAGCCATACGGTTCGAGCGTGGCATTGTAAGAAGTCAGCCGCAGGCCGTCGACATCGCGCAGGGTTTGGTTCCGGGCCAGGATCTGGCCGGTGTCTCTATCGGTGGTCTCAAAGTAAGCCCAGAAGCCCGGACCCGTCGTGCGCCCCAGCTCTCTGAGCAAAGGTGTGACGAAGAGGGGATGCTCCTCGGCGCTCAGCCGCCAACGCGCCTCGGTCGCCGGCTTCGCGCACGGTGACACTCCGGTCTCATCAGGCGGGCTGGTTGTTTCTGTGCCGGGACAGGCCTGCCCGGAGCTGGCGATCAGATCTGCGTAGTCCACACCCGGTAGCCACGGCACAAGGTAGAGGCCATATCCCTGCTCCCCTGCATGGAAGGTGAAATCGCCCATGTTCCGCCCGGTCGCGGCCACCAAGGCCTGCAGTTTACCCCCCGACACTGCCCTCACGCACGAGGCATCCGGCGTGCCACCGGCCAGCCAAGCCGGAGGACCTGGCTGTGGCCAATCAAGGATGTGCAGATCGGGCGACGGGGACACGGGCCGGACAAAGATGGCTGCTTTCTCCGGGGCGTAGGACTGCGCCTGGGGATGGCGGTACTCCTCGAGCAGGTTGCGGATGGCCCAAAGCGCCTCGGGATCGTTGGCAAAGTCGGCATAGTTCCGGATCTCGCGCAGGGCGCCACCAGGCAACCGCACCCGCAGGACAGACTCTCCCGCATCTGCAATGCACAGGCATGTGCCGTTGGCCTCGGGCCGGCACTGCTCAGTGTAGCTTTCCAGTCGCTCGATCCCCAGACCCAGCACTCGCAGGAGCAGATCATCGGTTTCTGCCTGCGTTAATTGTGCTTTCATCATCTGCGCTGTGTCCCAATCTGATGGATCGCGGTAGTAGACGCTGCCAT
>JBFYTF010000132.1:0-13282 GCA_041300865.1 Anaerolineae bacterium
GCCTCGTCGTGCTGCGGGCCCTTGTTCGCCAGGCCATATCCCGCCTGCTGGGCCAGGGATTCCTTGGTCACGTACTCGCTGTACTCCAGCCCCTTGGCCTCCATGCCGATGTCCTGCAGGACCTGAGGATCGGCGCCGTACTGCTCGGCAAAGAGCTTTTTCATGCGGCGGATACCCTGGCCGATGACCGTGCCCAAGCCCTCACCCCGTGCCATCTGGTGCAGCGCTTCGAGCATGGCGGCAGCGTTGCCAAAGTTTAGCTCCAGCCCGCCGGTATTCCCGGCATTGAGGATGCCCTCTTCGTAGCACTCCATGGCAAAGGCCATGGCCGTGCCGAAGGAGATGGTGTCGATGCCATAGGCGTCGCAATAAAAATTGGCCTCCAGGACTGCTTCAGCGTCCCAGATGCCACAGTTCGCGCCGATGCCGGCCACGGTCTCGTACTCGGGACCATCGACATAGACCGACTGGCCCTGCAGAGGCCCGCTCCGCAGCTTCAGGCCGTGGGCGAACTTGGCGCAGGCCATGGTGCAGCCATACCAACAGCCGTCGGGGCCGCTGTACTCAAAGTATTCCTGGAAGTGGGGAGAATATATCTTGGCCGCTTCTGGGTGACCGCCGTAGCGAAAGTTGTGCACCGGCAGGATGTCATAGTCATTCATGATCTTGGTCAGATGGTTGGTCCCATCCAGGCGCATCTGGTACATGATGGGATCCCGCTCATAGATCTCGCGGTGCATCTTGGCCCCGGTCTTCTGGATGCTCTCCAGGTCGTCGGGGTGGTTGCTCTCGCCCGAGAGTCCCACGTACTTGACCACCAGGGCCTTGACCCGTTTATGGCGCAGCACAGTGCCGATCCCTCCCCGGCCGGCCTGCTTCAGGCGCGTCAGCTGCCGGCGCGGATCGTAAAAGCTAAAGTTGAGGCAGCCGATGAGCGTGTTCTCGGCGCCGACGCCGGCCGACACCGAGGAGACGCCCTGCTTTTCGGCTGGGGTGTTGCCCCACAGGGCGACCATCTCGTCGGCCAGCACGTTGCTGTTGACCGACTCGTTTGGCGCGGCAAGGATCTGGATCAGGCCCTCGTTGCCGTCGACAAAGACGATGACTTCTTCCTGGGCAATGCCTTGCACTTCGATGGCGTCCAGGCCCGAGAACTTGAGCAGGGGTCCAAAATAGCCGCCCACGTTGCTGTCGACGACGCTGCCGGTCAGGGGGGAAATGCTGACGGCGATGGACTTGCCTGTTCCGGGGTACTGTGTGATGCCGCCGATGGGCCCGGCAGCAATCACGACTTCGTTCTCGGGGCTGTCCCAGCGGGTGTTGCCCGTCACCGCGTTCCACAGCAGCCAGAGGTCAAATCCGCGACCACCGACAAAAGTCCTGGTCATTTTGTCGTCGACGGGCTTGAGCGTGATGGTGTTGTTCGAGACGTCGACATGTAGGGTTTGGCCGGCATAGCCCTTCTGGACCTGCGCCGGCTCGTAGCGCAGCTCGGCCAGCACTCGATGGCCGGCCTTGAGCTGCTCCAATCGTTCCTTGCCAATCTCTACTTTGTCCATTGCAGTCTCCTAGTCCGGCATCGTCTCTATCACGATGGCACCCGTCGGGCACTCCTTGGCGCACAAGCCACAGGAGATGCACTTGTATGGCTCCGGGTATTCTTCGTGATAGTACATCGTGAGGTTGGGGCAAAAGCCCACGCACGAGAGGCAGCCCACGCACAGCTTCTTGTTGACGCGCACCACACCGGATTTGTCACGTGACAGCGCCTGGGTGGGGCACACCTGGATGCATTCGCCACACTGGTTGCAGACAGCGAGGTCCCACTCGGCGTCTCCCAGGCTCCTGGCGCGGATCGACGATTTGCGGCCGTCGATGGCCTTGAACCAGGCCTGAGAACAGACGTCTTCGCACAGGCGGCATCCGATGCAGAGCTCGTCGTGTGTGATCAGTACCTTCATCGTTCGCTCCCTTTTTCTCGTTGTAAAAGAAAACGCTCTCCCGGTAGAGGCGAGAGCGACGAGGCCAGTGGAAAAGATCGGGCGTCTTTGCCGTCCCGCCATCTGGCGCAGATTATACTCGAAAGCAGGACAAAGGGCAAGTGAAGGTTTTGTCCAGGCCGGGCCGCCGCGGATTGCCCGCGCCTGTCCGGCGGGCAGGTATCAGTCGCGGCGCGCACTCGAGGAGGATTCTGGGACGGGCGCGAGCTGGGAGTCCCGGACTCGTTCGGGGAGGCTCAGCAAAGAGCCAGAACTGCCCGGACAAGTCCGCGACTCCTCCACGGGGCGCAGTTCGTTTTGAGATCCAGCGATGGGTGCAGGTCACGGGCGTCCAACGCACCGCGGGCTGGCAGAGAGCGACGGGGTGCTACTTGCCCAGGACCAGGCCGGTGGGATCGATCTCCAGCAAGATGCGTTGCTCTTCGGCCGTGGGCGGCTCACTCTCAGCCACGGCGGCCGGGACCAGGATGGGAAATTCACTGTTGGCCTGAATCTGGTCGACGGTCACGCCAGGGTGGCACGCGACGAGCATCATGCGCTTGCTGTCTTCGTCAAAGCCATACACCCCCAGCTGGGTAATCACGCGATAGGGGCCGCAGCCCGCCGGCAAGCCGACCCGCTCGCGGGCACCGGGGCCGTCCAGGTACCCGGGTGTGGTCAAGAAGGGTAGCGTCTGCACAAAGGTCCGGGTGCTCTGGTTGCGCATGAGGTAAATGGTCCGCCAGCAGAAGGAGCCGATGTCGTTCGCTCCCCCCGAGCCAGGAAGGCGCACCTTCGGACGATGCCAGTCGCCAAAGACGGTCGTGTTGAGGTTGCCGTAGCCGTCGACCGCGGCTCCTCCCAGGAACCCGTAGTCGACGTAGCCGGCGGAGCAGGCGGCCATTACGTCGTGCATACTCGAGGCCAGGACGGCCTGGTGAAAGGTGCGCGCATCGCCCACCGAAACGGGCAGCGACGGCACCCGCGGGCCAACGCCGCCGGCCTCGAAGATGACCAGCAGGTTCGGTGCGTGCGTCCGCTGGGCCAACATCGCCGCGATCATGGGCAGGCCGGTGCCGACAAACACAGAGCGGTTGTCTTCCAGGAGCCGGGAGGCGACGCAGGCTAGCAGCTCCGTCAGGGTAAAAGTGGCCATAGCTGCTCCTCCTCTAGACCAGCGGCAAGCGGCTCTCCTCGAGCTGTTGCAGCACCTGCATCCTCTCCAGGCCGCCTACCCGCTGCAGGTATTCCTCGGGACCGGCAACACCAAAGACGTAGCGCTCCATGTACTCCTTCGTTCCCTCTTCCGTCTTGCTCAGCTGCAGCCACTCGCCGATGTGCTCCTCGTCGAAAAAGTACTGGTAGGGCATCTGCGCGGGATGGGCGCCAAAGGGCACGAGACACACGGCGTCGACGACATAGTAGGGAATGGCCGTCAGGCGCGGGTTGGAGCGGATTAGCTCTTCGTCGACGACCTTTTCCGTGGTCAGGATGACCCGGCGGGCGGCGCGTGACAGCTCAAAATCCTCGACGAGGATGCCGTCGATCTGGGCATTGCCGTAGCGGTCACAGCGGGGGACGTGCAGCAGGGCCACGTCAGGATAGGCGGCGGGAATGAGCACCACCGGCTTGCCCGACCAGGGATCGCGGGCCACCTTGCAGGCGCTCTTGGCAAAGGTGTCGGTGCCGAGCAGGTTGCGGGCCGGGATAAAGGGCACGCCCATCATACCTGCCAGAAAACGCCACTGATAGCCGGCGTTCGAGATCTCGGCGACCACCTGCACCTGCCCACTTTCTACCGCGCGCCGGCCGCAGGGTGACAGGCCGCGCATCTCGTGTCCGAAGGAGTAGGCACACTCGACCTTGGTGACACAGCCGCCGCCGATAAGGATGTCGATGTCGTGCACCGCAGTCTTGCCCGCCACCGCGAGGCTTCTCCGTCCCTGGCGGATGATCTCGTACAGCAGTGCCATGGGGGTGCGAATGTGGCCAAAGCCACCGAGGCCGATGTAGGCCCCATCGTGAACAAAGAGACGCACCGCCTCCGCTACGGACATGCGCTTGTCCGTCAGGCCACGCGGCTTGTGGTCGCGGATCCAGGCCCGGTTCTCGTCGGGGTCGTGCCACCCCAACAGCTCGCCTTGACCTTCGTCGAGAATCTCCATCGTACTTGCCTCGGCTGCTCAGAATCGGCCAGCGGGCCGTCACCAACGGTGTCTCGCTGTGAGCACGGTGCGCCATCGCCGCAGGCTCCCGCCGGGCAACGGCCCGGCGGCTAAGGGCTCACCCAAACCGGCGGAACTCTGGCGTTGTCAGCCTGCCAGACCAGTACTCCGAACTGCGAATTCGGGGCTTCGCCGACTCCTTGTCATTCTGAGGAACATAGCGCAAAGCAAACGCTGGCTCTCACTGCAAGCGAGATTCTTCGTCTCTCAGAATGACAACCCAGCCTTGACAGAGTACTAACTCTCCGGCTCGGCAATCATGATCACGACCTCTGTCATGCCTGAATCTGCGTCCGTGTTGATGATCAGGTTGGCGGTGCGGCCCTCTTTCGAGTATTCGAGCGCGAACATGCCCTCGGTTTCTTCGGTGCTGACCTCAGTCCAACCGTTCGCCGGCATTTGGGCCTGGTAGTAGTCGCTCATCTCGGCCGGCGACCGCGCCGTGTTGTAGGTGATCATGCCAAAGGCATTGGTCACATCTTCGGCGTCCTCGGGAACGGGAATGTCCTCCGGCAGCGCGCCACTGGTCAAGGCCTCTTCGGGGACCTCGATGGTGAACGGCTCGTTGACGTCCCGCAGGTCAAAGGTTACCTCCATGCGCCCGTCGTCCAGGACCTGTTCTCCGCCCCCCAATGAGGCGTTCAGCTCGCTGCCCGTCAGCGCCATCTCCATGTGGATGATATAGTTGCCCTCCTTGGCGACGTACAGCTCACCGGTTGCTTCGCTGATCTCGCCCAGACCTTCCATCATGTCTTCGGTCATGCAGGCTTGTGCATCCTCGGTGGCCAGGGTCCAACGATACGCCTCGATGCCCTCGTACTCGGTGTCGGCCTGTTGCTGCCAACCGCAGGTATCCTCGAGCAGGTCCTCCGGCTTGATGACGCCCATGTTGGCCGTGATCTCTTCGGTCGTGGGGACGCTGAGCCACTGGTCGCCAAACTGAATGTATGTGGTGTCTTCCAGTTGGTACATCTCGACGGTCCCCATCGACTCGACCTCCGCCATACCAGCACCCTCACCCGACATGCGGAGGTGCTGCACCAGGGGTTCGCTCGTATACTCCATGAGCACCTCGAGCCTCCCCTCGACCGTTTCGCCGGCCTGCGTGCCCGAAGTGGTCATTGTCACGTTGGAACGATAGCTGGACAGATCCGACGGAGTTGCAAGATCTTGCAGGTCCAGCTCTGTCACCTGCGGGGCAGCTGCTGTAGGCTCGGGCGTGTCGGTAGGCGGCACGGTCGTGGGCGTAGCCGTCGGTGCGGGCATGTCGCTAGCCACGGGGGCGGCCGTGTCGGCAGGCGCGGGGCTGGGCTCCCCACCACAGGCCACCAGACCCGTGACCAGGGCGAAGAGCAACAGGGCAAGTACGATAGTTCTTGAGGGGTTCATCTTTCATCTCCTTTAGCTCACCACAAACTCGTGGGCACGTAGCCCCTGGATCGTAACACAACGGAAAGCCTTTGTCAAATGGCTCCCGGCGCACCCTCTGCGAGGTGGGAACGAAAGAGACCGCCCGAGAAGGTACATCCGGGCGGTCCTGGGTGAACAGGGGTAGCGAGCACAGGGCTCGCCATCATCAGGTGGTCAGGTAGCCGTGGGCGTAGATGACCTTGTTTTCCAGGATGCGGACCGTGCGATAGATCGCTTCCTGCTCCGGGTCGCTCATGTCTACGTGGTCGGGCGTGAAATCTTCCATGGCTGCCACGGAATCGTGCAGGGCCAGGAAAGCCTTGCCTATCCCGGTGCTGTCATCGCGTTGTTCGACGATGCGGATGACCTCGTTCTGAGCTAGGTCCAGGGGATCGGCGATTGCCGAATCGAGGCCGGCGGCCATGAGCATGACCAGGTAGGTGCGGTTCAGGAGGCTGCGGTTCTCATGGGGCACGGCGTTCGAGATATTGGACAAGCCCACCGTGGTCATGGGCGCGGGATCCCAGAGCATCTTGAAAGAGCGTATGGCGTTCAAGGTTTCCGGCCCGTGGTCCTGGCAGCCATTGACGGTCAGCACCAGGGGATCGAGATAGATGTTGTGCATCGGGATGCCCAACTCCTCAGCCTTGGGCACCAGGATCTCCATGGCCAGGCCGACGCGGCCGTCAGCCGTCGGCGGAATGTTCTTGTCCATGGCCAGGGCAATGATCTTGGCGCCGTACTCGGCCGCCATGGGCATGGTGACGTTCAGCCGGTCGGGATCGGCGGAGGTCGAGTTGATCATGGCCTCGATGCCCAACTCCTTGCACTTCTTGAGACCGGCTTCGATGGCCGCGGAATTGGTCGTATCGAGCGCCACGGGCACCGGGCCCACCTCGTCGTGCACCTGCTCGACCATCCATTGCATGACCTCGATGCCGTCCTTTTTGCGCGGGCCGATGTTCAGGTCGACCATGCTCGCGCCGTGCTCCACCTGGACGCGCGCCATCTCGCGAATCTGGGCCGGATCGCGATCTGCGATGGCTGCCTTGACCCGCGGTGACAAGATCTGAATATTCTCACCGATGATATACATGCTTTCGCCTCCTTGCTGATCTGGTGGGTGTCATCTCGCGTAGATGCCACCCGCTTGAGCATAACATCTCTCTTCCGCCCCCTGCCTTCGCTTCCCGGCCGGGCACGCTCCTGGCCCCGATCTCTACCCGTTGGCGTGGTCCTCCAAGACCTTCATGACCGACGGAAAAGCGGTGATGTCGGTGTGGGGCAAAAACAGAGACGACATGAACTTGTCGTAAAACGTGTTGTCGGCCGACAGCTCCAGGTAGGTCATCTTCCTGGCGACGTTGATCAGCTCACGCCTCATGGGCCGCGAGACCAGGGCATGGAAAGCGCCCAGGGCCGAGGTGTTACCGAGGAAGCGGAACCGGTCCCAGGGCATGTCGGGCAGCAAGCCAATCTGGATTGCCTTCTCGACGTTGATGTACTGCCCAAAGGCGCCCGCAATCAGTACCTGTTCCACATCGGCCATCTGCAGCCCCACGCTCTCCACGAGCACGGTAAAACCGGCATAGATGGCCCCTTTGGTGCGCAGTAGATTCGCGATGTCGACCTCGTTGATGACAATGTCGGCGCCGATGCCGGATTGGTTAGCCCAGGCGACAACGTATTCCCCGCCGTGGTCGCCCACACGCACCCGCGGCGTGGGCAGATCCCGCTGGATCTTGCCTGCCTTGTCCAGGATGCCGGTGACAAACATTTCGGCCAGCAGGCCGATCATGCCTGACCCGCAGATACCCCGTGCCGGCAGCCCGCCGATGGTCTCGTACGTCGGCTCGTGCGTCCGATGGTCGATCCAGATCTCTTCGATGGCGCCCGCGGTGGCGCGCATCCCGTGGCGCACACCGCTGCCCTCGAATGCCGGGCCTGCCGAGCAGGCGCACGTGATGAGCCAGTCGCGGTTGCCCAGGACGATCTCGCCGTTCGTGCCGACATCGATGAACAGCGTCAGCTTGTCGGTGTCGTACATGCCCGACGCCAACACGCCGGCTGTAATGTCGGCGCCCACGTAGGCGCCCACCACCGGCAGGCAGTCGACGGTTGCCTGAGGGTTGATGTTGAGGCCAAGGGTCTCGGCGGTCACGGGCAGGGGCTGGCTCAGGGTTGGGATGAAGGGCATCTCGCGCAGGTACTTTGGATCGATGCCCATGAAGAGCTGGATCATGGTCGTGTTGCCAGCGACCACGGCCTTGCTGATCTGCCTGGGCTCGATCTCGTGGCGCGTCGTTAGCTCGTCCAGGAGCCCGTTGAGGGTCTTGAGCGCCATTTTTTGCAGACGGTCCAGGCCATCGCGCTTCTGGGCATAGATGATGCGCGAGATGACATCTTCGCCGGCCTGGATCTGGGCGTTGTAGGCCGAGGCGCGGTCGACAACCTTGCCCTGGCGCAGGTCGACTAGGTAGACGACGTTGGAGGTCGTGCCGATGTCGATGGCCACGCCATAACAGCGGCGGGTTTGATCCCCCGGCAACAGGTCGATCAGGCGTGGCTGAGCGCAGGGGTTGAGAAGCGGGTCGCCCATGTCAAGCACGGCCGTCACGTCCCACTCGGCGTCGCGCAGGTCGCGGCTCAAGGTACGGAGCATGGCCAGATCGGCGGTGGCGTTGGGGATATCGTGTTGCGTAGCCAGCTCGCGTACCAGGCGATCCCAGTCGGTGGTCTGATCGTCCAGGCTGGGCGGCTCGATCGTCAGGTGAAAGCGCCGGACGCTCGGATCCCGGTCACCCGCGAACTCGGCTGCCAGGGCCACACGCTCGGCGCCCACGGTCTTGGTAATGAACTTGACCTCGACCGCTTCCTGTTCCGGCACGTGGATGATGGCGTCGCCCTTGACGACCGCTTGGCAACCCAGGGCCCAGCCCTCTTCCCGCTCCGCGGAGGAAAGGCGCGCGCCGCTGCGATGGCTGATAGCACCATGCTCGATCTTGACCCGGCAGCGGCCGCAGCGCCCTTGTCCGCCACAGGGCAGGTTCAGAGCCAGGCCGGCCTGAATCGCCGCGTCGGACAGCAGCGTGCCGACCGGGACCTCGACTACCTTGCCCGATGGCTTGAAAACGACGATGGCAGTCATGTCAGCTAGATCCTAGGCGCAGATTCTTGGTCGCTGCGCTCCTCAGACTGACAGGCCTCGCTGAGGTCGGCGCCCGACGCGTCTGCGCCGTCATCCCGCACGCTGTCACTTCCACGACCGCAGATAGGACGGGATGTCCACCGCTTCGCGCGGGCCGACCCGGATCTCCCACCCCGGAAGCTCCTCTTCCAGCTCACCAGAAAGGACGGCCACGTGGCCGGGAAGGGTGATCTTCTTGTGGCTGACCTTGTCGCCCGCGCTGAAGTTCTTGACGGCCTTGGCGATGGTCTCGGCATCGAATTTGCCCGCTGCCCAGGCGGTGAGGACGCTCATGCCTTCGGCATCGCAGATGAGCAGCCAAGCCGGCATGCCGCTGCCGTCCAACTCGCCGGCGACGCTAAAGTAGGTCAGCGAGAAGTTGGTGGTGGTCAGCAGCGGCGCATCCGCGGTAGGACTGTTGAACTCGTAGATGCCCGGGTCAACCGAGATGGGCTTCTGCGGGTCGGTATAGATGTTCAGGCGCAGCGTCAGCAGCGGATAGGCCACAGCCGGATCGAAGCGGTCCACCACGATGACGCCGGCATACTTGGCGATATACTGCGTGGCGGCCACGATCTCGCCCTCTTCGCTGTCGGCCACTTCGCCCGGAAAGGCGATGATGGGAAAGCCCAGGGGCCGGTAGTTCTGCTTGAGAGCCAGACGGCGAAGCTGGGTGACCTGCGCCAGGGACTCGCCCAGTGCGCGGCTCCCGGGATCGAGGATCAGGTCCGACACGCCGGCCTCTTCGATCTTGGTCGTCAGGTCGGCGAGCTCGTCCAGGCCGTCGCTGCTGCGCACGGCCAGCGAAGCACCGCACTCCTTGGCGACGCTGGCCATGGCCTGCCAGTTGGCTGTCGTGGCGGCATAGAGCAGAGGCTTATGACCACCCTCCACCGGCAGCGCGGCCTTGATCGCGTCGGGACCGGCTACGAGCACAAATGGCAGGTCGGTCTTGCCACGCGCGAGCCTGACCGTTTCCGCGAACTTGTTCGGGTCGCCGGAGGCGTTCTCCACCGCGAGGGCGTTGAAGCCCATGTCGATGCCGACACGCTCGACACTGTAGTCGCTGGCCATCTGGGCCTTTTGGGCGATGGCCTCGGCGTCTTCGGTGTCCTTGATGCGCAGGGCCAAGCCGGGCTTGTTGAAGAAGGTCTTTTCGTGGCGGAACATGACCGTTTCGTTGCCCACCTGAAATTCGCGCTCGCCGGTGCCCAGCTTGATCAGGCGGATGGGCGGCGCGGCGGCGGCTGACAGGGCTTCCTTCGCCTCGGCCGAGACGTGCGGGCAGGCGTCCAGGTCAACCTGCTTGGCCGCCAATTTCATGGCGAAAGCCAGGCAGGTTGGAAAGCCGCACTCTTTGCAGTTGGTTTTTGGCAACAGCTTGTAGATCTGAAGTCCTGAGAGTGACATATCAGCTCATCTCCTCTAAGCTACCATCAGCTTGTTGATGGTCTCGCGCACGACGCCGATGGTTTTCGGATGGCGCAGCACGACAATATCCGCGCCAGACTCCAGGAGCGCCGTAGCGGTTACCGTCTCCCAGGTGATGCCTCTCTTTTCGAGATCGCCCCACTCGCCCGGCACGCCCTTGGCTACACGTGATTCCTTTTGTCGCCAGCTCTCCTCGCCAACGAAGCAGATCATCGGCTGCTGTGTCATCCCATCGCCGGTGAGAGCTGCGAGGCGCAGGCGCTCCATGACAGAGTAGGTGTACTCCAGGCCGTAACCCAGGGCCCCCGTGGTGGGGTCCATGAGCACACGGTCCAGGGGCAGGCGCATGTCGCTGATGAGGATGTTGAGCTGCTTGGCCAGGTTGACGTCGATGGGCGAGCTCGCCATCACCAGGTGGCCGTGAGCCAGGGCGCCGGCAACGATGGTGCGATAGTTCTTGTCTTCGCACAACCCCAGGGCCAGCCGCTCTCCCGGAGCCGCCTCGGCGACGCCCACCAGCAGCTCGTTGTCGGCCTCTGCCTGGCCTGGGCCACGGATGATCAGGGGCAGGCCGGTGCCCTGCAGCACCGCCTTGACGCTGGCGGCCGCCTGGGCGCCCGTTGTCTTGGACCCATCGGCATTGGTGCCCCGCAGCTTGAGCACGATGACGTCCGCTCCCAGTTCCTCGGCCTTTTTCGCCCAGGCTGCCGGGTCCTGCGTCGCGTCTCCCCAGGCTTGCAGGAGCGTAGCCGGCCATTCGGCCGGGCAGCAGTCCTGAATCTCGACGCCGATGACCGGCGGATGTGGGATTTTGCCCTCGAAATGCAGGAAGGGCAGCGTCGTCTCCCCGCCGACGGTCACCGTCCGGGAGCGGGTGCCACCATCGGCACTCGTGGCACCGAGGGTCACCTCCCGGATAGTGCCGGTCCACCGTTCCTTCGGAATTTCGACTGTGACTGGCATAGATCCTCCTCCTAGCAGGTAAGTTGCACGGTTGCTTTGGACTCTAACCTACAAGTCTTAATGTCAAGAGATGTCCTGACATGGCCAGCAGCAAGGGCCATCCCTTGCTGCTGGATGCTCGATCGTGATTTTCTTGGCTCTGGTTGCCTTCGCCAGATCGCTGCCAACTCCAGATTCCAGGCTCCCAGGGTCTGCCGGCGGCCAGAGCGGCTCGTGCCTGGCAGACCGGGCAGGGATCAGGGCCGTGCCCTGATCCCTGCCCTTGGTACTACATCAGCGGGTCCATGGACAGTGCCGGGTGTCCTGTCTCTTCCAGGTAGGCCAGCACTTCCTCTTCGTTGGTCGCCACTCGCTCGTCGGCAATCTTGTCGATGAGGTCTGGGTCGCCGGCGCGGATGGCAGCCTCTTTCAGCTCTTCCGCCATGCTTTCTTTCAAGAAGCTGGACATCCAGACGATGCGCGGCAGGCCGCCATCGGCGCGGATGAACTTCTTGCTGGTGATAAAGTACTTGCCGTGGCCCATGACACCGGGTGTCTGCAACCCGCCGCCGGCCATGCCGGCTAGCGTGCTAAAGGTCATGCCCGCCGGGGTCATGCTCGGATCCTCGCGGCTGACGATCATGAAACCGTTGCACAGCGGCAGGATCATCATGATGCACTCGAAGCAGCCGCAGGAGGTCATGGGCGTCTCCATGATTGAGTACATGGTCACGCTCTCCACGCTGCCATGCGAGGCCTGCTGCACAAAATCATTGACGTTGTCGAACACGCCGGTCCATTCGTTCAGCGCCCTGCCCTTCTTGATGGGCTGGTTCGGACCGGTGGGGTTGATCTGGTAGCTGGCCTTGCAGTCGAGCCAGTTGTACGCGCCACACAGGCCCAGCCGCTCGGGGCTCACGACGCAGATGTGATCGGGCGCAAAGCTCTGGCACAGGGTGCAGGAGTAGAATTCTTCCACGGCCTCGTCGGTCATGGCCGCCAGGCGCTGGTTGCGATAGTTGTAGGCGGCCCGGGCCTTGTCCAGCCACTCGGCGTGCAGGGCCGGGTCGGTGATGATCTTGACCTGGACCTTGTCGACGATGGCGCCAAAGTCGGCGTGCAGGCGGGCGTAGACGATCTCGCCAAAGTGCTTCAGGTTAAAGCCCTTGTCGACGGCCGCCTTGCTGATGCGGATCCAGGCAATGTCGCGCTGGCCGATGTGCTGGATTCCGCTGGCGCCGTTAACAAAGTAGTGGATCTGGCGCTCGAGGACCGGCTCAAAGTCTTCCTGCATCTTGCGGCCGGCAACCTCGACGAGAATGGCCATGTCCATGGCACCCTCGTCGGGCACCTCGTCAAAGTTGGGGCCCAGGATCTCGATCTTGTGGTCCTCGACGGCATCCATGTCGACCATGCGCAGGTACTCGAAACAGCGGGAGTACTTGCCGCCGAACTCGACGCGCATGTCCGACTTGCGCACCCGCTCGCCCTCGAAGGCAGAGCCGTAGGGCACGGGGATGGGGACCTCGGTGATCTTGATCTTGACACCGCGGACTTCGATGGCCCTCTGCACAAAGCGAGCGGCTTTCTCGGCGTCGTTGGCGCCCTCAATGTCGTCCCAGGGCAAGGAAATGACGTGTTCGTAGGCGGTGATGCCCGTGGGCCGGATCTCGGGGATGACCGTGTCGGCCAGGACCGGGAAGCCATAGGTGATGGCTCCGGCGGCGGTCGCGTACTTCAGGTCGTCGACCTCGCCCAGGGCGATGGCGAAGGCAAAGACGCGATACTTGTTGTAGAGCAAGATCTCGCGTGCCTGGCCGCCCTTCATGCCGCCAAAGGTCAGGGCCGAGCGGGTGGCAAAGCCCATGGGATAGACCGTGGACACCGTGTCCAGGCCAAAGGGCACGATGTAGGTGTCGTAGCCCATCTCCACGCCCTCTTCCATGAGCTGGTGGATAATGCTCCGGCCGTTGACGTTGCCGCTCAAGAAGATGAGGATGTTGCGCTGTTGAAGCTGGCGAACCAGCTCCACGGCGGCCTGGTTGGTGCGCGCCGCGCCGATGAGAGCCGCAAAGCCGGGCATGCGGCCGTCCACCAGCTGGATACCC
>JBFYTF010000242.1:0-3606 GCA_041300865.1 Anaerolineae bacterium
AGCGTGCCTGTGATCATGCTCACGGCCAAGGCGCAAGAGGCGGACATGTTGCGCGGCTTTGACATGGGTGCCGACGACTACCTGACCAAGCCCTTCAGTGCCAAGGAGCTGGTGGCGCGGGTCAAGGCGGTGCTGCGGCGCAGTTGCCGGCCCGAAGAGATTGCCAGCACAACGTTGATCTGTGGCGACCTGGAGATCGACTTCGCCCGTTGTTCCGTCAAGGCGGGGGGCGCACCCGTATCCCTCACCCGCACCGAGTACGCCCTGTTACGGCAGCTGGCCCTCAATCCCAACCGTGTGTTGCTGCACCGGGACCTCCTCGCCGAGGTCTGGGGGGCCGAGTATGTCGATGACGTCGATTACCTGCGCGCGTACGTCCGCTACCTGCGGCGCAAGCTGGAAGCGGATCCCGCGAATCCACGGCACATCCTGACTTCCCCCGGCATCGGATACATGCTGAATTGCCCAGATCAGAAGGGAGCAGTCCCGGGCTCCTAGTCCCGCATCAGTCCAAAGCGACGACGGCGGCCTCGCCATGGCGAGGCCGCCGTTTTTTCATGCTTCTCTCATAAGGCCAGCCTGCTTTTCTATGAGCCTTTCACGAGCCTGGTGCTATGATAGGCCCGGAAACGGTTTGACTATGAGCATGCAGGGAGGTGCAGCAATGAACAAGGCTCTCGACACGCGGAACGTGACCGACACGAGCCGGGGGATCCTGGACAAGGCGGTGGAGTACTGCGCCCAAAAGATGATGCTGGAGGGCACACAGAGCGTCCTAGATTGCCTCAAGGCAGGGGACGGAAGGGCGTGCGGTTACTGCCACTACAGCGTAGCCAAGCAAGTGGCCGAATGCCTGGGCACCTTGGATGAGAACGTTAAGGCAGCTTACATCTATGACTATGATGCCACACCTCAAGACCAGTGCAATGGAGGTCGGGACCGAGGATTGCCCATTCACCTCCTGGTGTGGGCCGACCGCAAGACAGCAGCCTTGAAAGTGATGGCCGAGACCTGGGACCATGCTCTGGCTCAGGGCTACGCTGAGTTGATTGGTGGGCTCCCTTCAGCGCACGTGCTGGACGTGCAGGTGGTGGACGATGCCGACGTGCAGGCTCGGAGGGGATACGGCGCGTTGCTTTCCTCGCTTCACTACCCGCCGGTCCAACTCTGGAGCAGGTAGTCCAGTGCCCGGTGGCGCCGACCAGGGCAGCAACCACCTTCTGCCCTGGTAGAGCTCGGACAAGCTCAGCCCAATGGCTGGTCCTGCTCGTGTCACGACTCCGAACAAAAACCGCAGGGGGAGGCCCATGACCAAGGCGGCGAGCGTTTACGAGAACGTAATCCGGCAGTTTGATAAGGCAGCGGATCTCCTCGGCCTCGACGCAGAGATCCGCAAGATCTTGCGCAAGACGACCAACGAGATCACCGTCAACTTTCCGGTCAAGATGGACGATGGCCGGATCGAGATGTTCACCGGCTATCGCGTGCAGCACAACAGCGCCCTGGGCCCCTACAAAGGCGGGCTCCGGTTTCACCCCCTGGTAGACATCGATGAGGTCCGGGCGCTAGCCACGTGGATGACCTGGAAGTCGGCCATTATCAACATCCCGTTCGGCGGCGCCAAGGGTGGCATCCAGTTTGATCCCACCGGCTACTCGCAGCGGGAGCTGGAGCGGATTACCCGCCGCTTCACCTTTGCCCTGGGCAACAGCATCGGGCCGGAGTATGACATTCCGGCACCGGACGTGAACACCAACTCCCAGATCATGGCCTGGATGCTTGATACGTACCTCTCTACCATGCCGCCTCAGGAGCGGAACCGCTGCCTACACGTGGTCACCGGCAAGCCCATCGAGTCGGGGGGCAGCGCGGGGAGAGAGAAGGCCACCGGACTGGGAGTGGTGCTGTGCATCGAGCAATGGGCCGGCGACCAGGGCCTGGACCTGCGCGGCGCGACCTATACCGTCCAGGGTTTTGGTAACGTCGGCTCATGGGCCGCGCGCCTGCTGAAACCCCAGGGCGCCCGCCTGGTTGCAGTGGAGGATGCGACGGGCGCCATCTCGCGCCCGGACGGCATCAACCCTGACGATCTGGCGCGTTATGTCGAAAAGAATCGTGGCGTCGCGGGCTATCCGGACACCACGGCCATAGACCACGAGGCCTTCCTGGGCACGCCGGCCACCATCTTTATCCCGGCTGCCCTGGAGAACCAGATCACCGCCGAGACGGCGCCATTGCTCAACGTCAGGCTGGTGGCCGAGGGAGCCAACGGCCCGACAGATATGGAGGGCGACGCCATCCTGCGGGAGCGTGACATCGCCCTGCTGCCCGATGTCCTGTGCAACGCTGGCGGCGTGACCGTCAGCTACTTCGAGTGGCTGCAGAACAAACGGAGCGAATTCTGGGATGGTGACGAGGTGGACGCCAAGCTGTGCAAGAAGATGATCAGCGCCTACGAACGCGTGCGGGCTGCGGCGCAGGCCTACGACGTCGACTGGCGCACCGCGGCCTACCTCATTGCTCTGTCCCGCCTGGCCAAGGTGTACAAGGAACGGGGCATCTTCCCCTAGGCCTTCCTGGTCCCCGCAACCAGGCAGCAATTCGTACAGGAGAATGCTAACATGACGGACTTCGAACCAACGGAACTGGTCGAGATCATAGGCTCAAACGGGGCCGACACGCCCCTGATCACCATACTGGAGCAGATCCAAGCCAGGCATCACTACCTGCCCCGCGAGGCCATCATCCTGGTCAGCGACAGACTGGGGCTGCCCCTGAGCCAGGTCTATAGCGTGGCCACATTCTACAACGCCTTCAACTTGGAGCGCCGTGGGCGGCATGGCATCTGCGCCTGTGTGGGCACGGCCTGTCACGTGCGTGGCGCTCAGCAGATCCTGAACCGGCTGGAAGAGAAACTGGGCATCCAGCCAGGCGAGACGACGCCCGACTGGAAGTATTCGCTCGATACGGTCCATTGCCTGGGTGCGTGCGCCTTGGGCCCCATTCTCGTCGTCGACGACGAGTACTGGGGCCAGATGCATCCCAAGAAGGTGGATGAAGTCCTGGAGCGAATCGAGGAGGCCGACAAAGCGGAGGATAGGCCATGACGAGGGCGCAAGCCACGCGGATGAACAGTCCCTCTGACCTGGAGGCAAAACGGAAAGCCATCGTCGCCAGCCGGGATCCCAACCGCACCTGTGTCACCGTGTGCGGGGGCACCGGCTGCCGGGTCTATGGCAGTGAAAGAGTGATCGATGCTCTGCGGGCCGAGATAGCCAGAAACGGTCTGGACGCAGACGTGCGGATGACCGGCTGTCACGGCTTTTGTGAGCAGGGACCGGTAATGGTCATCCAGCCGCGGGGCATCTTCTATAAGTCGGTCAAGGTCGAAGACGTGCCAGATATCATCAACAAGACCGTGGCACGGAACGAGATCATCGAGCGCCTGCTCTACACCGATCCCATCACCGGGGAGAAGATTGCGTACGAGCACAAAGTACCCTTTTACGCACGGCAGACCCGTCACTTGCTCAACCTCAACGGCCTCATAGACCCCACCAGCATCGACGATTACATCGGCATCGGCGGCTATGGGGCACTGGCCAG